>CBFGYM010000009.1:0-77268 GCA_965653045.1 uncultured Gammaproteobacteria bacterium
TGCCGGCAGAGATCGGTAATCAGTGTTCTGTTGAAATTCGCAATAAACCGGTGCCAGCGTTGGTGATTAAGCCACCGTTTGTGCGCCTTGGGCAAAAAGTATTTTAAAAAAAGGAAACCACAGATGAGCAATATTCCTGCTAAGTTGCAATACACCCATTCTCACGAGTGGATTAAAAAAGAAAACGATTATTTTATCGTGGGTATTACTGACCATGCGCAAACGATGTTAGGCGATTTAGTCTACGTCGAATTACCCGAAGTCGAAGCACAGTTTGATTCCGGTGAAGAATGTGCTGTGGTTGAATCGGTGAAAGCGGCTGCTGATATTTATTCACCCTTAAGCGGTGAAGTTGTTGAGGTAAATGAAGCCGTTATTAATAATCCGGCGTTAATTAACCAAGACCCTTACGGCAAAGGCTGGTTATTTCGCATTCGACAACTAGATCAAGGTCAAACGGAATTATTGACTGCCGAACAATATACCAAAGTTGTGGCGTCTGAAGCACACTAAATCGTTTTCAGGGAGAGTTTCATGCCGTTTATTCCGCACACGTCTGACGATGTGAGTGAGATGCTAAAAACCATTGGCGTTTCAAACATCGATGCATTGTTTGATGAAATTCCTAGCGCCTTACGCAATACTTCGTTAACAAATGTGCCTTCAGGTTTATCTGAATTGGCATTAACGCGTTTAGCGAAACAACGTGCTGCGCAAGATAGTCAGTTAAGTTGTTTTATTGGCGCAGGCGCTTATGAGCATCACATTCCCGCGGCCGTGTGGGAAGTAGCAACGCGGGGTGAATTTATGACGGCTTACACGCCGTATCAAGCCGAAGCAAGCCAAGGTAGTTTGCAATTAATTTACGAATATCAAACCATGATGGCCTCGCTCATGGGTTTAGATGTATCGAATGCCTCTTTATACGATGGCGCGTCAGGTTTAGCGGAAGCGATATTAATGGCTGTACGTTTGCAGAATAAAAAAGGCAAAACAAAAATATTATTTCCACAAGCGGTTCATCCGCATTATCGTGAAGCGGTGCACGCCATTGTGTATCAACAACATATTGAATTAATTGACGTGCCGTTTTCAATCGCAACAGGCCAAATTGACCAAGCAGCTTTAGAAAAGTTGCTGACAGAAGAAGTGGCGGCGCTTGTCATTCCGCAGCCGAATTTTTTTGGCGTATTAGAAAACGTTGATGCCTTAACCGACTGGGCTGCATCGCATGGCTTGTTATCGATAGGGGTGGTGAACCCAACGGCAATGGCTTTATTGAAACCGCCGGGGCAGTGGGGACAAGCTGGTGTTGATATGGCTTGTGGTGAAGGCCAGCCTTTAGGCATTCCACTGGCTTCCGGCGGGCCGTATTACGGATTTTTATGCTGTAAAAAAGCACACGTGCGTCAAATGCCGGGGCGTATTGTTGGCCGTACCATCGACTTGAATGGCAAAGAAGGGTTTGTGTTAACCTTGCAAGCGCGTGAGCAACACATACGCCGTGCGAAAGCGACTTCTAACATTTGTACGAACCAAGGCTTAATGGTAACGGCATCAACCGTTTACATGAGTTTGATGGGGCCGCAAGGGTTGAAACAAGTCGCTTTGCAGTCACATGCGAATATGCGTGAGTGTGCTGCACAATTAAAAACATTACCTGGTGTTGAATTTGTCTTTACTGCACCTTTCTTTCATGAACTTGTCATACGATTAAAGCAACCCGTTGACACTGTTTTGAAAGCGTTAACGAAGCAACGTATTCAAGGTGGGTTTGATTTATCGCAGGCCTATCCGTCCTTGGGTCAGTGTTTATTAGTTTGTGTGACAGAAACAAAAACCTTAGAAGAAATTGCTGCATTTGTGAAACAGCTGGGCGAAGTTTTAGAAGGGAGTAAGTCACATGTCTCAGTTAATATTTAAGTCTTCGCGTTCAGGACGTCGTGCAAATGCGCAGTGGCCTACCGCTGATGCGATTATTTGTGATGATATTCCTAAAGCTTTATTGCGCACGGATGTACCAACTTTGCCTGAAACCGATGAATTAAGCGTGGTTAGGCATTACACGCGTTTATCGCAAAAAAACTTTTCGATAGATACGCATTTTTATCCACTTGGGTCTTGCACGATGAAATATAACCCGCGTGGTGTACATAAATTGGCGATGCTAGATGGGTTTTTAAACCATCACCCCTTGTCTCGTGAAGAACATAGCCAAGGGTATATGGCGTGTGTGTATGAACTTCAAGAAATGTTGAAAGATGTGACAGGCATGAAGGGTGCAGCTTTGTCCCCCATGGCGGGTGCACAAGGCGAATTTGCTGGCGTTGCAATGATTCGTGCTTATCATCGCGCGCGCAATGATCACGAACGTAATGAAATGCTTGTGCCTGATGCGGCGCACGGCACGAACCCTGCCTCAGCTGTACAGTGTGGTTTTAAAGTCAAAGAAATTCCTACCGGGGCTGATGGCAATATCGATATTGAAGCCTTAAAAGCCGCCGTTAGCGAAAAAACTGCCGGTATTATGTTGACCAACCCCTCAACCCTTGGCGTGTTTGAGCAAAAAATTCAAGAAGTCGCGAAAATTATTCACGATGCCGGCGGCTTGCTGTATTACGATGGGGCAAATTTCAACGCGATTTTAGGTCAGGTGAAGCCTGGTGATATGGGTTTTGACGTGGTTCACTTGAACTTACATAAAACCTTTGCAACCCCACACGGTGGTGGTGGTCCTGGCAGCGGTCCTGTGGTCGCAGGTGAACGTTTATTACCTTACTTGCCTATTCCGCGCGTCGAGAAAGCCGGTGATCATTACCGATGGTTAACTGAGAAAGACTGTCCGCAGTCCATTGGCCGTTTATCAGCCTTTATGGGTAATGCGGGTATCTTATTGCGGGCTTATTTATATGCACGCTTGCTCGGTAAGGAAGGCTTAAAACGTGTGGCAGAATTTGCGACCTTGAATGCCAATTACCTACAGGCTCGGCTTAAAAAAGCTGGGTTCACCTTAGCTTACCCAACTCGGCGCGCAACGCACGAGTTCATTATCACTTTGAAGCCTGAGGCTGCTCGTTTGCACATTTCAGCTTTAGATGTCGCTAAGCGGTTGTTAGATTACGGCTTTCATGCTCCAACCATGTATTTTCCATTGTTGGTCCCCGAGTGTTTATTAATTGAACCAACAGAAACCGAAACCAAAGAAACCCTCGATAAGTTCGCCGATGCCATGATTGCGATTTTGGAAGAAGCTAAAGTAGATGCGACACAATTAACGGGGGCACCTTATACCCTATCCGTGAAACGATTGGATGACGTGAAGGCCGCGCGTGAGTTAGACTTAATCTACCAAGGATGAATTGGAGAGTAGGTCATGCATGCCTTAGCGCCGCTAATTTACGATTTGGCTATTATGCTGGGTGTGGCCGGCATCGTGATTTTGTTGTTCCAGCGGATACGTCAACCGGTGGTCTTAGGTTATTTAGTGGCTGGTATGATTTTGGGGCCTTATACTCCACCGCATCAATTCATCAGTGATGGGCCTAACATCAAAATTCTCTCTGAACTTGGGGTGATCTTCTTGATGTTCTCGCTGGGCTTAGAGTTCAGCTTTCAAAAGTTAACGCGCGTGGGCGTGTCGGCTTTGCTGACGGGTATCTTCAATGTCGTTTTCATGATGGGGGTTGGCGCATTATTGGGGCATTGGCTCCAATGGTCGTTTAACGATACCTTATTCTTGGGCGCAGCTTTAAGTATTTCATCCACCACTATTATCATCAAAGCCATTGATGAGCTCGGTTTGAAAACCAAGCGTTTCGCTGAATTTATATTCGGTGTATTAATCGTTGAAGATTTATTAGCGATTTTATTATTAGTGGGCTTGTCGACCATGCTGGCTAAACATTCGTGGTTGTCGATGGATATGTTATCGACACTCGTGCGTTTGGTGATGGTTGTGGGTGCTTGGTTCATTGTGGGTTACTTTATTTTACCGTCACTCTTCAAAAAAATTGCGCGGTTTTTAAGTCAAGAAACCTTGACCATTGTGTCTGTTGCCTTGTGTTTGTTTTTAGTGACGATGGCAGATCGTTTGAATTATTCAACGGCGTTGGGTGCATTTATTATGGGGTCTATTTTAGCAGAAACCGTATTGGTGCATCGCATTGAAGAAGCCATTATTCCTATTCGTGATATTTTCGGCGCGGTATTCTTTATTTCCGTCGGTATGTTAATCGACCCGACAGTCATTTTATCTGAATGGCGTGCCGTGTTATTAATTTCAGCCTTATTAATCTTGGGTAAGGTCATTATCATCGGCGTGGCTTCATTTGTGACAGGACAGAGTTTTAATACGTCGTTTCGTGCATCGTTTGGGATGGCGCAGATTGGCGAATTCTCGTTTATTATCGCTTCGCTTGGTTTAACCCTTGGCGTGATTAACGATCGGCTCTACCCTATTATTGTAGCGGTGTCAGGTGTGACGACGTTTACAACGCCTTATTTTATTATGTTTTCTGTGAAGTTCGGCGATTATCTCGAAAAGAAAATGCCGGGCAAATTAAAATATGGGTTAGATTCTTATACAAACTGGATTTATCGTTTAACCTCGAGTTCATCCGAAAACCCGTGGGTGAGGTCTATCTTCATTCGCGTTGCCATTAATGCCTTAATTGTCGGTATCATTTTCACCTTAACGGATCAATATCTTTTGAAAGAATTAATGCGTGTGATTGATCGTAAAACGCATGCGAAAATTCTGGCTGAAATTATCTCTATCATTTGTGCAACACCTTTCTTGTGGGGCATGGTGTTTTCTTATCGTCGTGTTATTGTGCCCGCGTATGCAAGAACACAGTTAAAATCGGTGCAGTTAATGGTTGGGTTAATTACCTTGGCTGAATTGTCGATTTTAAGTTTGGTTTATTACCACACGTGGGCAACGACCATTGTATTTGGGTTGATTATCGTGTTGTTTTTTGTGGCGACATTTAGACAGCTTGAAAAATCCTATCATTGGTTTGAGTCGCAGTTAGTCGGTAACATTAAACGCAAGCCAACTAAACAAACGCACTTTCAAAAATTGGCACCTTGGGATACACACTTTATTGAATTGACGGTGGGTAATCGTTCTAATTTAGTGAAGAAAAGTTTAAAAGAAATGCGCTTGCGACAAACTTACGGTATTAATATTGTCGCAATTTATCGTGGCACTCAAGAGATTTTCGCACCGAGTAAAGAGGAAATGCTTTACGCGGGTGATCGTTTAATTGTATTGGGGAATGACGAACAAATTGATTTGTTTTCTAAACGTATTACCATCTCATCGATCGAAGAAGATGCTGATTCTGAGAATCAATTAAATAAATTCCGTTTAAAACCCATTTCGCTCGCAAGACATCCGCGTTTAATTGGTAAAACCATTCGTGAATCTGGTCTGACCACCGAACGCGCTAAAGCGATTGTCGTCGGCCTTGAACGCGGCACCGACCGTCTTCTCAACCCGGAACTCGACCTCACCCTAGAGGCAGAAGACACACTCTACATTGTCACTGAGCGTAAGCCAAAACCGGCGTTGATATAGTTGACGCCGTTGATATCGATATGCTATGTTGACCCTCGGTTGTGCTGATTTGATTTCTCAGATTGCAGGCACATTAAATAATTGCTAAACGAGGTGTCACATGAAAAACACTATTTTTTTACGCATTTCTCCCCATTTTTTATTTAAAAACGTTATGCCTTTGGGCATGACTTAATTCTTTCTTTTTACTTAAAAAATTAATTTATGTTTAGTTAACTTTCAATCAAAACCTGATTGGCAGGGGGATTTATGTGTCCATTAAATGAAGAAATCATTGCAGCTTTTCCGAAACATTTTGAAGCAGTCCATGTTTGCAAAGAACGTGAAATCAAAACATTTGAAAATACAAGGGTATATTTAACGTTTGAATTTTCAACGCCCATTCGTATTCCGGTGGTTGAAGAGAGCATCGGTCCTTTAATTGATAATTTAGCGGCTTGCGGTAAGTCATTATCGGTGCAACATCACACAGAACTAAGATGGGTCGGAAACCCGGCAGCACACGCGATTGATATTCAGGGGGTTGTGTTAAGTATCACCGCGAAACATTTTGAAGCAAATGAGCATTTGTTTAAGCCTTTACTGGATTCTTATTTTATTCAAGCAGATCAAATAAAGACTTTATTAGTAAAAGTGAATCATGCCTTGCAGTTGCCTGCGCCAAAGCACAATTCTTTTTCACGTTTGTTTTATACGCCGCGTGAGTCTAATCACACTGTGTTAAATCAAGGCAAGCAATTGATACGCACGCATGTTTCTGCCCTTAAAGAAGCCCAAAGCACACGGTCGTATGTAGGGGAGTGCGCAACGAATCATGCCTATGAAAACTTATCACAAGTTTCTTATCAATTAGCGCTGAATGAAAAACGTATTTGGGTGTTAAGAGAAAATTTTGAGATTGTTCTTGGCATTAAAAATGCGTATCAAGGTATTTGGGGGTATCACGGCATTCACGATGCTTTCGATGAAAAAAATCACCCTTATATTAATTGGGATGATCGCTTGGGTCACCCTTCGCTGGTGTTATCAAACCCCGGTGATGAAAGCGGCGTTTACTACGCAGGCCATTTGGCGCAACGAGAGGGCTATATCGAAGTGTTAAATAACTCAGGCCGATTTGATCGCTCAGATTTATCACGAGAGCAGCTTGAAATACTCGAAGCCTATGTGGCCTTGGAACTGCAACGTGCTTTTGGCAACCAAAAAATTGTCTTTATCCCTCGCCAGCAACGCAATACTTACGATGCTGACTACTTTGAACTGTCAATTTTCTTCCAAGACCAACACTTAGCCAGCCAATGCTTGGAAAAACGCGAATATACCCAAAACATCATCACTAACATCCTCACCCGCCCCCCAAACCCCTTAAGCCGGCTTTGAGGCGAAAAACACACTAATTGCGTCATTTAGTTAAACTATACTTTCACTAAATGACCAATTTAGTTTGAAAACACGATTTTTTTGAGCTAAACTGTCATTATGATGAAAATTTCACGTGATGAGCTAGCAGCCATTTTGGCTAAATTTAACCCCTGGTGGCGCGAAGAGGCGATCGCTGATTTGCCACATTGGCAGCGGGCTTCTTTTCATGAATTAATGACTTGGGTGGTTAGTCCGCCGGCACCGCGTGCTGTATTATTATCGGGCGCCCGCCAGATCGGTAAAACAACGTTATTGCTTCAAGCCATTCAAGCCTTGCTTGATCAGGGCGTGCCACCGAGTAATATTTTATATGCGACGCTTGATCACCCTTTATTTAAACTGGTTGGTATTGATGCCATTTTAGAAGCTTGGCGGGCACGTGAGCCGGTGGCAGCCGGACTAGAATATCTTTTTATCGATGAGGCCCAATACGTCCGTGATTGGGGCACGTGGGTAAAGCATCAAGTTGATTTTAATAAACAACGCCGCATAATTTTTACAGGCTCTGCAACGCCTTTGTTAACGGATCATCCTGAATCGGGTGTGGGTCGATGGCATACGATTAAATTATCAACCTTGTCTTTTTATGAATATCTACAAATAAAAAAGGTTGAATTGCCTGCATTGCCGGCATTAAACACATTCGATGATTTATTCCAGTGGTCTGATAAACAAATGCGTGATGTTTCACTTTTAGCAGAAAATTACGTGGGTCATTTTCACGAATATCTCATGCGTGGTGGCTTTCCTCAAACGGCTTTAGTTGAAAGCGTGACACAAGCGCAACGATTATTGCGAGAAGACATTATTGATAAAGTATTAAAGCGTGATATGACAGCGCTCTTTAATGTTAGGCATGTTTTGGAACTTGAACAAACATTTATTTATTTATGTTTGCACGATGGCGGTATCTTAGATATACCCGATCTTTGCGGTAATTTAGCGATGAAGCGACCCACCGTCGGGCATTTTATTGAATTATTAGAAGCAGCCCATCTTATCTATCGATTGGCACCTTTTGGTTATGGGAAAGATGTTTTGCGAGGTAAATTCAAAATTTATATGGCAGACCCAGCCATTGCCTCAGCCGTGCTTTTGAAAGGAAAAGCATTATTGGATGACCCAGAAGCCTTGGGCATTGCAACAGAAACGGCTGTTTTTAAACACTTATACACCTATTATTCAACACAGCATATCCGGTTTTCTTACTGGAAGGGTGCGCGAGATCACGAAGTGGATGTGGTTGCTGAACAAGCGAATCGGCTTATTCCATTTGAAGTAAAATATCGCGCACAGCATACGGGCTTGCGTGATTTGAAAGGCTTGCTTGAGTTATGCGATAAAAAATCAATTGCCAAAGCGTTTGTTGCAACAAAAACCATGTCTGATTTTGGAAAAATCAGTCCATCCACTTCACTTGAAATAATGCAAGTCCCTGCCCCATTACTCTGTTACTGGGCAGGCGCTGCTGAGAAAAAATTGGGTGTTTAATAATGAACTTGATCATTTTATAAGCCAGGTTGAAGATGGCGTTATTTACAGTGGGTTATGTTTGTATTAGGCTGTGTTTGGCCAAAACACACATTATTGATTGAGGTTTCCTATGCCATTGAAAACATACAGAAAAAAAGGAATCGCTAAAATATCAGCGACTGAATTGACTTGGTATCATCGACGAATGAGAAAGTATCAAGGGTTGAAGTACGAAGATGTTCTCGCTGCGAAAGCTATCTACGAAGAAGATAAAGCAAAGTTTCAAGAACTTGGTTTGGATCTTACGATTTGGTTTCAGCTCGTTGAATACGAGTGTGGCTTACGGCAAACGCATTTTAACCCCATTGAATTTAAGCAACATTTTCAAATAATGGCGGAAATGATTAATTTAGTTGCGAATGTTGAACCTAAGACCTTATCTGAGCTGAAGCCGATAATGCAAGAAAATTTGAAATCTTTAACTGAAGCAAATGCCAAGTTAAAATTTCAAGAGAGTTTTGCAGATAAATCTGTTGGCAAGGGTTTATTGATTGCTGCGAGCATGAGTGCTGTTCCTGCGATTTTGCTCATGATACCAATACTAGGAATCATAACAGGCCCTATTGGATGGTTGGTGTGTGTGGGGGTTGCAGCGGTATTGTTTACCACGCTTGCTGCTGGCTTAGTGATTTATGGTAGAGGTGCCTCGAAACGCATTAGCCAAAACCTCGACAATTTAACGAATAGACACACCGTTAAATTAATGTTTAGCGCGATGCTTCAAGGGGCGAATGAAGCAGTTAAAACGTTTGAAAATCATCAGACCGCATTGAATACCAGCAAAATAGACAGAGAATTAAGACGGTCTGAACTTGAAAAAATTCCAACGACTGATCCTGATAATCAAGAGCGTGAAGTTTATCTTCAGCGTTTCAAAAAAGTTTGTGAATCGAATCATCTTATTCGTTCTGCGAAAGAAGAGCACGAAAGGCTAGAGGCTTTAGAAAAATATAAAACTGTATTAGGACTGAATAAAAGTAAAGACTCAAAACATTTAGACGCATCTTTAGATGCGGTAGAAAATAACATGAATAGCTTGAAAACGGAACGCAGCAAAATCAGCGGTGAGTTTCAAGCACATCAACGTGAGTTAACGCTAAAAAATCCCAAGTTCAAACCAGCAACTTTTTTTGCGCCGACTTACGCACTCAGTCGTCAGAAGGATAGCAATGAGAAAAATTTCTTTAAACCTTGGAAATCACGAATTGCACGTGCATTGGTTTAACTTCTCGCTTAAAAATGAAAAACCGCGATTGCTCGCGGTTTTTTTGTTTTTCAAATTTACTTAGAACGTTTGCGTTCGTGTTCTTTCAAAAATTTCTTACGAATGCGGATGCTTTGTGGTGTCACTTCGACCAATTCATCGTCTTCAATAAACTCTAAAGCTTGTTCTAAGCTATATTGAATATGCGGCGTTAAGATAATGTTTTCATCAGAACCAGACGCACGAATGTTTGTTAATTGCTTGGCTTTACAAACGTTCACGACCAAGTCGTTATCACGCGTGTGAATGCCAACAATCATGCCTTCATACACTTCTGTTTGAGGGCCAATTAACATACGGCCACGTTCTTGTAGGTTAAATAAAGAATAACCCAAAGCCGTGCCTATTTGGTTAGAAATTAAAACACCGTTTAAGCGATGAGGAATTTCACCTTTCGCAGCAGCACCGTAATGACTAAACACGTGGTGCATAATGCCCGTGCCGGAGGTTAAGGTTAAAAACTCAGTATGAAAACCAATGAGTGCGCGAGAAGGAATGATATAGTCAAGACGCACACGGCCTTTATCGTCGGAAATCATGTTTTTCAAATCACCGCGACGCGAGCCTAATTTCTCCATGATGGTACCTTGATATTCGGTGGGCACGTCAATGGCTAGGGTTTCGTACGGTTCTTGCATTTCACCGTCAACATCTTTCATGATGACTTCAGGGCGAGAGACGGCTAATTCATACCCTTCACGACGCATGGTTTCAATTAAAATGGAAAGATGTAATTCACCACGACCTGAAACTTTAAATTTATCAGGGTCGGCGGTGTCTTCAACACGCAGCGCCACGTTATGCATTAATTCTTGATATAAACGGTCACGGATACGACGGCTGGTGACGAACTTGCCTTCTTTGCCGGCAAACGGTGAGGTGTTGACTTGGAAAGTCATGCTCACGGTGGGTTCATCAACGCTAAGGGCGGGCAGGGCTTCAACTTGTTGCGGGTCGCAAAGGGTATCAGAGATTTTCAAATTATCGATACCGGTAATTGCGATAATGTCGCCGGCATCAGCACTTGGCACTTCGGTTCGATCAAGACCCAAATACGCCAGTACCTGCAAAATACGACCTTGGCGGGTTTTGCCTTCACGGTCAATTAAGGTAACGGGCATATTCGTGCGGGCTGTGCCGCGGGTAATGCGACCAATACCAATCATGCCAACATAGCTTGAGTAGTCGAGCGTGATAATTTGCATTTGGAAAGGTGCTGCTGCATCGACTTTCGGGGCAGGCACATGCTTCACAATCGTTTCAAACAACGGACGCATGTCATCGTTGGGTTGGCTCAAATCAAGGGTGGCAAAACCCATTAAAGCGGACGCATAGACGATAGGGAAATCAAGCTGCTCATCGGTTGCGCCCAAATTATCAAATAAATCAAAGACTTGATCGACAACCCAATCAGGGCGGGCGCCGGGTCGGTCCACTTTATTAATAACAACGATAGGGCGTAAGCCTTTCGCAAACGCTTTTTGCGTCACGAAACGGGTTTGCGGCATCGGGCCGTCAACGGCATCGACTAATAACAATACTGAGTCGACCATCGAGAGAATACGTTCAACCTCACCGCCAAAGTCAGCGTGACCGGGGGTGTCGACGATGTTAATGCGATAATCTTCCCATTTAATAGCGGTATTTTTCGCTAAGATGGTGATTCCACGTTCTTTTTCAAGATCGTTGCTATCCATAATGCGTTCAGTACCAGTGTTCTTCTTAGAAAGACTGGACGTTTGTTGAAGGAGTTTATCAACCAAAGTCGTTTTACCATGGTCGACGTGAGCGATAATCGCAATATTGCGCAGTTGTTCTGACACGGGAATTCACCTATTTTTTATGATGCGAAAAGGCCAACAGCATATCAAAAAAGTGATGAAAAGACGAGCTAGAATTTAAGGCAGCCCTGAGGCTGCCTTAAACGGCCTAATTAACGCATTTTGCAGGTAGGGTGGGCATTAGCCTCGAGTTTTGTTGACAGGCGCTCTGCAAACGCCATTTTCTCGTGGGCAAGGTTAAAATCAACCGGGTTTTGATTGACGTAAAACTGAAGTTGAGTGAGTAATTGAGCCATTTTCTCACAAGCTTCGGTTTCATCATTGGCTGAAACACGTATAAACCCAATGGGTAGAGGTGCTGAGTGCTCATTTGCAACGACTTTGCTGCCTTTTGTGACCAGCAGCTCAATGTCACCTAAATCTGGGGTTGGCATTTCGATGTCAGTGATCGTGCCATTAAGCAATGTATAAGTTGTTTCACCGTGTTGAGGGTGATGCGGACGTAAACTGCTGCAAGGGACGATAGGAATTTGTATCGTAAAGCAGTGCGGCGCTTCAACCAAGGCTCGTAAAGATTGCGCATCATCATCACGCGACGGTAAATAAAGACGAGATAATTGCTGACGGAGCATCCACTCCAAGAGATCAAATCCAGTATTGTCTTTGCAGGCAAGGTAATGATCAGAGATACCGAGCGTTACGTTCAATAGCCTTGCTTGCATTCTTGCAGAATCGTGCGGAATTAATAGGCTTAAGGTCAGCGGCCCTTGGTAGTTTTCGTGAATAGTAGCGAGGCCAAGACGCAAATTGTTAAAATGCGCTGAATGGGCTTTCGTGTAAGTTTCAATCCTGCCATTTTCATTACGTTTAAACATGCCAATGACATCCCCTTCACAAACAACCACATCAACGCGATCAAAATGTTGATAGCCTTTCTCTTCAAGCGCAGCGGGCAAACCTGTGATTTTCATAAAATCAGCTAGGGTTTGATGATTTAACACTTTATCAATCGTTTTATCGGACACCCCTAAGTGTTTAATGCCTTTAATGCTATTGAGCTGTTGAATGGTTCTTAGGCGTGAGTCAGTTCCGCTGAGTCCTAAAACGACACCAAGCACACCCGGCGCTTTTGTTTTAAGTTCATTGATAAGATCAATTTCTTTCGTTGGAATGAATGAAAAAATATTCGTTTTAGGAATGTTTAAACCAGCAGGAAAGCGTGTTTCATGGGTGGAATGCGCAACGAGAACATTATTTTCAAACCCCAGTTCATTGAGATGATCAACACAGGGTTTCATTAAGTGTGCCTCATCAGCCCGCATAAAAAGCAGCACTTGTGAAATGGAGCCGTTGAGCGCCGAAGTCACAATGCGCAAGCATTTTTCATCAAGGTTACGCTTTGCATCCGGGTATTTGGGGTTTGCAATATTGCCTTTGAGTTTTGAGAATTCTTGTTCGAGGGTTAAGGGATTAAACGATTGGATAAGCCGTGTATAATTTAATAAATTTTTTGCTTCAAGATCGAGGGGGAGCTTCGTTTTAGCAGCAAAATGACGTAACGTGGTTGCGGTGGTAAAAATACGGCGAAAAGACATGGTGTGCACTCCTATTGAATGATAAGTCCATTAATCATTAAGTAACATATTGAAACTGTTGTGCCTGTTCATATTCTTCGGGGGTATTAATTTCAAGTGTTTTAATTGGGGTTAAGCACACACGAATGCGATAACCGTGCTCAAGCGCGCGTAATTGCTCAAGGCTTTCTGTTAACTCAAGTGGTGTTTGGGGCAAGTTTGCATAAGTGGTTAAAAAATCACGACGGAAGGCATAAAGCCCCATGTGATGATAAACCGGTGCGCTATGTTGTGTGCGATAATACGGAATGGGTGAGCGTGAGAAATATAAGGCATTACCTTGTAGATCAGTAATGACTTTCACGGCACCGGGGTCGTTGCGTTTCGTCGCTTCATCTAAAGGAAAAGCGACGGTTGTCATTTCAGGCGTTTCACCGTTTAAATAAGGGGTAATCAAGGTTTCTAATATTTCAGGGCGGATGAAGGGTTCATCCCCTTGTAAGTTGATCACGACATCGATATCAGATAAAGACGCCGCTGCGGCGGCAACCCGTTCAGAGCCCGTTTGAATGTTGGGGTCGGTTAACATCACTTGCCCGCCAAAGCCCGTGACCACATCGGCAATTTCTTGGCTGTCAGTTGCAACCATTAAATGATGAAGGTGTTGGCAGCGTTTTGCATTCTCGTAAACCCACTGAATCATTGGTTTGCCTTGAATAGGTAATAGGGGTTTTCGTGGCAGACGGGTTGATTGAATGCGGCTTGGGATAATGCAGGCAATTTTCATGGAGGGAGGCTCTTTCATCGTCAGGTGGGAGAGAATCATAATCAATCGCCTAATTGAATGCAAATTTTGGTATCCTTTTAAGATACGGTTTAGGCGATGTTGTTAAGGAAGGGAGTCAGGGATGAACAAATGTCTACAAATCACAGCATTATTACTCGGGTTTGGCCTCACTTTGCCTGCTTTTGCAGTGCCTGCGACAGCAGCAAAACCTGAATCTCCAAAATCTGTGGTGGTTGGTGCGCTGTCGCCTGCAACGCCACCCGCAGCACCCTTAGCTACGAAACCGGCAAAAACCCCTGTCTATGCAGACCAGCCCTTGCCTGCCGCCAAGCAGCAAGCCACTGAGGCGGAGCCTTTGCCTTCACCGCTGACCCCGGGCGAGCGTGTGGTGGTGGGTCTTGATCCAAAAGAAGATTTTATTATTTTAGGGAAAGATGAACCCGAACCTGTTGCCCCTGAGCCATCAGCGCCGGAACCAGAAAAATCGATGTTGCCATTAGTTGATGCGTTAGGCCTGGGTCACACCGAACCACCGCCGATGAAAGCACCGGTTAGCGTTTCAAATGGCATTGTGCCGCCAGGTCCAGTGCTAACACCTATCGTGATGGTTGCAGGCCCTAATATCGGTGCAAAACCGGTATTGCCGAAACCACCCGCTAAAAAAGCTCAAGCAACGACGAATCTTAAAAAAGCCGTGACGGTTGCTTTGAAACCGCTAACATCAGCACCGCTTGTTGTGAAGCCGGAAATAAAAACAGTGGTGAAGCCAATTATTGTGGCTGAGAAAAAATCAAAACCAGCTGTACAAGCCAAGCCGCTTAAGGCAAACATTGTGAAGCAAACACAAACCCCTGCGAAAGTTAAACCTGCCAGACAATCACCGGTAAATCACGGCCCGGTGAACCCTAATCCAGTGAAGCAACGTGTGGTTGTGGTAAAGCCGACGAAGAAGCTTGCTGTTGTTAAACCGAAACAGACAATTCCAACGCTGTCGCATAATCCGGTGAAACAGGCAGCAATCAAGGTGACACATCCTATCAAGCAAGCGCTTGTTATCAAGAAAACTCTCAAAACCAAAACACCCGAAAAAGTGGCCTTTAAACCCGTGATTAAAGCTTTTGTGCCTTTGCATCATGCCACAGCAAAACCTGTCGTGGCTCATAAACCGGTCATTAAAAAATTAGCGGCAAAAGCGTTTGTCTTCAAACCGGTTATTAAGCCTTATCGTAGAGCCTAAGCGGGTTAAGAGGGTCGTCATATGTGGAGTCGTCTTCGTGAATGGATAGTGGGTTCACCTTTGAACCCACTGAAAAAAGAAACTAGATCGCATATTGCCTTGATTGCCTTTCTCGCGTGGATAGGCCTTGGTGCAGATGCGTTATCGTCTTCGTGTTACGGCCCTGAAGAAACGTTTATTGCGCTTGGTACACACTCGCAGCTGTCTTTAATCATTGCGGTGATGACGGTATTGACCGTTTTTATTATTTCTGTTGGGTACGGTCAAGTCATTGAGTTATTTCCCTCAGGCGGCGGGGGATATAAAGTGGCGACTAAATTATTGCATCCCTACGTTGGTTTGGTGGCAGGCAGTGCCTTAATTATCGATTACGTCTTAACCATTGCTATTTCGATTGCAAGTGGTGCCGATGCTATTTTTAGTTTTCTACCGATTGCTTGGCTTTCTTATAAAATTTATGTGGCAGCTATGGGTGTTGTTTTGTTAATGGTCTTAAATCTACGAGGCATGAAAGAAGCTATTTATGTGTTAATGCCTATTTTCCTCGGATTTTTCTTTTCTCATATCATGCTAATTATTTACGGCATTACTTCACATGCTAGCGGATTGAGCGTGGTGGTACCTAATGCCTTGCACGAGACGCGAGCCTTAACGGGTTTAGTCGGTTGGGCGGGAATGCTAGGTATTTTGTTACATGCCTATTCTTTGGGGTCGGGAACGTATACAGGGCTGGAATCGGTTTCTAATAATGCAAATCAGTTGGCAGAGCCGCGCGTTGCGACAGGTAAGCGCACAATGCTTTATATGGCTATCTCTTTAAGCGTGATGGCTGGTGGCATTATTTTATTATATTTGTTGTGGGGTGTTCAGCCGACAGAGGGGAAAACACTCAATGCCGCTGTCTTTAGTATGATTTTAGGGGACAGTCGACTAGGTCATTTGGGATTGATTCTCATTTTGCAATTTGAGGCCGGCTTATTATTTGTTGCTGCGAACGCGGGGTTTATGGCGGGCCCTTCAGTGCTTGCCAATATGGCTGTTGATAATTGGATGCCGAATCGGTTTCGTAACTTGTCTAGCCGCATGGTGGTGCAAAACGGCGTCGTGCTGTTTGGATTGGCGGCATTGGTAGTGCTTTATTTCACGGGCGGTAAGGTTTCATTATTAGTGGTGCTTTATAGTATTAATGTGTTTATCACCTTCTCTTTATCGTTGCTGGGGGTGTCGGTTTATTGGTTGAGGCATTCGAAGTTGCCGGCGTGGCGTCGTCATTTTGTATTTTCGTTCTTTGCCTTTATGGTAACGACCGGTATTTTGTGTGTCACCCTTTATTATAAGTTTTCAAGTGGGGGGTGGGCGACAATATTGGTGACCTCATCGGTCATTGGGTTGGCGCTGATCATTCGATATCACTACGATTATATCGCGCGTAAGCTCGCAGCGCTTGATAAGGTTTTGCTGGTTCCGCTCACACAAGATGCATTCACGCCGCTCGCTATTGATCCACAGGCGCAAACAGCGATTGTTTTTGTGAATAATCGCAGTGTTGGGATGCACACCTTACTATCGATATTGCGCATCTTTCCCGGTCAGTTTAAAAATTTTGTATTTGTCGGGGTGGGGGCAGTCGACACACACTCCTATCGCGGTCAGCACGAATTTGAAGAGATGCAGGAAAAGCTTTCGGACATGATGGATTATTTCGTGCGATATTGCTTGGAATATAATATTCCTGCCGAATCATACGCGGGGTTTGGAACCGACCCGGTGATGCAGTTAAAACGATTGGCTGATATTGTGGGGGCGAAATACCCGCAAGGTATTTTCTTTGCATCTAAGCTCATTTTCGCACACGAGAATCTGTTTAAATGGATGTTGCACAACCATACCCCGCAATTATTGCAAGACTACTTGCACGAACAGGGGAAGGAATTGATGATTCTGCCGATGCGTGTTTAGGGTGGGGGGTGTTTATTGGCTGAGCTTTAAATTTAAAAGACACAGCAAAAAGGGGTTTGAAATTAAAAAGCCCCTGCGAGCAGGGGCTTAGGAATCAAGTTTAATTAAACTTACTTTTTAGCAACGGCTTTCTTGCGACGTGCTGTTTTCGCTTTTTTCTTGCGAACAACGCGTTTTTTCGCTACTTTCTTCGTTGCTTTTTTAGCAGCTGCTTTCTTTTTGGTACGTTTAGCTGCTGGTTTCTTAGCAACTACTTTTTTAGCTTTAGCTTTCTTTGCTACTTTCTTGCGTGGTTTAGCAACTTTAGCTTTAGCTACTTTAACAACTTTCTTTTTGGTGCTGGTTTTTGCTTTTGCCATGACGTCGTTTCCTTTCAATTGTTAACAATGAATAAATTTAACATTAGCATTCATAAAAGTATAGAACTATTGGGGAAAATACTAACTCATATCCGTGAGTTAAGCAAAACATTATGCCAAACGCTTAATGAGGGACGTGTTTTCTTATCGATAATAGGGAGAAATACACTCCTCATTACACAAATGGAGAATGCGATTTGAAAAGAAAAAAGTGCTGATTTTTTCATTATTCATGTGCTCTGATGGTTTGATAAATACAAAAAGCATTGCCGTCTTGTTGCTGTGCTTGATGCAATGCGAGGTCTGCATGTCGTTCAAGTGAAGAAATTGTTTCACCGTGCTCTGGAAAGAGACTGACACCAATGTTGAAGGTGGAGGTGAGACTTAAACCTTCTGAGATGTGTGGTTTTGAGAGTGTCTCAAGAATCGCATCTAGCGTTTTCTTGAGCGTTTCACGTCCGCGAATATTGGTGAGGCAAACAAAAAACTCATCACCGGCAATTCTTGCCACCACATCTGAGGCTTGAATCAGGGTGCGCAGGCGCTCGGCAGTCTCTTTGATGTAAAGCTCCCCAACCGTTTCGCCGTAAAGGTCGTTTATCTGCTTAAATTTCTTAGCATCAATCGATAATAAGGCAATGCCCGTTCCATCGCGCTGGGCTTTCAAGATCAGTCGGTGAGCCATTTCGTGGAAGAATAAACGGTTGGGTAAGCCCGTCAATGTGTCGTAATAGGCTAGCCGTTTGAGGGTTTCTTCATTTTCTTTCAGTTTACTCTCGGTTTCATTTTCTTGGTTGATTTCGTTATAGAGTTTTTTATTGAGCTGGGCGAGACGTTGTAACTCATCGGCGCGGGTGGTTAATTTGAAACGAAGCTGACCTTGGGTGATTTCAATAATATTTAATAAATCGTTCAAGTTATTGGAGAGGGCATCAATTTCATCGTCGCCTTCGGTGGTGAGGCGCTTAGCAAATTCACCGCTCGTCTTGATTTCGGTGATTTTTTGGTTGGTCAAGGCAACCCGGTCGAGCACCAATATCTTTAATAAGTACCAAACGGCAAGCAAGAACAAGATGCCAATCGTAATGATGATAGAAATATAGCGTGTGATGGTTTGCACGGCTTGTTGAATTAAATCACGTGAGAGGGTGAGTTTGAGAATGCCAATGGGCGTTTTTTCGGGGTTGTTAACCAAGGTGTAGCTAATAATTTTCGATTTATTGACTGGGATGATGCTATTGGCGGATCCAATTTGAAGCGTAGTGTAGGCATTTAAGAGTTGATTGTCTGGTTTTTCTAGCGGGAGTGGGTAGAAGGCCGCTTGAATATTTTTAATTTCAGACAGGTTTGCGAAGTCTTTATCAGACATAAACATGCCAAGCGCTAAGGTGCCGTGGGTGGGGCCTTCGCCTTGGCTGGTGAGAATAGGCATGCTGCTTAATACCAAGAACTCGCCGTCAATTTTGAGAATGCCGCTCATCCCGCGGCTATTTTCTTCTTGATAGATATACCCTTTGTGCGTGGTAATTAACTTTAAAAGGTCGTCAGAGAGGGGAATGAATTTATCTTGTTTATTGTCGTAGTGCAGGCCGTAAAACAGGCTGCCGTCAGGTTTGAAAAACAACATTAAATTGATATTAATGTTTTTAAAGGCAGTGGGCGTGAAGTTGGCGGAGATATAATTGGGGTTTTTTGTTTCAATGAATTGGTAGGTATCATCCCATTGCGCCCAGTCAGCGTTCTTTTGTCTTAAAACGATTAATTCGTTTTCAATGATGTGTCGGTAGAGACCCGTGCTGCGATCAATTTGTTTTTGTTCAAGCTGAATGTAGTCTTCAGAGAGGGTGTATTTGGAATAAAATATAATAATCAGCGAGGCAATAGCCCATAAACTTGTGAGGGTAATCAACATCTTAAGGCGAAGATTCATGGCATTCATCCTTGAAAGCGATTGTTTATTATAACATTAAAGTTTGTAGAATTATTGCTCAGGCCGAGGTATCCCTTTTGAGAAACTTTGCTGGTAAACTATCGACCTTAAAATGAGGGTTTCAGACATGATGATGATTGAGCCAAAAATTCGTGGGTTTATTTGCACCACAGCACATCCGGTGGGTTGTCGAGCCGCCGTACAAGCACAAATTCAAGCAACGAAAGCCCAAGGCCACTTTGAAGGCCCAAAACGCGTGTTGGTCATTGGAGCATCTACTGGTTATGGGTTAGCAAGCCGCATTGTTTCAACCTTCGGCGCGGGTGCAAAAACGATAGGCGTATTTTTTGAAAAAGAAGCCGATGAAAAACGTACGGCGTCACCCGGCTGGTATAATTCAGCGGCATTTGAAGAAGCCGCCTTAGCGGAAGGATATTATGCCAAAAGTTTTAACGGCGATGCGTTTTCAACGGAAATGAAACAACGTGTTGCTGAGCAAATTAAAAAAGATTGGGGTCAGGTTGATTTGGTGGTTTATAGCTTAGCTTCGCCACGACGCACTCATCCTGAAACCGGCGAAACTTTTTCATCTGTTTTAAAACCCATTGGTCAGTCTTTTCAAGGTAAAACGGTTGATGCGTTTAAGAAAGAAGTGAAAGAGGTGACGATTGAACCCGCGAATGAAGCAGAAATTGCTCACACCGTTGCGGTGATGGGCGGCGATGATTGGGAGCGCTGGATTGATTATTTGGCGAAAGAAAATTTATTAGCCCCGCACTTCACAACGGTCGCTTATTCTTACTTGGGGCCTCGTTTAACCCACGCGGTTTACATGGATGGCACGATTGGCCGTGCAAAAGCTGATTTAAAGGCGACTGCCGATCGTTTGGCTGAGAGATTGGCTCCCCTCCAAGGCAGGGCAATGGTTTCGGTCGATAAGGCCGTGGTCACGCAGGCAAGCGCTGCAATTCCTGTGGTGCCTTTGTATATTTCAATCTTATTTAAGTTAATGAAAGCAAGCGGCACGCACGAAGGCTGTATTGAGCAAATGGATAGGTTGTTTAGAGAATATCTTTATAGCGCACAGCCAAAGGCCGTTGATGCTGAAGGATTTATTCGCGTCGACGATTTAGAAATGAAGCCTGAGTTACAAGCAGAAATTGAACGTATCTGGCCAACGGTGACCACGGAAAATTTGCAAACCGTGACGGATGTTGATGGTTATTGTGATGATTTCTATCGTTTATTTGGGTTTAATTTACCTGGGGTAGATTACACGCAAGCCGTTAACCCGGCGGTTGATATTCCTTCCTTAAAGTAATAATGCTTACCCCGGGGTGTTAAGACGCCACGGGGTTTTTAACATCTTGATAATATAAACAATCTTTTTCGCATTTAGACCGGCAAATTTTTCCTTGATTGCTATACTGTTTTTATAACGTATTAAAAAACGAGGGATGTGTATGGCCGGCGATCGATATCCGAGCTTTAATGATATGTCGTCATTGTTGGCGTATTTAAATGCGCTGCCAGCCGTGCACGATGTGCGTGGATTTAGTGTTGATATGCAAAGTGGGAAAATTACCGCGCCCGTTGAATTCAGGAATGGAAATATCATTGAAATTTACAGCGAAGAAGTGATTAAGCGCTTTCAAGAGATTTTAGAAACGGCACTTGTTTTGCGCATTCAATTATTTTTATTGGAAAAATTGGCAGCTTTGCCCGAAAATAATCAAATGGCTTCTTATATCAATAGCCGGTTACCGGCTGTTGAATCTGTCACACCGCAAGATGTTTTACCTATTTTGATTACCTTACAACGCAAAGAAGGGACGCGTTCATTAGCCTTTTTTAAAGCCAAGGCAGAATCTTTTGGGGCGGTGGGTAAGGTAGTGAATGAGGTTTTGAGTCAACATAATTTAAAAAGTATTAATTCTTTATCTGCGGTGGATGATATCTTGAAACAAATTGATGAAAAAATTCAAGCCATGAAAGTTTCACCTGATTCATTACGGCGTTAACGGTGTTTTCTTTTCTTTGTTTTCAATGTCGGCATAATAAGCAAATGTGTTCCCTGAAGTCTTTTTCGCATGATACATTGCGATGTCGGCTTTTTTGAGTAATTCTTCCGTGCTGCGCCCATCATCAGGGAATACGCTGATGCCCATACTGAAAGAAGGGCTTAGTGTGTGGCCCTCGATGGTCATGGGAACGCTCAAGTTTTCCAGTAAATTGGAGACGGCATGGTCGATGCTTGCACGATCGCGTATATCGCACATGTAGACAATCATTTCATCACCCGCTAAACGGCCGGGCATGTCGTATTTGTTGAGGGTTAATTTGAGGCGTTCTGCAATATTCTTGAGATATATATCGCCAACATCATGGCCGTAGGTATCGTTTACTTTTTTAAAGCCATCGGCATCAATGAAAATAACGCAGAGTTTTTCGGAGCGTTCACAGTTGTGAAGCGCTTTTTCGAATAATTCCATGAAAAATCCACGCGATGGTAGACCCGTTAAAGCATCGTAGTAGGCCATTTTTTTGAGGAGTTTTTCTTCTTCACGTAAGGTAGATTCAACATTGCGTTGTCGACCAACTTCGGTGAATAGGTTGCGGTTTAATTCAGAAATTTTTTCAAGTTCACGCGTGCGGCGTGAGATGCGATATTTTAATTGGTCTTGCGTAATTTCAATGAGCTCTAGCATTGCATTAATAGAGGCAACCAGGCCGTTAATTTCATCGTTACCGCTGGTTGAAACGCGTTTTTCAAAATTTCCTTGAGAGTATATTTTTGAAACTTGATTGCTGACGTTTAAAATGCGATCGACAATTTGTCGCTTTAATAAATACCACATCACGAGAATAGTTAACACACCTGAAATAAGTGCACCAAAGAAGTAGTGGGATATTGTCGTTAAACCTTCTGCATAGAGTGTGCGGTGCAAATTAATTTTGAGCAGATAGACCGGTTCGTTGTTTATATCATTGATGGCGATATACCCGCTTGATTTGAAATCGGATTCGTTTTTAAGAACGAATTTTTCAGTTTTGAGGGTGCTTAAAATCTCGTTAATTTCAGGGTTGTTTGAGGGTAAATCAACCACATCGATGGGCAGTGAAACAGTGGTGCCGATGGCTTTTAAGTTATCATCGTTTAAGTAATAACCCATTAATAAATTACCGGCGATAGGGCCGTTTCCATCGCCAGTAATCACAGGTAGTGAGGCCATGAGAATTTTTTGTGAACCCACATTAATAATGCCAACATTTTGCGATTTTACATTATTGTGTGTCACGAAATTTTTATGTTGATTTAAGATGTTGAGTAAGTCCGGTGAGAGCGTTACAAATTCTTTGTTAATTAAATCGTATTCTTTGCCGTAATAAAATTGGCCGTTATTATCGTAAAATAAAAAGAAGTTTAAATTGCTATTTAAGAAAGTGCCTTGTACAAAGTTGGAGTCTATGAATTGTTGTGATTGTTTCGACATGAAATGATAGGCTTCATCCCATTGCGCCCAAGGCTGCATATAAATAACTAATTGTTGCCATAAATTTTCAGTAGCTTTTTGAGTTCGATAAATATCTTTAATGGCGAGTTTGGTTTCTTGGCGGTCGTAGTCGCGGGTGAGGGTAAGGCGTGCGTCGGCGAGCAGCGCGGCGCACAGGACGAGCCAGATGCTAATCAGTATCAGTAACAGCCTGTTTTGAATGCGCACGACGTCTCTCCTTGAATATTTTAATTATAGCGGAATTTTTAAAGATCGGGTTAAGAAGTGTCTATTTATTGTACAAATATCGAGGCTTTTTTAAGGCTGTGATATGATATTAAATCATCACGATGAGGGCTTTTGTATGTCTATCGGGTTACGTTTGGGTGTGCTGTTATTGAGTGCTTCATTAACGAGTTGTATGAATATGGCGGTTTCTGGCGCGCAAGCGGTTTATAACCACCACGGTATTCAGAAAAACTTCAAAGACCAATACACCACTTTTCAAGCCTATCGTTCTTTAGAGCGACAAGACCCTGGGTTTAATAAAAGTAATATTACCGTGACAACCTATAACAACGAAGTGATGGTGGCGGGGCAAGTGCCATTTTCATGGCAACGTGAGCAAATTGATCAAATTCTCAGAGGCTTGCCTGATGTAAAACAAGTTTATAACTTGGTACAAGTCTCAAGCCCATCTTCAACCTTATCACGCTTAAGTGATACATGGATTACCACGAAAGTTAAATCGAAATTTATTGCTTCAGATGATATCGATGCGACACAAATTAAAATTACTACGGAAAATAGCGTGGTTTATTTGATGGGTATACTCACACCTGAACAAGCCAAAGCTGCCATCGATATTGCAAGCAACACCGATGGCGTGACGAAAGTTGTCAAAATGTTTTCTTATATTAAAGTCACAAAAGAGGCTTAACGCGCACCAATGTTTCCAAAGGCCTCACAATATTTCGCATTGCTCATGCAGCTATTGCGACCGTAGCCAGGATCGGTGCATTCGCATTCGTTGCAATAAGAAACATCACAACTACCACTGCCACATCCGCCATTAGACCAGTCTTCATAAGCTAAAACATTCGCACTGCCTAATAACGCAAAACCAATCACAAACACACCGAATAACTTTTTCATAACCCACTCCTTGTGGTGATTCTTTTTTTACAAGTATAGCAGGGATGGCATAAAAAGGATTATCGATTAATCAAGGGGATGCGTTTCAACCTTGTTTTGTCGGCGGTGAGCGAGATTCATCATTTTTAGTCTTATAAAGAAGCTTTAATTTAGCTTCAAGTACTTCACTGAGTTTTGAATGATGATGTGAGCGTGGGCGCATATTTTCTTCTTCTGCAACCAATTTTTCTTTTTCGTCATATTCCCATTCGTTTAACATCTTTAATTTTTCATCTCTCGTAAAATTAGGGTCAGCCAACAACTTGCGCGGCGTTTTAAAAAACGACGCTGGGTTATTAGGAAGACTGTGCGCTAATTTGCTCATAAGAAACCTCCCGCTACTCTTAGTATAGAAGATTTTACTTGTATTTTCGCGCAGCGAAATAACTTGAATTTACTAACATTTTTTTGTAGTGTGCATGAGACGTTAATAATCAGGATGATACTCATGCAACAAAAACAACTTGTTACCGCGTTGCTAATGCTAGGGTGTATTTCTACAGCAGATGCAGCACAATCGATTAATCTTCGCACACAGCCAAACACATTGCGCGCCTATCTCGGGACGAGTCCTGTGAATGCTGACGCTATTTCTATGCAAGTATTAAACACAAGTACAGATGCTCAAGGCACGCAACACGTGCGCATGCAAGAATTATATCAAGGTGTACCTGTGTGGGGTGCAGATGCTGTTGCGCATTATGCAAAAGGCACACGTTTAACGGCTGCAATGCCTTTTTCAGCAAATGGGCAATTTTATCAAAACTTACGCGCTGATTTAAATTCACAACAGGCAACGTATAATGAACGGACTGCACTGCAAACATTTACAGATGCTTATTTGAAACAAAATCCAGGGGCGCAATTATCAAGTCAACAAAGCAAGCGCATTGTTTATCTTGATGAAAACCAAAAAGCGCAATGGGGATATCTTGTTCAGTTTAAAGCGTTAATCGCACAAGGGTTATCTAAACCCACGGCAATTGTCAATGCACAAACAGGCAGTGTGTATCAACAATGGAATGATTTGCACACAGAAGCAGCATTGGAAGATGTGAGAGGCGGTGGTGTGGGCGGTAACCCGGATGTTGGCGCATTGCAATACGATAATTTACCCGGTGATATGGAATCGTTAACTTTTCAACGTGACGCAAATAAAAAAATCTGTTATTTGCAAAATGCAGAAACAAAAGTGATTGATACCCGCACGGATAAAACACCTAGTTTCGCTTGTGAAAAAACGGATGCAAAACATAATAATGTTTATTGGAATACGCAAAACGATGCGACCAATGGTGGATATTCACCGGATGATGACGGCGTTTACAGTCATACCATCGTGAATCAAATGTATCAAACATGGTTTGGTATTCCTATTTTAACAAAAAATAATAAACCCATGCTGGTGACGATGTACGTGCACGATGATTCACTCGGTCAAAACGCTTATTGGGAAAATGAAAGCATGCACTTTGGGGAAGGTGATGATGAATCTTACCCAGTGGTTGCTCCGAGCGTTGTGGCGCATGAATTAAGTCACGGGTTTACTGAGCAACATTCGAATTTAACGTATCGCGGACAGTCGGGTGGTTTGAATGAGGCTTATTCAGACATGGCAGATAAGGCCGTTGAATATTTTGTTTACGGAAAAAACAATTGGGAAATTGACCCTGAATTATTAAAACCAGGCGGGCGTTTATTACGCTGGATGGATAAACCTTCAACCGATTGTGGTGGTAAAGCACCAGGCACACGTTGTTCGATTGATAACGCGAGCCAATATTATAATGGCTTAGATGTGCATTATAGCAGCGGCGTTTATAATCGTGCCTTTACCATTTTAGCAGGGCACTGGAATACACAAAAAGCGTTTGAAGTGATGGCCGATGCCAACCGCTATTATTGGACATCACAAGTGAGCTTTAACGAAGCCGCCTGTGGTGTGATTTCAGCTACCAAAGCGCGCGGTTACGACGTGGCTTCTGTGCAAGACGCGATGCAGGAAGTGGGGGTTAGTACCGCTGGGTGTTAATCTCGTAAAAATAAAACCCTCGCTCGATGTGAATGCCGAGCGAGGGTTTTTTATGCTAGAGAATAGTACATTGTTGAGGGGGTGTGAGTGTTTCTGTGAGTGTTGGGTTGGTGGTGCTAGCTGCGTATACGCCCATTTGATTTAACGTATTGGCATTGGAATATTGATGTAGTGTTGCATCTTGTGCAGCGCGCTGCTGCTTAAGGGTGCGAGCATCGGTTTCTGAAGCAACTTCCGAAGGGAGTTTTCCACCGTTTGCTCTTTGTTCTTTAGTTAATCTATCGTTTACTGTGTGATTGGTGCGGTCAGTACAGCCATCAATGGGTGTGTTTGTGTTATCGGGAATGGTTTGTTTTTCGACCTTGGGTTTTGGGCGTTTATCGAAGTTATAACCCATTAATCCGGCTAAAACAGCTGCGCCAACAGCAATCATTCCAAACAGAGACAATCCGAAGCCTACTGAACCGCCAAAAGCGGCAACCATGGATGCTGTGAGTGCAACACTGGCAACAGTGAGGGAGGCAACGCCTGCAAGAGCGAGCATTCCCATCCCAAAACCTGTGAATAACAACGCAATCCCGATAGTGGCGCCAATAGCAATCAGAGTTCGTTGGACATTTTTATTCTTGAAAAAGTTTTTAACGCTTTCAAGTGCGCTGGGTTTGAGGGTGGGTGTGGGCGCAATAATGGGGTCGTTAACAGTGATTTGCGCTGCATCCGCCTCTGGTGTTGCTTTTTCTTGCTGCGCTAATTTTTCATGGACGACTTTGTCTATTGTTGGTTGTAATTTTTGTAAAAGCTCATCTTGGTTATTGGGGTTGAGTTTTGAGCTACTGGTATCGTATCTGTCATTTTGTTCTATAGCGATGTCATGCTTATTGAGCACTTCGAGAAATTCATTAAATTTATTATTTACTTCAGTGTAATCGATAATTAAATCAGCCTTACAACCCAGCATAACGATGCGCGGCATGCTTGCGCCACGACGTAATTGCTTAGCGCGACCAACGAGCATGCTTTTTAAATAATCAAGTGTTTCAGCGCGCTCTAAGTCAAAACAACCGACGATAATATCTGTGCTAGATAAATACGATTGTGATATCTTAGTAGATCTTTCTTGGCCGGTAGTGTCCCAGCATCGAAGTGTAACAGGGGTGTTGTCAGTGGTTTGAACCTTGCGAGTACGAAGTTCAACGCCAATAGTGGCTTTATAATTAGTATTGAATTCATAGCCAATTTTCGTAAATTTGTCTACGACAGCGGTTTTCCCAACGCCGGCCGCACCGATGAATGTAACATTTAATGAAACTTCGCGCGTCTTCATTGTGTTATGTCTCGTTATTGTTGATTTGGTTGAGTATATTAACCGATCTTGCTTAACGTTACCTTAAGTGAAAGGGTTGTTAATTTAATAGCGGCCTCCCCTTTGCCCCTCCAAAAATACTTACCTCGTATCATTGCTGCGGACTGGGTTTGGAAGGGGCGGGGAGGAGGCCAATGCGGTTAATGTTTGGTGGGTGCTGGTGCGGCGTTAGTTGCTGGTGCATTTGCGGGATAAAGCGGTGCAGCGCCCTTAGCCCTCATGCCCATCTGATCCATTATTTCAGTCAATGATTTACCTTGATCTGGCTGAGCCGATTCACGACTTGTTGTTACATTCTGTGTAGCCCAAGGACGATGAGCGTAAGACGGCTTTGGCTGAGAAGTTAGAGGTGTCTCATCGAGTGTTTGACTGACTTTAGCGCCGGTGGTAGGGATGCGAGCGGCATCAGATTTTTTTTCTAATGTAACAACACGCGCACGGCTCTTCATTGATAAGCCAACAGTTCCAGATATAACAGCGATACCAGCGAGTAAAAAGCCGCCGACACTTAACCCAAAACCAAGACTTCCGCCAAAAGCGGCAACCATAGAAGCAGCGAGTGCGATACTTGTTGCAGTGATAGAGAAGAGACCTGCAGCCAGCAAGCCAATCATGCCGACGCCAGTAGCCATTAAGCCAATACCGATACCAATCCCCAAGGCAATTAAACCGCGTCTGACGTATTTATGCTTGAGGAAATTTTTAAACCGAGCGAAATAGCTGGGTTGTGAGATTGCTGATGTTTCAGGGGTTTCAATGAGTTGTGTGGCCATGGTTGTGTCTCCGAAGGTTTGTTTTGGTTTAGGTAAGCGTTTAATTTGAGTAGCGATGGTTTTTTTCAGGTTTTCAACGCGAGGTTTATCTCTGTCGCTAATAGGTAAATAATCCCGTGTGACAATACGATCTTTTAAAGTTGTTCGATCAAGATCGGCAATGAAGGCTTCGAATGGTGATTTGACACGGCGTTCGCTGTATTCACTCGTCAAATCAGCCTTGGTGCCGACGATAATAATATTCGCATTAAGGGCGAGGTGGCATTGTGTCAGCAAAATTATTTTTAACCGCGTCAGCGAGTTTTCAGCGCGTGTTAAATCAAAACAACCGATAAACAAATGTGTTGTAGCGAGATGGCTTTGGGTGGTTGAAGCAACCTCAGGGCTTAGGTTGCTAGCAAAATCGCAGTATTGAAGGGTGAGTTTTTCATGATCAATTTCAATGACGTGTTGTGGAATAGAAATGTCGTCTGTGTTGTGATACGTAATTCTATCCCCAAGTAAGGATTGAACAAGGCTGGATTTGCCGCTTTCAGGGCCGCCTAAAAGCGTAATTTTAATGGTGCGTTCAGTGGTTGGCATGTGTAAGCTCTCGTTTTGTGTGTTTATATTTTGCAGCTATTCTACCAGATAAAAATGCTTAATGTTAAATTTAATGTTCTAATTTTGCTCTGATAAAAAACCCGTTAGGCGGGTCCGCACTTCAACTCTTTGATGTGATTGATTTTTTGTTGTTTTGCATTTTATCGTATTTATCTTAAGAATGTCTTAAATAATTATAAAAAACATAGCCTTGCATGGAATGATTATAAAATCAATAAGTTACAGAATTTTCGCGGGATGGAAGCTTTTGATAATCATAATGTTCCCTTAAGAATATCGGAGTATGCTAGCACTTAGAAAATAAAAGAAGATCGGAGTGATTATGTTTCCGCGCGACCCGAATGCTTACGACCCAACGAATGACATTTATTCAGATGATTTGTTTGAAGCCCCAAACGCGAAGTTTATTCAAACCTTTATCGCAAAATTGAATGCATCGGGTAGTGAAACCATGCAACGAGAAATGGAAGGGCTAACGCCCGCTCAGCGTCGTGCACACATCTTACCCCCACAAAAGAGAATTAATGCATTGATTCAAGGAAATACCTGTGAATTAGTTGCTTGTGGCAATACAAACATTGGCCTGTGTGAAGTGATGGGCATGCGCCCCAGCCAAGAAGATGCGACTGCATTTGCCCTATTAGACGCCTACCAGGCACTAGAGCCCGATAAACAAACGCGTGTTATTCAACAAACATTTGCAGCCATGCAAGCTGAGGCTGTGCAACAAGATGCAGACTCTTATGGCTCAACCATGAGCATGTGCGTTGCGTGGATGACAAAATCAAACCGAGAAGGCGTAAGAAATTTAAATATTCAACTTGGCTATGTGGGTGATTCGCCCGTGTATTTGGTGCGTGCTGACACAGCTAACCTAAACAATCACATAGAATGCATTAAATTAACCAAGCATGATCACCACGTGTCGCGCATGAATGGTTTATATAATGAGCGAGCCGGCCGCTATGAATATCCTGATGGTTTCCCAATGACGCACGCCATCGGCGACATTATTTCTGAAAAATTCGGCGTTAGCCATCAACCAGCGCTTTATCAACAAACGTTTGAAGTGCAACCCAATGAACGCACTTTTATTGTCATGGGCTGTGATGGGTTGTTTGAAGATTTGCATAACATCACTGAAAGTGAACAATTAACCTTAAAATATGAAATCGGTAAAATGCTTGATTTACCTTTGCATGAAATGGCAAAACAATTGGTTAAGCGTAGCGCAATTGATGGCACGAAAGATAATATCACTTGCATGATGGTAGAGCCTTCAGAAAGCTGTGTGGCAACTTGCGTTGCAGACGGCCACGGTGCAAGCCATATGTCGCGCTATATTGGTGAACAATTTGAGGCGGTTGCCAAAAACGTGCTTGAGTCTGTGCGTGCTTTGCAAAAATCACAACATGGTTTTTTGCGTGAGAGTGTGAATATTGTGAATGCGTTGATGCAGCCCGCAGTGCGCAGCACGTTTAGCAATGTTGAAAAAGAATGTTTACAGGCTGTATTGAATGCGTTAACAGCACAAATAGTCACTGAGGTACAACCCTTTGCGAGCACTGAGCAACGCTTAACCGCGGCAAATGAACTCGCGAAACAAAAATTAGCAACGAAAACGGGTTTATTTGGTAAGCCGAGTATTCGCAATGAAGCTTTGCAGGCCTTTTTTTCAAGTTTAGCTTCTGTTAACCTCAATGCACCGGAAACGGCTATGCTAGCGCGATATATCGATACATGGTTTAGGCCAACGTCACAGCCTGTTGGGAAAACAGGATAAGCGAACATGAATTTAACCAGGGAAGGTAGTAATGCAAAAAAGATCGTTCAATTGGATGGCCGGATTAGTCATATTAATTGAAAAAGAAGACCCCACGTTTACCTTAATCAAATCGTTAACACCGGCACTTCGGGTATTAGCGCCAGGCTGTATTTGTTTAGCTTTGTTTGAAACAGATGTTGAAGGGCAAGATGCTTATTTTAAGCAGTTGATCGCGATATTCGAGCCGCGCCAAGCTGACTCTGTCAATGCACGAAGAATTGTTGAAAAGTTGAATTTGCATTTTGCGCATCAAGAAATGCCCGTTGTTGCTCCTTCCCTCGTTACTAAAATTGAGCAAGCGCTTAGGCGCTTAGCTTTAACACCAACAATGATTAATGCGGAGCAATGCGCTGAGGTTTACGCGCAATTAAGTGAAATGATGTCAACAGAGCAGCTTGAGCTTTTTGAAACGAGATTCATGAATGCAATTATCTTTTTAGTCTTGGTCGCGGGCACCACGCGCGAAGTTTTTCAATATCTTGAAAGGCGATTTAACAAAAAACAATTTACACTCACTGAATTATACCAGGCAACAAATTTCTCAATTCCACAAAAACCAACGTGGACACCACAGATTTGGCAATCTTTATTTAGAAATAATAAACCCATCGCTGACGGCGATTTATTTTTTAAGTTAATAGCGCAGGCTGATAAAATTGAAAAACACTATCAAGACAATCATAAAAAAATCACCCCTAAAACGCCCTTAACGTTATTGGCCACGGTAGCTGCAAAATGCCTGTATGCTGCTGATGCGTTTCCGGAAGCGTATTTATCGTTATACTTCCAACACGGGGTGAAGAAAGAACAATTAGATTGGTATCGATCATTGGTCATCAATGAAGACGAGAGCGATATTCCTGATGTTGTGATTGAGGGGGCAGAGATCAGCGATGAGCATTCACCGTATTGTTTAGCAAAAATCAAAAAGACTGACCTGATTATTCCTATCATCGGCAACTTGACGGGGTGTTGCGAGGCTATTGATAAGCCAGGTGCGTCGTATGTGCATGTGGCACTAACACAATCTTTTGCGGGCTATTATGTCTTATATGATAAACGTAAAACAAAAAATGAAGGGGTTGTCGGGCATTGCATTGCTTGGCGGGTGAATAACTATATTGTTTTTAGTTCGGTTGAAACCAATATTAATTACCGACAGCATTTACCTTTATTTGCGGATATGTATTATTTGCTGACGAAAATTTTAATGCTTGCACACGGGATTGAGCAAGTTTATGTGTATGAGTGGCATGAAAATACACCACCCTTTATTGGGGTGACACAGGAAGCGCCTGGGTTAAGAGTGCTTTTGAAAGAGACAGCGAAGCGATTATCAATTTCTTATCATCTCGAATTTGAAACCATTTGTATTGCAGAGGCAAGACGCCCGTATTTGAGTTTGTATGCGAAACTACGACATTTTCCGTTGCTCGCTTGGGGCTTAAAGTCGGCTGATATTCCTTTTACAAATGATGAATTAATACGCATCGTGCATCTCTTATCATTATTCGCAAAAAACTTTGATTTGAATGCATACTTCGTTAAATTTGGCCTTACAAAGCAAATTGTTGCTGAGAACACAAAAGCATTTCATCAGGTAATACTGTTAACACGAAACATCAATATTGGTGAAAATGAGGTTTCATTTGTTGAGTGTTTCAGGCTGCTTGAAAAATTTAGTGTGAAGCATTATCCGAAAAAATCGATCCCGTATTTAGCGTTGAATGCCAGTGCGATATATACTTGGTATTTGACAGTGAACCGTGTTTTTCAAGCGGTAGCAACGCACGATAAACTAACGACGTCAATACTGAGTAGGGTGATTAGTTCATTTGAAGATGACCCCAGCAATAATGTTTCGTTTGTTGAGTTTGATTTGTATGATAGCGACACCCATTTTGCAAAATTAAGAAAGTTATTTTACTTTTGTTCTCAAGTCGCGGCATTTTATGCGGTGCTTGAGGAAAATCCTTTTAATAAAGCAGCCTTTAATTCATTATACGATATTATTCATCGCGTTAATCCTGCTATTTTAATGCAAAAATTCTTAACGTCAATTCAGCATAAGCAAGACGAACATATTGATGCTTTTTTAGATAAAAATATTGCGATGAACGAGTGTTATGGGTATGCACATAGTCCACTGACGTGTGCTGTTGAGTGGAACCGACTTGATTTGGTGGCGGCATTTTTAAAGAAAGGGGCTGATGTTAATTTATGTTCACCAGGATATCTTGGCGATGGTGGATTAAGACCCTTAGAAGCCGCTGCAGAAATGGGGTTTGACGATATTTTTGCGTACTTAATGCAAGTGCCAACGGTGAACCCGTGTTTTATTACTAAAATAGACCAAGCAAATTTACTACACTATGTGCCTGAGTTAAAGTGTGTAGCATGGGTGGATATTCTTGTCAAACAAGGGCTTGATATTAATCACGTATCTAGCGGAAACAAATTTAACTCTGGTGGTCACACGCCTTTGTACGAAGCGGCACGTTTAAGGCGGGCTGACATGTTTCAAGCAATGTTGCAATGCGGCGCGAATATCAACCAGAAAAATACACACGGAAACACGATGCTGCACGTGGCAATTTTAAACCGACGCCCGGATATTGTGAGGTTATTTTTAAATGCTAACGCGAAATTTTCCATTAAAAACAATGAAGGCCTCACCGCCTACGAACTGGCTGAAATCCTCTATCAAACCCCGCTCGTCAAAAAAGATATGCTCGACATGAACGAACGCCCAGATGACGAAACCTGTACGGACTATGCGAGCACTATTTTTTATTTTTTTAAAGCTTTTACTGACCGCTTAAAAACAACACCGCCCCAATTTTTGTTTTTTGAGCAACAAAAATCAATACCTCCGGCACGGATAGATGTGTTATATAGCATGAGTTCTTTTTAATATAAGGAAATGATGATGAAATCGATGCAAGAATGCTTTGGATTCTTTGCTCAAATGCTTAGCGCAGAAACGCAACCAGAGAAGCTGTCTGTTAATTTGAGAATGGATTTAGTATTTAATAATTTTAAAGACGATGGGATGACGTCAACATTTTTTAATTTGGGGCGTTGTTTTTCGGTTGAAGGTATTGAAGACATGTTCAAGTTTATCGAAGCAGAAGATTGGAGCGGTTTTCAAGCGTTAGACGCACGGTTCAAGATTCAGGTGGTTGTCACCGGCAACATTGGCGCTGAACAATTTAAAAATCGGTTATACAATAGCATAAACGATTGCCAAAAAGCGCTGAGGGCTTACTGTCAAACACCCGAAGCAACGCCGACAACAACTTCTCAAAAACCATAACGCCGCTCGTCTCTCGTGAATCGAGCTGTTTAAATATCCCATTCGTCCTCAGGAGCGCACGTTTTTGTGCGCCTTGAAGGATGAACGGTAAAACATGCTTTAAATTTAAAAATTGGATTTTTATTAAATCGGATAGTATAGACGTGAAATTAAAAAACAGTTTTGTCGCAGACAGATTTGAGAAAAACAAATTTGGGTGGAAGCGATTTTACAAATGTTAACTTAAAAAATGCCGGTTTATCTAATGCTAATTTATATAAGGCTATGATTACAAATGAGCAGTTGAAAGATGCTAATATTAATTGTGCTGTTATGCCTGGTGGAGGCGTGGGTGGTAACTGTTAGTTACTATTGAAAATAGTTACGTCATAATTTATTAAGGGTGGGTTTGTTGCAGGCGAAAGCTCTTTATAAATTTTTAATAAAGTTGATAATGTATTTTTCGATCCATAACCCCCATTGGGGTAAGGGTTACTAATTGCAGCGGTGTGATTCAATAACATACGAAATGTGATGGGTGTCTGTTGTGTGAATTTATTCTCGGGGATTTGCCAATTTTTCAAATAACGATTCACAGGTTCATCTAAGGAAATGTGATGTTCACTCAATAAGTTAAGCACAGCCGCCGCGGTGAGCGTTTTAGTAATCGAAGCTGCTTGAAATAAAGTGTTGTTATTTACTTGGCGTTTGATTGCTAAATCTGCATAACCAAAACCTTGCCCCCAAGTATCGTCTTGATAATTATCATAACATTAGCAGTGCTTGCAGGCGATATATTTTGTGGCTAAGATATGACAAAATCGCCGTGTGAAAGGTAAAAAATATGAAATTAAAATACAGTTTATTGACATTAGCCTTATGTTGCGTAAGCACTATTTACGCCGCACCCTTCAGTTCACCTCAAGACGAAAAACATTTCGAAGAAAGCAACGAATGTGCAGGCTGTGATTTATCGCAAGCGTACCTTTACGGCACCGGTCATTCACAAGCAAACTTGGCAGGCGCCTTAATGACAGGTGCAAACCTGTCGTATGCCCACTTTGAAGGGGCTAACTTAGCAGGCGCATCGTTGGAAAGCGCAAACCTCACTGATGCTTATTTCGATGACACAAACCTCACAGGGGTCAATTTTAAAAATGCTTACTTAGAAGGTACCTTCTTTGTTAAAGCTGATTTTTCTGGCGCTGATTTAACCGGTGCAAAATTAATTTATACAGACCTTGTGGGTGCGACAATCTCAGACAATCAATTAAACAACCAAGCTTCGTTAGATTGTACTATTCTGCCCGACGGCACTGTATTTGATAAGAATGAATTCTGTAGTTATTTTTATGCAGATCTCAACGACAGAGCCGACCGTGTTAAATTAGAGCAGAAACACGAATGTAATAATTGTGATATATCAAGAGACTCTTTATCGTATGCAAACTATGATGGCGCTAGCTTAAAAGGCACAATACTCGCATTTACAGGCCTCAGCAACGTCACACTTAATAACGCTGATTTAACCGGCGCAAAATTAGAATATGCGATGGCAGCTCATTTAATGGCAAGAAACGCGAACTTCACCAACACTGATTTAAAAAATGTAAACTTTCAAAACGCAAACCTCGGCGGGAGCGACTTCACCAACGCGCACCTCGAAAATACCGACTTCACAAAGGCAAACTTATATAAAGCCAAAATCACCAACGACCAACTCAAAAACGCTACCCTCAACTGCACCGTAATGCCCGACGGCTCGATGAGCGCAGGCTCAAACAACTGCTAATTCAAACTACTCGTGAAGCAACATTTAAACTATAAGGAAAAAATATGAAATCTGCAGCAGTTATCCGACATATTATGTTTGAAGATTTGGGGAGTTTTTACGACGTATTAAAGTCTCAAGGGTTTGATATTCAATACATAGAGGCAGGAGTTGATAATATTGACACGATTAGCAATCTCAATCCTGATTTGCTAATTATTCTGGGTGGGCCCATCAGTGTGAACAGCACGGATGACTATCCTTGGTTGGTAACTGAAATAGACCTAATTAAATACCGTTTAAAAAACAAGTTGCCCACGATTGGTATTTGCCTTGGGGCGCAACTTATTGCCAAGGCTTGTGGTGAAAAAGTCTATGGCGGTCATGTAAAAGAAATTGGTTGGGATACAATCAGTATTACAGGTGCAGGTAATACGCACCCACTTAACTTGCTGAAAGACACACCAGTTCTGCACTGGCACGGTGAGACGTTTACCTTACCTGGAGGCGCAAGCCTGATTGCTTCTTCTAAGTATTATGAAAACCAAGCGTTTATTATGGGTAATTATTGTTTGGGCTTGCAGTTTCACCCTGAGGCCATGCGTGAAAAAATGGAACTCTGGCTTGTGGGTCACACCATGGAAATTGAAGCACATCCGGAAGTATCAGTAAGCATATTGCGTGAACAAACACTCAAACATGCCGATAAGTTACAGCGCAAAGCATCGACGTTTTGGGAAGAAACATTAAAATATATGAATTTAATGCAGGAGTGAAAAAAATATGTCATTAAGTAGGACAGAACGAGAAAAAGATGTTACTGAAAAATCAGCAGCTGCACGCTGGAAAGAAGAATACGATAAACAAGGCATTCCTTCTTCTTTTCGCACGGAACCCAGTGGCGCCGTAAAAGAATTTTTTTATCCTTTTTTTCTGCAGAATAGCCCTGTACAGCGTAGAGGCAGAGCAATTGATATGGGCTGTGGGTTAGGTCGTAATTCATTATTCTTTGCTGAGCAGCAAGGGTTTGAAGTAATAGCACTAGACCTGGTAGCAGATAATATAGAACGCCTACAAAAACAAGCTGATGAGCGCGGTTTAAAAATAAAAGCTATTTGTGGGGATATTACTGACCGTATCCCGGCTGAAGATAGTTCTATTGATGTCATCATAGATGTATTTTGCTACAAACATCAATTGGACGATCGTAGAAAGGAAAATTACCGTAAAGAAGTAGCACGTGTACTCAAAAGCAACGGTTACTATTTGTTGTCACTGGCTGGCAAAGATGATGGCTACTATGGTCAATTCCTGAAAGAAGGAAACGACCAAATTGTTGACCCTGTCATTAATGTGGGCTCTCAACTCTATGACATAGATGACATCAAGCATGAATTTGCGGGATATAAAATCCTACAAACCCAAACTACCCGAAAACCAGGGATGATGCACGGTAATGAATACGATAGAGTCACCCACGCTTTCATCATGTCAAAAGGTGAAGAGACAATAGCGTATAAAAAATAGCGCAATGTCGTATCCCGGGTTAAATTGTTTTTTAAATTTAATCCGGGTTACAGGATTGCTAAGATTTTTGGGTGATTCAGGGTTTTTTATAAGACCTTTTTTTGGTGCTTATGTGTTTCTTCGGAGTACAACTTCGGTTTTTCGATGCTTTCTATAAGCGCCTTATTCATTAGGTAAGCCTTCTATTTTTAGTGCACCGCATCAGTAGGCTGTCGTAATCTCTCACTAAATTGCAGCGGGGTCAAGTTGCCGAGTGATTCGTGAGGTCGTTTACTATTGCACTTGATCAACCACTCATCAGTCATTGCTTGAACATGATCAATGTCATAAAACAAATTCATATCTAAAACTTCTTCTCGATAAGTGCGATTAAAGCGCTCAATATATCCATTTTGCGCTGGCTTACCAGGCTGAATATATTTGATCTTTACATCATTATTTGCAGCCCAGTTTGACATAACGCTTGATATATTTTCCGGGCCATTAGCAACACGTAATTCGCTTGGATAACCACGAATTCCAGCAACCTCATCAAGAAATTCAGTAACGCGCTCAGCCGGCAAAGAAAACCCAGCCTTAATCCCTAATGCTTCGCGGTTATAATCATCAATAATATTTACCGTGCGAAACCTTTGGCTATTCATCAGCGCATCACTCATATAGTCAAGCGACCAACATGTGTTAGTCGCTCTTGGTTGTATCAAAGGTAATTTCTCGCGTGACGGTAACCGTTTTTTCGGCCGTCTGCGTTTATAACTATATGACTATGCATTTAATTTGTACTATTAGCTTCACGAATATAGATCTTTAGAAGCCAAAAATTATTTTCAAACTGTACTGCAAAAGTACCCAATATAGGATATTATTGTAGTATACATTAAAAAAATTCATGGAATGTTTATGTCATTTCAAAAACTCGCTGAAAGCCAGGGAGTGCGTTTATTGCGCTACCTACTTACGCACGGTAAGCGTATATTCAATTTGGATTGTTGATGTCTGACGGTAGAACACTTGTTTTAACCGGCATACTTTCATTGTCGGATGATGGAAAATGGATGGATGTTGAACTGGCTATGGAAGATGATTGGTATATTAATAAGAAAACTAATTATGTATTTGCGGTTGCCAAAGATAGAGTAAAAGCTTCAGTTCATGTTTCTCATGTTGTAGCAGCAGTTGAGCTGGCATCAAGTTAAATATTATTAATAATAAACCGAGCACGTTCTTGCGGTGAAACGCACGGAACTTCAATAAGATTGTAGCCGCACTGCTTATAGATTTTATGAACGCTATCACCAAATGCCTTCGCTGCTTCAAATGAAATAATACGTTCATCATCAGTGGTATAAATTTCGTCCCACGCGGGAAAAATGAAAACGTCTGTATGGTATCGATACAGTTTTGCTGCTTGCTGTGCTGGTGGGTAGTCTAGGTTAAACAATTGAGCGTAGGCAATATTATCAGGTATCCCTCTATCAAAAATTACAACCTCGTGGGATGTCTGCATTTGCTTATATTGATAAATGGCGCGTGATAAAAGCAATTGAGTAAACAGTTTAGGATTTTGTTCCGGCACTCCTTCGTCCCCAATGCTGCGTTGTTCCGCCAATATCTCTCTAGCTGGCTCCGGAACTACATTAAAGCCTTGTGCTTTGATTAACTGTAAAACGGTGGATTTACCGCTACCCATTGCTCCAGTAATGATGATGTTTTTTGGCATAAATTACTCCTATGAGTTGTATTTAAAAAATATATTAATCGAAGAGGTTGATGATTGGTATTGATTAAATCGGGTTACAAATCGGTTGCATTTCGTGGAAGGTATATCGCGTGAGGGTTCGTAGACCCTCGTAAGTTTTTGATTCTATTGGTGGGCCCACTAGGACTTGAACCTAGGACCAAAGGATTATGAGTTCTAATAAGTAGGGTTAGCAATAATTCGACAACTTTCTAAATCGTTCTAAATATCACTTGAATACCGTAAGTTACAGCTTATAATCCGTTCTACGTTTTTAGAATGGTTTCTAACTAATCGTTCGACACTGTTACGACACGGTAGGATAAATGAAATTAACAAAATTGGAAGTTGAACGGCTGCCTATCCCTTCTTCAGAGGGGCGCGGTAAGACAATTCAAAAGCGCTACTATGATGCGGTGTTGAAAGGATTTGGCCTTAGAGTGACATCCGGCGGCACTAAGGCGTTTTTCATAGAGAAGCTGGTTAACCGCAAGTTGCGCCGTATTACCCTAGGCCGTTATCCAGAGCTAACCGTTGAGATGGCTCGTAAAGAAGCACAGAAGGTATTAGGCAAAATAGCGACAGGGATTGATCCCGTCGCGGAAAGAAAAGAAGCCAATGCCAAATCAGTTACTTTAAAGCAAGCATTCAGCGCGTATCTCAATGCCAGAAAATCCCTAAAACAAAATACACTGTTCGATTATCAGCGGATCATGAATGAAGCATTTCATGATTGGCAAGGCAAGCCCTTATTGGAAATTACTAAAGATATGGTAGCAAAGCGGCATCGAAAGTTAGGTGAAAAAAGTGAGGCGAGGGCAAATTTAGCTATGCGGTTTTTGCGGGCAATATTCAATTTTGCTGCGGGTGAATATGAAAATGCCAAAGGCCAATCGCTCATTATTGAGAATCCTGTTAAACGCCTCTCACATACGCGCGCGTGGTATCGCGTTGAGCGCCGACAAACGGTAATAAAGGCGCACGAGTTAGCTGCTTGGTATCAGGCGGTGATTAATGTGCAAGATGAGCGTAGCACAGGAAAATCGGCAGCGCTGCGCGATTATTTCTTGTTAATACTGTTTACGGGGCTGCGTCGCGAAGAGGCGGCAAGTTTGAAATGGAATCAAGTTGATTTAAAGGCTAAAACAATAAGAATAGACGATACCAAAAACCATCAAGCACATGTTTTGCCATTGTCTAATTTTTTATATGATTTATTACAATCTCGTTTTGCAGAAACTGATTCCAATTTTGTTTTTCCAAGCAATAGCAAGACAGGCTACATCATTGAGCCGCGTAAAGTCATGGAAAAAGTTATTACAAATTCAGGGGTAACATTCACATTGCATGATTTACGTCGAACTTTCATTACCATTGCCGAGAGCTTGGATATCCCTGCTTACGCTTTAAAGTGCTTGATGAACCATAAAATGAATCACGATGTAACTGCTGGTTATATTGTTATGGATGTAGAGCGTTTGCGAGCACCTATGCAAATGATCTCGGATCATTTATTGAGATTAATGGGTTTAAGAAATTCTGCGAATGTCGTTTCTATTAAACAGGCTAATCAAAGGGTGTGATATGAATAAGGGAAAAGATGACGCTGAATATCAAAACCTCCTTCGAGAGTTTGGAGATCAAATTCGTGCAATCAATGAAATGGCAAAACAGCAAGGATTGTTTCTTAATGACCGAGAGCTAATAAGTTGCTCGCAGTGTGGTTTAACGGAAGACATTGCTTTTAGTGGCAAGCTGTTTACGTATTACAAAGATGATCCAGATTTCAAAGAAACCGGACTCCAATTTAGCTCGTTAGATGGTAATGCCAAATATTTGAAATGCCCTGTATGTAAGGTTGAGGTGTTAATACCGGAAGAAAAGGAATGACCATGCACTTGCCCATTAATGTAAATGATTTATTAAATAATTCTATTGTTGAATCAGATCGTTTAGAGTTTAAAGCAGGTTGGAATCCAGAAGCGATTCTGCATACGATGTGTGCGTTTGCTAATGATTTTCATAACTTTGGTGGCGGATATATTGTTATTGGTGTTGAAGAGAATAAAGGTAAGCCCATTTACCCGCCATTGGGAATTGATGTTGGCCAGCTAGATAAAATGCAAAAAGATATTCTTAGCATTTGTTCGCGATTAAAGCCTACATATACGCCTAAAATTTCCCATGAAAAATTTCAAGATCGAGACATATTAGTTATTTGGGTGCCTGGCGGTCATGATAGACCCTATACAGCGCCGGTCTCGTTAGGAAAAACCAGCGATCACAAGCATTACATAAGAAAATTTTCTAATACGGTGATTGCCAAAAATGAAGAGTTAAATGAATTAATAAGATTAACTGCGGCGGTACCATTTGATGACCGCATTAATCATCATGCTTCTCTTGAAGATATTAAATTACCTTTAGTGCAATCTTTTTTAAAGGAAATCGAAAGCGACTTACTTGAAGCGTCACGTACAATGTCTTTGGTAGATTTGTGTCGTCAAATGGCATTGATAGATGGTGGCAATGAGTTTATAAGGCCGAGAAATATAGCGCTTTTGTGTTTTAACGATCAGCCAGAAAAATTCTTTCCCTACATTCAGATTGATGTGGTGCATTTTCCCGATGATGAAGGTGGAGATATTATTAATGAAGCCATTTTTAAAGGCCCTTTAGACCATCAATTACGTTCCGCGCTACGTCATATAAGAAATGATTATATTAAAGAGCGCGTGTTAAAAATCCCAGGTCAAGCAGAAGCCAGTCGTTTTTTTAATTATCCGTACGAGGCGATTGAAGAGGCATTGGTTAATGCCGTTTATCATCGCAGCTATGAAATCAGAGAGCCAATAGAGGTGCGGATCAACCGCACTAGCATCAGTATTGTAAGCCATCCAGGGCCTGATCCTTCAATCAAAGATGAAGATATTGAAACAGGGAAGCTAGTAAGTCGCCGCTATCGAAATAGGCGCATAGGTGAATTTTTAAAGGAATTAGAGTTCACTGAAGGGCGAGGCACGGGTGTGCCTAAAATACGTAGGTCATTGAAAAATAATGGTTCTCCCAACCCTGTTTTTCATACGGATGGGGTTAGACAGTCATTTTGGACGGAGATTAAGATTCATCCAGAGTTCCTAAAAGAGCATGGGCCTTTTGAAGCCCAAGCCGAGGCCTATGTGGAGGCCCAAGTCGAAGCCCATGTAAGGGTTTCAGAAACCGAGCTAAAAATACTGAAATTATGCCTAAAGGAGCCAGTTGGTAATAAAGGCATCATTCAGGGTTTAGGTTATAAAACTCTTAGCGGAAATGTTAAAAAGGCGCTGCAACGTTTAAGAGAAATTGAAGCAATAGCCTATACGATTCCTGACAAACCTAGAAGCCAGCATCAACAGTATGTAATTACAGCAAAAGGTAAAAGTATTTTGGGGGCAAAGTGATGAAGCAAGGAAAGGCTGTGATTCCACAGTGGTTGCCTGCTGGCGCAAAAAAAGCTGCGACGCTAATCATTAGTAAGGTAAGTACAGGTAAAGAGCCTAAAGCGATACTGAATAGATTAAAGCGATTGATCGATGATAATAGTCATGTTGAAGCTATGTGGAAAAAACTTGAAAAATCCGCATTGTTATTCAATAATATTATTTTAGTCATCAAATTGATTTTTTCTTATTGTAATAATCAAATGTGCAATGAAAATAATGGCGCAAATGATGTTGAAGACAGCCCATATGTCACGTTTTAAATGAACTGGAATAATGGGATTAAACAAAACAGCTAACAATGCAAATATAACGGCCCATATGGTTATTTTGTCGTCTAGTTGATATTCTCGATAGGTTAGATATGTGGCAGCAATACAAATCACGATTCGTAGAAATTGATAATAGCCATATGGGAGTTGAGCTAGTGCAACAATAGAAAGAATGGCAGGAACTATCCAGATTGCGAGCCGAGGTAAGTTCTCCTTTGTCATAATGCAAATCCTTTTGTAATCGTAAGTCCAGCATAAGATTAATTTAACATTAATATATGATATAATAAAGAAAAAGACACACATCCGAATTTGATGGTCTTTATTTGATCCTTCGTACGCTTGCTAGGGGGTGAATATGAGTCAATGGATTGATGTTGAGGTGAAATTACCTCAAGATGAACAGCGTGTGCTTGCGGTTTGTGGTGGCAATGTATTTTTTGCTCGTTATTTGGCTTCAATGAATGTATGGCGGAATGAAAGCAACATGGATCAATGGGTAACCCATTGGATGCCAATTCCTGAGCTCCCTCAAGTCAAAAAGAGGTGAAATATGGAAATTATGATTAATATTGCTATCGCAGTAATTTCAATTTTAATTACTTGGTGGATTGCTCATCTTTATTATAAAAAATCATTATCAGATCAAGCAGCGCAGTGGGAAAAAGTTGAATCAAAATTTTTAAGTAAATTGGATGAAGTCTCACCTAAAGATGAATTAGTGCTATATGAACAAAGAATCAATTCAGCAATCCAAGACTATAGGCGAAAAGGTACACCGAAATACATTATAGATACATTTGATGATTTGACATTTGCTCAAAAAGAAAAGATGTATGATGATGTTTTGTTAAGGGTTAAAGGAAGAAAAGGAAAAAATAATCCTTACGCACAATCTAGTAATTAACACTTTAGGGGGTTGAAATATTTTTTAGCCATTCAATAATTCTTAGGCTTTCAGTTAGCAGGCTTTGCTCTTTTGTTAGTAGTGAATCGTAGAATGCATCTTCAGAAGACGCAATTTTTTCTAAGTGAATGTGATTTCTAATGTCACAAAGTTCCTCCACTGAGGATAGAAATGGCGATATTTCGGTGCTGCCATTGCGATCATTTTTCCATGCGTGAATGATATTACCGAACATTCGTTTTTTGCTGTCTTTTGCTAAATGTTGATATCGACGCTTTAATGCATGTGCAAGCAGTGCCGCTTCGACAATAGAGCCGCATATTAAGAGAGCAGCTTTAATCGCGCCTGCTCTGACGCTTAAAAACAATTGAAAAGTTTCATCGTCTGCTGTGCCGCCAATTGCTGTATGTCTGGTACTGTTTGCCATGAATAAATGAAATTGAAGGTATTGATGTTCGGTTGCAATTGCTTGTCGGAAGCGTTGGTACGGGATATTTTCCCACTGGGTACGCAAGATTGGTAATGTTGGAATATCAAAGGTGCGAGGAAAATAATGAAAATCTCGTGCCATATAAAACGATGCTCCCTTCGACACATATTCGACACGCAACTTTCAACTTTTACGGCGCTTCCTGTAACCGCCTGATTTCATTGGTGGGCCCACTAGGACTTGAACCTAGGACCAAAGGATTATGAGTCCTCTGCTCTAACCAACTGAGCTATGGGCCCTGCGACCTGCGAAAGGGGTAATGATATAGGGAATGGGTATTAGAATCAACCCGTTTACCCCTTTGCCTCGTGGAGGGTATGCATCAATAAGGTGGTTATATAATAAGCAAAGCGGCGCATGGTTGGGGTGGGGGAGTCGGTCAGGGTCAGCCACTGGGGTAAATAAACGGCATTCAAGTGGTGGCCGGTCACTTGTAGCATGCGCTCGCCCCAGGCGTGTTCTTCGTCCATTGCAACGGCATAAGGGAGATATTTATCAAGCGTTTCTGTGGTCATCTCCGGCGGTGCTAATGCAGCAAAACGTAGTTTCTCCGTTGTGTGGAAAAACATTTTAAACCCTTCAATTTGATTTAATAAATCACGTCCAGCTTCTGTCGGGCTTCGCATTAAATGATAAAAAATAATATTTAGAATGAGCAACATGCCCAAGAAAAACAAAGTAACTGGCGGAATATTATTTGAAAATAACCCTAAAATATAAGCACTGCCTGTTACTGCTAATATAAATAAAATTATAGACACAGCAGCTTGTGCGTAGTGTGTTAGCGTTGGAATGTGGCTTGCAATGCACAAACGATGCCACATTTTTTTCGCAATCCGATATACAATGACGCCAAACACACACAAACTTGCAACCGCCATCAAGGCATGAAAATGCTGCATCGCAGTAAAAATAGGTACAATAAAAGCAATGCCGCTCAATGCAATGCCTACACGAATGTAGCCTCGATTACTTTTAAAATATATATGTTCAAAATCTTCCTTTAGCGCATGGCGTAATTGACTCCGCGCATGTCGTAATCGATGACGTTGATTGTAACTTATTTCAATCGCGTCGGCTTCTGCAAACAAAGCATTTAACAACACTTCTTCTTCGTGTGCTAACTTTGCAGTAGCTTCTTTATGTCGAATTAAGCTTAATTGCTTATGATTGCCTTTAAATGATAAATACTGTTTCGTCGCTAAACTTAGCAATGCGGTAATAAAAGTCTTGTGCGTAAATCGCATTTTTAATAAATAACGCATGGCAGCTGCTGATAAATTCGCCGGGGGTTGAAACAAAGGTAACAAGTTTTTATCGTTAAGATTGCGCCCAATGCTAAACCAAAAAAATAAATAATAAATTAAAATAGCCAGCGTTACGCCGAATTCCCACTCATTCACACGGTAGGCTTCAACGTCAGCTTTTAACGCAGCAGAATAGATTTTGACTTGCACAATACCTTTTGGCCAGCTTGTTTTTAAACTTAGTGTTTCATTCGAGATTAAGGGTTTAGTTGTTTCAACGCTAAATACACCTGACTCGGCTTGCGTCACCTTCACCAGTGCATTGTTTGGTTTGTTGTTAATATAGACATCGTGTGTGATTAAGTTGGCTTGATCAGGTAATTGTAACGTAGCCGAAATTTTGTTGAGTGGCACGCCCCAGTCGTTATCAGCCACATTCCACGTTAAACTATCGGCATCGTCACCAAAATGCACAACGTTTTGTACATGATAGGTTAACCCAAACACATAACTACCCGGGCGCAATAACTGCGAGGGTTCACCAATCATAATATTTAGATGACCATTTTGAACTTGTACGTGGTATGACGTGGGCACACCATCAATGGTAATGCTGCGAATTTCATAATCTTTTGGTTTTGTCGCATTTAAAACGCGTTTAATGCCGTATTGAAATTTTTGTTGATTCGTTTGAACTTGAATGGTTTCACTCACATCAATCGAGGCATCTTGATTGACGGTAACTTGACTATTGAAGGCTTGAACTGCTTCAGTGCTGGCAGCATAAGCAGGAAATTGAATGAAAAGTGCTAACAGGCATAACAGCCGACTAACGAGGCGCATCGTTTCACCTCTCCTTCTCAGAAAAATTCAGCGCCCGTCATGGGCGCTGTTGTTAACTTACTCTTGCTCTTCCAGGAAGCTGCGTAGTTGTTCCGCGCGCGATGGATGGCGCAGTTTACGCAAAGCCTTGGCTTCAATTTGACGAATACGTTCGCGGGTCACATCAAACTGTTTACCCACTTCTTCCAAGGTGTGGTCCGTATTCATATTGATACCAAAACGCATACGCAAGACTTTCGCTTCTCTTGGCGTAAGCGAGCCTAATACTTTTTGAACCGCTTCTGATAAGCCGAAATTTGTTGCAGCATCAATCGGTGAGATCGTGTTGTTATCTTCAATGAAGTCACCCAAATGAGAGTCTTCATCATCACCAATCGGAGTTTCCATGGAGATAGGTTCTTTCGCAATTTTCATAATCTTGCGAATTTTATCTTCTGGAATGCCCATTTTACGGCTTAATTCTTCAGGGGTGGGTTCTAAACCGGTTTCTTGCAATAACTGGCGTGAAATACGGTTTAATTTGTTGATGGTTTCAATCATGTGCACAGGAATGCGGATGGTACGCGCTTGGTCGGCGATAGAGCGTGTAATTGCCTGACGAATCCACCACGTTGCATAGGTTGAAAATTTATAACCGCGTTGATATTCAAACTTATCAACGGCTTTCATTAAACCGATGTTGCCTTCTTGAATTAAATCGAGGAATTGCAAACCACGGTTCGTGTATTTTTTCGCGATAGAGATAACCAAGCGAAGGTTTGCTTCAACCATTTCTTTCTTCGCACGGCGGGCTTTTGCTTCACCGATAGAAAGGCGACGATTCACTTCTTTAATTTCAGCAATCGTCATTCGCATTTGTTCTTCAAGCGAAATGAGTTTTTTCTGTGAGCGGTGAATTTCAGGCACGTATTTATCAAAGTCATCGTCAGCCATTTTGCCTTTTAAGGCTTTCACCCAATCAAGGTTGGTTTCATTGCTCACGAAAGCGGTGATAAAAACTTTGCGCTGTAAATTTGCTTTATTCACACAAAAATCAAGGATGGCGCGTTCTTGTGCACGAATTTCATCAAGCATGCTGCGCATTTTGCGTGATAATTTATTGAATTGACGCGGTGATAATTTAATATCCATGAAAAACTTAGCCAGTTCTTCACGTTTTGCTAAAAACTTTTTGTGTTTCGCGCCGTTTTTCTTTTCAATGGCAATAACGTCGTTATAAATTTCACGTAAGGCTGTGAATTTTTCACGCGCTTTTTCAGGGTCTAGGCCTGCGTCGTCGTCGAAAGGATCCGCTTCTGGGTCACCTTCTTCTTCGTCATCGACAGCACCGGCTTCTTTCGGTGCGGCATTGTTTTGGGGAGCGGCATCGCTGCCTTCGCCTTCTTCATCTTCTTCAGCAAGGTCGGGTTCAATGTAACCGCTGATGATATCGCTTAAGCGTAATTCGCCGGATTCAACACGATCGAAGTCGGCTAACACATCGGCAATCATTTGAGGCTGGTACGCAAGCGTGACCAACATTTGATTCATGCCTTCTTCAATGCGTTTTGCAATAGCAATTTCGCCTTCACGTGAAAGCAACTCAACACGACCCATTTCACGCATGTACATGCGCACAGGGTCAGTCGTGCGACCCATTTCACTGTCGGCAACAAGGGCATTTGCGACTTCTTCGGCCGCGACTTCATCTTCAGCCGCTTCATTTTCAGATAGCAACAGCTCGTCCATTTCAGGGGCGTCTTCAGAAACGCGAATGCCCATGTCGTTGATCATGCTGATGATGTCTTCAATTTGTTCCGGGTCGGTAATATCTGCGGGCAAGTGATCGTTTACCTCAGCATATGTGAGATAACCTTGTTCCTTTCCGCGATTAATAAGTTCCTTGAGGCGAGATTTTTGGGATTCTTTTTGTGAATCTTGGGACATAGCGTGACCACCAATTTTTAGGAAGCGACAAACGGATTCGGTATTATCCACTATTTTCTGTGAAAAGTCATGAATTTCGTGTCATGAGTTGCAGTGAGTAACTGCTTGGATAATTTAAGAAAATATAGCAGCAGCTTTTCGTTTTGAGATTGTTTGACTGAGTTCCAGGCGTTCTTCATCAGATAAACCCGTCTGAGCAGCTTTGGCCATCAGGTGATTAATTTTTGCATCGAGGCTGATGCCCTGAATTTGTTTGAGCGCGCCGTCAAAGGCAGTTTCAATTTTATCGTCGGGGACGAGGTGCTCAAACTGTAAACCTTGTACGATTAAAGGTTCTTCGGGTTGCCCACGGAATAATTCTAAAAACGCTCCGCCGGTGAGGTGTGCCGCTGATTTTAATTTCTCAATTAAGTTATTCAGCAGACTAAGTTCAGGCAGTGTTTCAGCTGAGAGGGGGGCGCTCACGGTTTGAGCCAATGCTGGGCGTTGTAATAAGAGAGAAAGCGCTAAGCGTACTGGCGGTGCCAGAATGATTTTTTCAATGAGTGGTGCTGGCGCATCAGGGGTGGGGGTGGGTGCTTTGCCGGCGGCTTGGTTTTTCAGGGTGGTAGCATCAATGCGCGCGCGCTTTGATAATTCATCTAACATCATGTTTTTAAATAAACTATCGGGTAGTTGTTTAATTTGTGCAAGCGATAAAGCGGCAAAGCGTGCGCGGCCTTCCATGGTGTTCATATCGCATTGGCGCGCAATGCCTTGGAAGAAAAAGTCAGATAAAGACAAGGCAGATTCAATGCGTTTTTCAAAGGCGGCTTTGCCTTCTTTTTGGACGAGGGAGTCGGGGTCTTCACCATCGGGTAAGAATAAGAAACGAATTTGCAGGCTATCGTGCATTAAGGGGAAGATCACTTGCAAGGCGCGCCAGGCAGCCGTTCGACCGGCGTTGTCGCCATCAAAACAAAAGACAATTTCATTCGTGTAGCGAAATAGGCGTTGTAAATGATGGGCGGTGGTTGCCGTGCCTAAAGTGGCAACGGCATAGGTGATGCCGTGTTGGAAAAGGGCAATCACATCCATGTAGCCTTCAACGATCATGACGCGGGTGAGTTCACGGTTGAGTTTGAGGGCTTGGTGCAAGCCATATAGTTCGTGGCCTTTTTGGAAGATGGGTGTTTCGGGCGAGTTTAAATATTTGGGTTCGCCTTGGTCGATAATGCGTCCGCCGAAGCCGATAATGCGGCCACGCGGATCGTGAATGGGGAATATAATGCGGTCGCGGAAGCGGTCGTAGTAACTGTGACCGTCGTCTTTTTTTATGATTAAACCGGTTTCTAAGAGTTTTAGTTTTTCCGTTTCTGAGGTGCCGAGTTTATCGAGCAAGTGGCTCCAGCCTTGAGGGGCAAAACCAATTTGAAATTGTTGGGCAGTGACGCCAGTGATGCCGCGTTTTTTTAAATATTGGATGGCGCGTTGTGATTGACGCATTTGGTCGTAGAAGACACCCGCGGCTTGTTTGGCCAGTTCATATAAGGCGGGGAGGCTGTCGTCTTTTTTGCTGGCGGTGAAGCCAGGGGTTTGCGGTACTTCCATATTCACGCTGCGAGCTAAACTTTCAATGGCTTCGGGGAAGCTTAGGTGGTCGTGTTGGATGAGGAAGTCAATGGCATTGCCGTGGGCGCCACAGCCGAAACAGTAGTAGAATTGTTTGGTTTGGCTGACGGAAAACGAGGCGCTTTTTTCTTGATGAAAGGGGCATCGCGCGAAATAATTACTGCCGGTTTTTTTCTTAAGCGGAATGTGTTGGTTGATAAAATCAACCAAGTCGACTCGCGCTAGCAGTAATTCAATAAAATCTCGTGGAATGCTCACAATTTGGCCTTTCATAAAGATGAAGCAAGTGAGCTAGTTATAGCACGAGCGAGGGGGTGGCGAAAAGCTAAGGAGGTTAGAATTAACCTCCAAGTTGTGTTTTTACCTTAGCGCTGACCGCTGTCATTTCAGCTTTGCCGGCTAAATTGGCTTTGAGAACGCCCATGACTTTGCCCATATCTTTGCCAGAGGCGGCACCGGTGGATTGAATAGCCGCGGTAATTGCAGCATCAATTTCAGCGTCGGTGAGCTGGGTGGGAAGATAGTGTTGAATCACAACAATTTCATCAGCTTCTTTTTTAGACAAATCGGGGCGGTTGCCAGCATCGAATTGGCTAATGGAGTCACGACGTTGTTTAATCATTTTATTTAACGTGGCGAGCACTTGTTCGTCAGAGAGAACAATACGTTCGTCGACTTCACGTTGTTTCAATGCAGCCAAGATGAGACGAATAGTCGCCAGGCGCTCTTTTTCTTGAGCGCGCATGGCGGATTTCATATCTTCTAGGATGCGATCCTTGATGGTTGTCATAGGGTGCTTCCCGAAAAAAGAGGGTTAGGCGGCGTTCTTGCTACCCGTGCCGATGGGCTGACGATCACGCTCCATGGCCATTTTTTCACGCAAGATCTTCTTTTGATAACGTTTTTTGGCAGCAGCTTTTTTGCGCTTACGCTTCCAAGTGGGTTTTTCGTAGAATTCATGGCTGCGTAAATCGGCTAAAATTCCTGCTTTTTCGCAAAGGCGCTTGAAACGGCGCAGGCTTAATTCGAAATTCTCGTTTTCTCTTACACGTACTGTTGGCATTTACAAACACACCCTTTTTTAGTCAGTTGGTTACTGGAAAGCCGACATTCTAATCGCATCAATCAACAAATGCAAAGGCTTGTGTCAGTTTCAGGTGGTTTGGGGGTGAAAGTGACGTTAGAATAGGCGCCACTATAAGAAAGGTTGGATGCAAAATGCGGGTATTGGGCATAGAAACATCGTGTGATGAGACAGGCGTGGCGGTTTATGACAGCGAGCGCGGGTTGTTGTCGCATGCTTTATATAGCCAGGTGGCCTTGCATGCCCCGTTTGGCGGGGTGGTGCCTGAAGTGGCCTCGCGCGATCATGTGCTTAAAATTGTGCCGTTGGTGAGTGAGGCGTTGCGTGAGGCGGGGTTGGTGTTAGGTGATATTGACGGCGTGGCCTATACCACGGGGCCTGGGTTGGCCGGGGCGTTGATGGTCGGGGCCATGTTTGGGCGTAGTTTGGCTTATGCTTTGGGTAAGCCCGCGATTGGGGTGCATCATTTAGAGGGGCATTTGTTGGCGCCTTGTTTAGAAGATAAAGCGCCGGCGTTTCCGTTTTTGGCTTTGTTGGTATCGGGTGGGCATACGGAGTTGGTGGAAGTGCGAGGCGTTGGGCACTATAAAGTGATTGGTGACACGCTCGATGATGCCGCCGGCGAAGCGTTTGATAAAACGGCTAAGTTGTTAGGCTTGGGTTACCCTGGCGGGGCGGCGTTGGCGCGTTTGGCTTTGCAGGGGGTGGCGGGGCGTTTTCATTTTCCGCGGCCGATGACCGATAGACCAGGCTTAGATTTTAGTTTTAGCGGCTTAAAAACCTGCGCGTTGCAAACAATTCAAGCGAATATTTTAGATGATCAAACCAAGGCAGATATTGCCTTGGCGTTTCAATCAGCCATTGTTGATACACTGACCATTAAATGCGAACGCGCTTTGCGTGCAACAGGTTTGCATCGCTTGGTCATTGCCGGCGGCGTGGGCGCAAACTTAGCCTTGCGTGAAGCCCTCACCCAAATGACGAAAAAAAATCAAACCGAACTCTACTTCCCCCGCCTGGAATTCTGCACCGACAACGGCGCAATGATCGCCTACGCTGGGTGCCAACGGCTTATTCGTGGCGAACATGACAATTTGTCTGTCCATGTTAATCCTAGATGGCCTTTGGAAAAAATATAAAAAGGTAAAAAGTAATGAAAATAAAATTTAATACGGTTGAAAAAATAAGTGACTCTGGTTTGAGGTATGTATATTGCATGGTCTTTTTTAGCATGCTTTATGTGTCGGTTATGCTCGCTAATGCTGTTTTGACTAAGCGATTAATCACATTGGGTGATCATTTTGTATTTGGTGGGGCATTTGTCTCGCCTTTTATTTTTATTCTGGGCGATATGATTGCTGAATTGTTTGGTTATCAAGTTGCAAGATGGATAGTTGTAGCTGGGTTTATTTGCCAAACAATTTTTGCGTTAATTATTGAGTTAATGATTCATTTAAATGCGCCTCAAGGTTGGGATGGCGCTGGTTCATTTATTTATGTGTTTGGTTCAATTTTAAGAGTCGATTTAAGTGGGGTTTTTGCTTACTTCTTGGCAGGTATTATTAATATTAAGTTAATAACGCAGTGGAAGTTTATGTTGTGCGGCAAGTATTTTGCATTGCGCAGTATTGGAGCATCAACGATTGCAGAAGCTTGTTATTCCGGTATTGCAATTCTTTTGATTGGTGCTGGTACCTATCCCTTTTCAGTGATGTTAATGATTATCTTGTTTTCTTATGCAATTAAATTCATTTTTTCGCTCTGTTTTGCTTATCCTGCAAGTATGATTGTTAGTATTCTTCAGTTCTGGATGGAAGGTGCGAATAAGGGGGTAGATTCGAAGAATCAATTTTTAGAACAGGTTGTTTCATCGCTGGCGTCAAAATAGATGTTGTTATTGGTTACTTTTGGAAAAAAGACATCACTGTATCTATTGCGATGAGTAACTCTGCTTGAGTAATGTCTAAATGAAAAACAGCTCGAAATTCGGTTGCGCCAATTTGTGAAAAGCGGACTTGGTGATTTTCACTGTGTTGAATGAAAGAATTAATGTTTGTTGGGTTTGTTAAGTTAAAGTGAATGATATTCGTTGTGGGTAATCCTTTGGGTAGAGTGATATCGTTGACAAGTGTCGAGATTGACTCTGCAAATTTGAAAGCATGTTCGTGGTCTAATGTTAATTTCTGGATATTATTCTCAAGTGCATAGATACCCGCAGCAGCAAGAATGCCCGTTTGTCGCATCGCGCCACCCATGAGTTTTTTGTAGTATTGAACAGCGCTAGCATAGGGTTTTTTATAAACAAGCAAGGCGCCAACCGGGCAGCCTAATCCTTTAGATAAGCAAAGCGTGATCATGTCAAAATCGTGAGTGATGGTTTTTGCTTCAATGCCCAGTTTAACAGCAGCATTGAAGAGTCTGGAGCCATCCATGTGCAGTTTAAGATTTTTAGATTGTGCAATGGATTTGAGTTGTTGAAGGTTGTCGAGCGGCCATACTTGTCCGCCGCCAAAGTTGCTGGTGTTTTCTATGCTGATGGCAGTGATGGGTGGGTAATTTATTTTTTTAAGTTTATTTAAATAGGGTAAAACGAGATTCGGTTCAAAAATGCCGGTATGAGTTGGTATAGGTTGTGTTAATACGCGTGCGTGAATGGCAACACCGCCGCATTCAGCTTGTAAAAGATGCGCATTTTCAGCAGCAATAAGAACATCGCCAGGCTTGGTGAGAGCCATTATAGCAATATTGTTTGCCATGGTTGCGCTTGGTAGGAAGGTTGCACAATCGCTACCCAGCATGTGTGCAAGCGTCGATTCAAGCTTTAAAGTCGTTTCATCTTCCCCGCGCTGTTCATCGCCAACAGGCGCGCTCGACATGGCTTCTCGCATACCAAGCGATGGTCTTGTTGCGGTGTCGCTTGTTAAATCAATGCCTTTAAACATAAGCTTAGCTCATTAATGTTTGTATTCTATTATAGCAGTTTTTAGCATTTAAAGCGCAGGGTTGGTTTCTTGGGTGGTGTTTGGTTAAGGGGCACGTGACATATCTGGACGCTTTTAAAAGCCTGTATATTCACCACGCTCATCCGTGCTTTCCGCCGTTACTATTTTCCTCGCGGACTTCGCGGTGCAAAAGGCGCACTGCCCTCGCCGTTTGCTGAATCTGCCGTCGTGGCCGACTCGCTCCCGGCGAGGCGACCACTCGGTGCGATCCCGCGCACCGCCGGCAGATTCAGCTTCACGTCTCGGCGCTCGTCTTAATGCTCGTAAAATAGTAACGGCTACAAGCACTTCTTCGCTTTGTGCTAATAAACTAGAAGCGGTCAAAACCCATCGTTTCGTTAAATTTTGCGTCTATTCTTCAGGGGGGGCAAGGAGGAGGTCAATGCGGGTAACGAAACTTTTAAAAAGTATTAACAGCTTTTGCAGCCTCTAGTCGCATTGCGCCCCCCATTAATTTTTTATAATACTGAACTGCTTTTGTATAAGATTTTTTATAAACCAATAAAGCGCCCACAGGGCACCCTAATCCTTTAGAAAGACAAGCGGTAATCATGTCAAGATCTTGTGTAATTGTTTTTGCCGAAACGCCTAGTTTAACGGCAGCATTAAATAAGCGTGACCCATCCATATGTAATTTAAGCTGGTTATTATCTGCAACCATTTTTATTGCATTCAGCATTTCAAGCGGCCAAATTTTCCCACCGCCGAAATTTACAGTGTTCTCGATGCTGATTGCGGTAATTGCAGGGTAATTAATTTTTTTAATGTTATTCAAATGCGGTAAAACAAGATCAGCTTCAAAGATGCCCGTTTTTGTCGAAATGGGTTGTGTTAATGCACTTGGTTGCGGTGTCGCTTGTTAAGTCTATGCCGATGAACGTGGATTGTCTCGGTAGCTGGTTGATTTGTGGTTTTATATTTTTTGAGGTTGTTAGTTTAGCAGAATATGCTGATGGAATGAATGGCGCGCACAGGTTAGTGCGTTGGGTGTTGCGCCAAGGTTAATTAAACAGCAGCCTTGGCGGTTGTTTTGTAGTATTGCGTGATGGCGCGGCTCATCCAGATGGGCATTTGGTCGGTGGATGAGAGGAGCTCTTCAAATTCTTTTGGGGTAAGGTTTTTCTCGATCATTTCGATGATTTTGTTAGTGGTTAAGTGTTTCCCCATGTACCACAGCGCTAAAATTGCGATGCCGATTTTTGAATTAGGCATAGGAATTTTTTTCTTGCTAACGTGTTTGAGTGTCACTTCAAGTCCTCCTAGGTTGAATTTTCGAGCTCGTCCGGTCGTTAGAAATATGGGTGTATTGGAAAGGTCTGCATTGATGCCGAATTGTTTTGCGGCTTCGGCGCCATCCATTTGCACCAGGTCTTGTGTGCGTTCTGCAATGGTTTTTGCCACTTTTTCAGCGGCTGGCAGTACCGTGTTTTTCAGTGCATCTTTTTCGGGGCGCACGTAAACTCCCCGCGTTAAGCGAACGACTTTCCCGCGTGTTACCAATCTTGCAATTGCCTGATCAACCGCCGCGCGCGCCCCGAATTTCACCAACGAACTGGTGGTGAAAGGCTTGCCTCTCGGTCGTTTTTGCACAAAAGCTTCGATCTGTTTCGCAGTCTTCATTTCGCTCTCCTTATGTAAGAAAATATAACATGTTTTCTGACATTTATGCAAGCTTTTTTTGAGGGAAAAGGGTGGTTTTGTTATATTAAATTATCGTTAAAAATCAATAGATTATAAAAAGCGGCCTCCCCCTTGCCCCCTCCAGGTGCTTTTACCTCATTCCATCGGGTAGCCGGTTGACTGGGGGGCGAAACTTTGTGCCTTCTGATGAAAATTGACGGGTGTCATTACATGGGTAAGCCTGGGGTTTTGAAGCGGCGAAACTTTGTTATTTCTCAATACCCCAAATGAAGCGTAGCAACTGTCTTGTGAAATAAATTTCACAAGACAGTTGCTACGCTTCGTTCGGGGTAAGTGCAAAATTTAAAAGGGCTTAGCGCCCCCCAATTTTTCCTTCTGTGCCAGCGATTAATTTTTTGATGTTTTCTTGGTGACGAATGATGAGGAAAGTGCTCATAACAGCCCAGACAAGGGTAGTGAAGAGGTTATCGGTGACGAACCAAAAAATAAACGGGGTGAGGGTGGAGGCGATGAGGGCGGCGAGGGAGGAATATTTGAAAAGTTTGGCGGTGATGAACCAAAGGGCTATCCACGCGGCGGCGATATAAAAATTCAAAGCAAGTAACGCGCCAATATAAGTTGCAACCCCTTTACCGCCTTGAAAACCAAAAAACACGGGGTATAAGTGGCCGATGAAGGCAAAAAAGGCGACCAGTGATAGTTCAGCGACATTCAAATGAAAAAAATGCCCGATTAATACAGGGATAAACCCTTTTAAACTATCGCCCAACAAAGTAATGAGTGCTGCTTTTTTTCCGCCCAAACGTAGCACATTCGTTGCGCCGGGGTTTTTCGATCCTTCTGAACGCGGGTCGGGCAGTTGCATAAGCCGGCAAACAATAATCGCACTCGACACCGACCCCAGCAGATAAGCAAGCACTAACAATAGCAACGTGAGCATAATGTTTTCTCGTGAAAAATAAATTAATTCACTCTACCTGAAGTTCAATGAACTGCCAATTCACCTGTGTTAAAATAATCAAAATTATTGATAAGTGAGTAACCTATGAGTAAATCTAGCGCACATTTAATTTGGATTGATCTTGAAATGACGGGTTTAAACCCTGAGCATGATCGCATCATTGAAATCGCAACCATTGTTACCGACAGTGATTTAAAAGTCGTTGCTGAAGGCCCCGTGTTTGCGATTCATCAATCTGATGAATTATTGAATGGTATGGATGAATGGAATACGCGACAACATAATCAATCAGGCTTAGTCGCGCGCGTGAAAGAAAGCACCGTCACCGAAGAACAAGCACAAGCCGAAACCATTGCGTTTTTAGAACAACACGCCGTTGCTGGTCAATCACCCATGTGCGGCAACAGCATTTGGCAAGACCGCCGTTTTTTAACACGCTACATGTCGAAACTCGAACAATTTTTTCATTACCGCATGATAGACGTTAGCACTGTGAAAGAACTCGCAAAACGTTGGGCGCCTTCCATCGCCGCCGGCGTTGTCAAAGAATCAAATCACCTAGCTCTCTCTGACATTCGCGACTCTATCAGCGAATTACAATATTATCGCACGCATTTTTTAAAGAACACTTAGTGCCCACTCTACATGCTCGCGCACCAGTGCTGAGGGGTGCGTGAGGCGAGATTGGAGGGATTGGATGACAGCATTTGAGCGCGGGGCGTTGCCCAGTGCAACAGCAATGTTACGCAGCCAACGTTCGTGACCAATGCGGCGAATGGCTGAGCCTTCTGTTTTTTTCAAGAAAGTGTTTTCATCCCACGCGAATAAATCAATTAACGTCGACGCTGCTAAATCATTGCGCGGTTTAAAATCGTCTTCTTGCGTGCTCTTTGCAAATTTATTCCACGGACAAAACAACTGACAATCATCACACCCGTAAATTCGATTGCCCATCATTTTGCGAAATTCAACGGGAATGCTGCCGTGCAATTCAATGGTCAAATAAGAAATGCAACGACGTGCATCTAACACATAAGGTGCAACAATCGCCTGTGTAGGGCACACATCAATGCACGCTTTACACGAACCGCAATGACTCGATTGCTGCGGTGTATCTAACAGCAACGGTAAATTCGTAAAGATTTCACCAAGAAAAAAATATGAACCGGCTTTGCTATTAATTAAATTTGTATGCTTGCCTATCCACCCTAAGCCTGCTTTTTCAGCCAAGGCTTTTTCCATCACCGGAGCGCTATCGGTGAAGGCACGATATTGCGTATCAGCAATTTCAGCTTGAATTTTCAGCGCAAGACTTGTTAAACGCTTACGCATTAATTTATGATAATCACGCCCTAACGCATAGCGCGACACATAACCCAATTCTGCATTTTCAAGTACAGACAGTGCGCCGTTATCTTCAGGAAAATAATCCATGCGCACAGAAATGACACGAATGGTACCCGGAATGAGTTCTTCAGGGTGGCTGCGCTTAGATCCGTGTTTTTCCATATAAGACATTTCACCATGAAACCCGCGCTGCAACCATTCAAGCAGGCGCGGCTCATAAGCAGACAAATCAATGTCCGTAATGCCAACTTGTTGAAAACCTAAAGATTTTCCCCACGTTTTAATTTGTTCGGTAAGTGCTTGCATGGTGGTTAGATATCAGGTAAAAGTCATAAGAAGTGTTGATTATACCGCAGACGAGGCGAAGATGAACTCAAAAATTTTAGGCAGCGCATTACTCATTGTAGGCACCTCTATTGGCGCAGGCATGCTAGCCCTGCCTATCGCAACCGCACAATTAGGCTTTGTGGGTGCAATGGGAATGTTGGTGCTTTGTTGGTTTGTGATGACCATGAGCGCATTTTATTTAATGGAAGTGAACCTCTGGCTGCCAACTAACAGTAATTTAATATCAATGGCAAAAGTAACGACCGGACGTAAAGGTCAAATGGTTGCGTGGGTTGCTTATATTTTATTGCTCTATTCGTTGCTGTGTGCTTACATCGCCGGTGGGAGCGATTTACTTAATCATAGCTTGAAATTCGCAAATATTTTTTTACCTAAATGGTTGTGTACCAGTTTATTCACCTTGTGCTTTGGCAGCATTGTTTATGCCGGCATTCGTGCGGTTGATTACGTTAATCGCGGATTAATGTTTTTTAAATTAAGTGCATTTGTTTTATTAATCGCATTACTCATGCCAGCTGTGAATAATTCTTATTTGCAACAAGCGCAGTTTTTGTCGGGTGTTCGTTCAAGCGAAGCATGGATGATTACCATTACTTCGTTTGGTTTTGCATCCATCGTACCCAGTTTACGTATTTATTTTGCCAGTGACGTTCATAAGTTAAAACAATCTTTATGGTTGGGTAGTTTAATTCCATTGATGTGTTATGTCGCTTGGATTTTAGCGGTGAAAGGGGTGTTGCCACTCACGAATTTAATGTCAATTTTACATTCAGAGCATTCAACCAGTGATTTAATTTTGGCTTTGAATCAAGCATCGTCTTCATCAGGGGTATCATGGCTAACAAATTTTTTCACTTCAATTTGTGTGTTAACTTCTTTTTTGGCCGTGTCTTTAGGCTTGGTTGATTTTTTAATTGATGGGCTTCGTCAGCAGCGCGAAGGCATTTCTTATTTTATGATGTGTTTGTTGGCTTTTGTGCCGCCCACACTGATTGTGCTGTTTTGGCCGCATATTTTTATCACCGCATTAACGCATGCAGGGTTATATTGCATTGTTTTGTTAGTAATGTTGCCTGCGTGGATGGTGCTTGCGGGTCGAGAACAACACACGAAAGAGACGCATTTTATTGCATTTGGTGGTCGTTGGTTACCCGTTATTTTTCTTATCTTTTCAATCATTATGATATTAGGTATGTATTATAAAGTTTAAAAGGCTTTACACGGCGGGCTAAAGTTTATATGATCGATTCATTATGAGATTAACATCCAGCGTTTTAAATAGCTTTTCTGCGCCCGCCACCTTCGTGGTCGTGACCCTCTGCGCCCTCATTATGGGTATGGTGTGCCCACCCGGGCACAAATAACTCTCTAAAATACATAGCTTTACCTCTTATCCGCCAGGATAAGATTTCCCTAATATTAATTTAGTAGAATAATTGAACAACAAATAGAGGTGGAATTTTTATGAATTCAAAATTACTGGGCGGTATATTGCTGGTCGTGGGTACGACGATTGGTGCCGGGATGTTGGCACTGCCAGTCGCGACGGCTGAACTGGGCTTTTGGGGCTCAACGCTTTTATTAATTGCCAGCTGGGCAATTATGACCCTCTGTGCGTTTTTATTCTTAGAAGTGAATTTATGGCTGCCGCCGAATACCAACTTAATTTCCATGGCGGGTGCAACACTGGGTAAACCTGGTCAGTTGGTGGCGTGGTCGGTTTATTTATTACTGTTATATTCTATCTTGTCGGCATACATTGCAGGCGGTGGTGATTTATTCCATTACTTACTCGTGAGTAACGGTGCGAATCTTTCTTTAGAATCAGCCTCTATTTTATTTACTGCTTTATTTGGTGCAGTGGTTTATTGGGGTATTCGTGCGGTTGATTATGTTAACCGCGGTTTAATGTTTGGGAAAATGGGTGCGTATTTCTTATTAGTGGTGTTAATCACACCATTCATTCACGCAGCCAATTTAAGTGCGGGTGAATTTAAAAATATCATTGCGCCGTCAAGTTTAAGTGTGACCGTTATTGCCTTTACTTGCGCGATGGTTATTCCAAGCTTGCGTACTTATTTTAACGAAGACATTGCTGCTTTACGTAAAGCCGTCTTAATCGGCACTTTAATTCCCTTGGTCTGCTACATCGCCTGGGATATGGTTATTATGGGTGTGGTTCCATTGGCCGGTCACTTTGGGTTAATGAACATGTTGCATTCCGCGAGTGCCAACAGTGATTTAGTCGCCGCATTAACGGGGTTGTTAGAAAAACAAGACATCACGCATTTGGCGAAGTTCTTTACGTCTATCTGCATGGCAACGTCGTTTTTAAGTATTTCCTTGTCTTTGTCAGACTTTTTATCAGACGGATTACGCGTTGCGAAAAAAGGTTTTGGCAGTTTGGTGGTGTTTGCAGCAACGTTTTTACCACCGGTATTTGTGGTGTTGTTCTACCCAGATGCGTTTATCCGCGGGTTACATTACGCCGGTATTAGCTGCTTTATTTTAATGTTGTTATTCCCGCCGTTAATGGTGTGGAGCGGTCGTTACACGGGTCGGGTTGCCACGGCAAAAGGCGAATCGGCTTACCGTGTGATGGGCGGTAAACCCTTGTTAGGCTTTTTGATCTTGTTTGGCTTGTTAATGGTTGGTATCGGCCTACAAGGCGTTTAGTTCAATTTTAAACACGCCGGGTTTCTTTTGGTAGGAACCCGGCGTTTTTTTTTGCTAAACTAGTTTGAGTCTCGATAAAGGAATGAATGAATGGATGCGTTGAACAGTGTTTGGGTGTGGTCAGGGTTTATTGTATTTTTGATGTTTGCTTTGATTGTGGATGCAAAGTTCTCAGGTCGTTATCGTGCTGGGTCAGAACACACCATTAAATCAGCTTTGGGGTGGACGGGTTTTTGGATAGCATCGGCGCTGATTTTTAATTTCATACTGTGGTTTTATTTGTTGGAATCGGCCGATAGTGTCATTGCACACACCAAGGCGCTAGAGTTCTTCACCGGGTACGTCATCGAAAAATCGCTTTCTGTCGATAACCTTTTTGTGTTTTTCATGGTGTTTGAGCAACTGCGTGTGCCCAAAATGTATCAGCAACGCGTCTTCAATTACGGCATTTGGGGCGCCATTATTATGCGCTTGGGCGTTATTTTAATTGGCGTGTGGTTGGTAGTTCACTTTCATTGGTTGTTATATGTAATGGGTTTCTTTTTGGTGCTGACTGGCATTAAAATGATGGTCACCTCTGAAACGAAAAAAGATGTCACAGAAACGTTTATTATTCGCCTCACGAAAAAATTTATACGCATTACGCCCACTTTTCACGAAGAACATTTTTTCATTCGCGAAAACGGTCGCTTAGTCGCAACGCCTTTATTTCTAGCGTTAATTTTTATTGAGTTTAGCGATTTAATTTTTGCGTTTGATAGCATTCCTGCTATTTTTGCAATCACACGCGACCCGTTTATTGTCTGGTCTTCAAATATCTTTGCGATTCTGGGCTTGCGTTCCCTGTATTTTGTGATGGTAAGAATGATTCATCGTTTTGAGTTATTAAAATACGGTATTGCGCTTATCTTAGTGTTTGTGGGTAGTAAGATGATGTTAGAGCCTATTTATGCCATTCCAACGATGATGTCTTTGTTGGTTGTTGGCGCGATTATTTTTGCATTCACGATGGTGAGTGTTTTGAAAACGTCAAAAGAAGGGGTTTAGCAATGCTAGCACTGACTTCGCCGATTTATCAGGTTGAACAAATTCGTGAATTTGAGCGTTTGGCGATGGAGCGTTATTCGTTAACGGATGATGCGTTAATGAATCGTGCAGCAAAAGCAGCGTTTGATTTTATTCATCGGCGATGGGGGCAGGCACAATCATTGGTTGTGTTTTGCGGCACAGGACATAACGGCGGCGATGGTGCCGCATTGGCAGTGATTGCCAAAGAACGTGGGTTATCTGTCAAAGTGTATTGCGTTGGTGCGAAAGATCACGTCAAACCCTTAACCCAACAAATGTTTTTAGCCTGTCGTGATGCAGGTATTAATATTGAGCCTTTCGATGCAAAAATTCAACTGCATGCTGATTTAATCGTCGATGCCATTTGCGGTATTGGCGTGAAATCGGCCTTGACCGATGAAACCTTGCATGCCATTCAATGTATGGAACGTTCACAAATTCCTATCTTTGCTTTAGATGTTCCAAGCGGTATTGATGCAGATACAGGCCAAGTATTAGGGGCGGCCGTGCACGCGAATGCAACCATGACTTTTATTGGCTATAAATTAGGGTTATTAACCGGTAACGGCGTATCACATACCGGTGAATTGGTGATGCACGATTTGCAATTACCCATGGAGTTACACACCTATGTTTCGCCGGTGGCTGAACGCATTCACTTAAATTTATTCCATGCGTATTTAAAACCCCGTTACCGTGATTGGCATAAGGGCTTATCAGGCCATGTATTAATTGTGGGTGGTGGTGCGGGGCATGCCGGCGCGGTGCGCATGGCAGGTGAAGCCGCGCTGCGAGTGGGCGCTGGGTTAGTGACGATTGCAACCACGCCTGAGAATGCAGCGAATATGACAGCACATTATCCTGAATTAATGACCTTGGGTGTCACTAGCCCGGCTGATTTAGAGCCCTTATTAGAAAATGTGAAAGTGGTGGTATTGGGGCCGGGGTTGGGGCAAAGCGCTTGGGCACAAGCCTTGTGGCAGCGATTAATTGAGCTGGATGTGCCGATGGTGTTAGATGCTGATGGGTTGAACTTGTTGGCTGGTAAGACGATGGTGAAACCGAATTGGGTATTAACACCACACCCAGGGGAAGCGGGGCGTTTGTTGGGCGTTTCACCGGCCGATGTGCAATCAGACCGGTTGGCGTCGGTGAAAGCTTTGATGGAGCAATTCGGGGGCGTGAGTGTTCTGAAAGGCGCCGGCTCTTTAATTTTTTCAACGAGTGCCCTGCCAGCCTTGTGTGACAAGGGGAACCCGGGCATGGCATCAGCTGGGATGGGTGATGTGTTATCAGGGGTGATAGGCGGATTGATCGCCCAAGGGTTGCCTTTGCCTGAGGCCGCCAAACTCGGTGTGCTGATTCATGCCATGGCTGGTGATTTGGCGGCGAAAGAAGGTGAGCGTGGCATGATTGCCACAGATTTGTTACCTTACCTCCGTCGATTAATGAACCCAGCGAGTACGGCGGCATGACCACCACGTGGACCACTTTATTGGCTTCTGAGGCTGAAACCTTGGCTTTGGGGCAAGCTTTATCTGTTGCAATGCCGCAAGGCGGTATTGTTTATTTGGTGGGTGACTTGGGCGCCGGCAAAACCACGCTCATGCGCGGGGTGTTACGGGGGCTAGGTTACGAGGGCAAGGTCAAGAGCCCGACGTATACCTTAGTTGAGCCTTACACCCTCGGCGATAAGCAAATTTATCACTTTGATTTATATCGACTTTCTGACCCGCGCGCGCTGGTGTCGTTGGGTTTGTCTGATTATTTAGATGGTCATGCCGTGTGTTGGGTAGAGTGGCCAGACAAAGGCCAAGGGTTTTTGCCCGCGGCTGATTTAATTTGTCACATAAAAACGGCAGGTGACGGTCGTGAGGCGATATTGACCGCAGAAACAGGTTTGGGCGAGCATTGGCTTTTAGGGCTTACTAAGCCGCGCCAGTGATGGTATAAAGACAGCATTGTCTTCCTCGGAATTAACGTCATGACTGCCCGCATTCAGATTCTTTCTCCTTTATTAGCCAACCAAATTGCTGCCGGTGAGGTGGTTGAGCGACCCGCTTCCGTTGTTAAAGAATTGATCGAAAATAGTTTAGATGCCGGTGCCACGCAAATTGATATTGAAATTGAGCAAGGCGGGGTAAAGTTAATTCGGCTGCGTGATAATGGTTCAGGCATAGAAGCGGATGATTTACCTTTGGCGCTAGCGCGACACGCTACTAGCAAAATTAAACACACGAATGATTTAGCGCAAATTGAAACCCTGGGGTTTCGGGGTGAGGCCTTGGCGAGTATTGGGTCGGTGTCGCGTTTGTCGGTCACTTCGGCGAAAGAAAAAGGAAAGGGCGCGAAAATTAGTGTTGAAGGCGAGGTGAGTGCTAAGCCCGAACCTGCTGCGCACCCTGTCGGCACAACGGTTGAAGTGCGAGATTTATTTTTTAATACGCCGGCGCGTCGTAAATTTTTACGGGCAGAAAAAACCGAGTTTGATCATATCGATGAATTAGTGAAACGCGTTGCTTTGTCGTCATTTGGTGTCGGCATCACGTTAAAGCATAATCAAAAAATGATTCGACAATATCTACCTGCGAATTCACCGGCTGCGGTGAATGAACGTTTAATTGGATTGTGTGGTGCTGAGTTTGCTGCACATGCTTTGCAAATGGAAGCAGAGGGTGCGGGCATGACGCTCACCGGCTGGGTGGCTTTGCCAAGTTACACGCGCAGTCAGTCAGACACACAATATTTTTATGTGAATGGTCGGTTGGTGCGCGATAAAGTCATTATTCACGCCTTAAAACAAGCCTATCACGATGTGTTATATCGTGACCGCCACCCTGCTTGTGTTTTATTTTTAGAAATTCACCCCACGCAAGTTGATGTGAATGTGCACCCGACAAAACACGAAGTGCGTTTTCGCGAAAGCCGCGTGGTGCATGATTTTGTGTTTAGAAGTGTGCACGATGCCATTTCGCACGGTGATGTTTCTGAGGCTGAACCCTGTCATCAGTCAATACCACACGTGCACGCGCCTGTTGAAATGCATGCAATGCCAACGCCTGCGCCACACAATACGCCACTGCGCCCACAAGCATTTCATCGGCCACAGACTGCGCCGGTGCAACACGTTCAATCACAATTGGCTTTATATCAAGCCTTAGGTGAAGTAGAAAAACCTGCGCCTATATTAGCGCCTATCACACAACCACCGCTTGGGTTTGCTTTAGGGCAAGTGCAAGGAATATTTATTTTAGCAGAGAATGAAGACGGTTTGGTGATGATAGACATGCACGCAGCACACGAGCGTGTGGTTTATGAAAAAATGAAAACGTCATTGCGTGAAAAAAATTTAGCGATACAACAATTATTAGTGCCTTTAACTTTGCAGGTAAGTGAACGTGAAGCCGATGCGGCTGAATCTGCACACGATTTATTTGCAACCTTTGGTTTTGACATTGAGCGTGTGAGTCAAACAACATTAGCCGTGCGTGCAGTGCCAGCTTTATTAGCGGATGGCCCTGTTGAAATCTTAGTGCGCGATATGCTGGCAGATTGGCTTGCGAATGGCACCAGTACGCGTGCTGAAGAACGCATTAATCAATTACTGGGTACATTAGCGTGTCACGCGTCTGTGCGTGCAAAACGTCGTTTAACGATTCCTGAAATGAATGCATTGTTGCGTGAAATGGAACAAACCGATCATAGCGGGCAATGTAATCACGGCCGACCCACCACTTTAAAATTATCGATGGCAGAACTCGATAAATTATTTATGCGGGGTCGTTGAAAATGAAACCTGTGATTTGTTTAATGGGGCCGACGGCTTCTGGCAAAACGCCTTTGGCGATTGCGTTAGTGCAGCAATTTGCGATGGATATTATCAGTGTTGATTCTGCGATGGTTTATCGTGACATGGATATCGGCACCGCAAAACCCGATGCTGCCACTTTAAAAATTGCACCGCATCGCTTAATTGATATACGCGATGCGCGTGAAAATTATTCCGCAGGTGAGTTTCGTCAAGATGCCTTAAAAGCCATTGAAGCCAGTCACGCAGCCGGCCGCATTCCCTTATTGGTCGGTGGCACGATGTTATATTTTAAAAGTTTATTGCAAGGCATTGCGAATATGCCAAAAGCCGATGCGGCTTTGCGTGCTGAATTAGAAGCAAATGCCGCGAAAACAAGCTGGGAAACCTTACATGCAGAATTAGCCTTGGTAGACCCAGCAGCCGCAAATCGCATTCACCCGAATGATAGTCAGCGTATTCAGCGCGCTTTAGAAGTGTATTTGTTAAGCGGTAAAACCATTACCGCTTGGCAGCAAGAAGATACGGCAGCGTTATCGGGGTTTTCAGTGCATTGTATTGCGGTGGCACCCGCTGATCGTGCTGTGTTACACGCGCGCATTCAGCAACGGTTTGATGACATGCTCGCGCAGGGTTTTTTGGCAGAAGCGCGTGCTTTATATGCGCGTGGTGATTTAACCGCTGAATTACCTGCCATTCGTTCAGTCGGGTATCGTCAAGCGTGGGCGTATTTATCAGGTGATATTAATGAAGTTCAAATGCGTGAACAAGCCATTGCAGCAACGCGGCAATTGGCTAAGCGTCAGTTAACGTGGTTGCGTGCGTGGCCGAATTTAACGTGGTTTGAAACCACGTCCCCAAGTTTAATTGAGGACGTGAGTGCGTGGGTTAGGGAACAAAGTAGTAAGGGTTGGGCAGTTTAATATTTTTCTCAGCGTAACCACCGCCGAAATCGCTTTGTTGGTCGCCGATGTTTAAGACGATCACATAGCCTTTGGCTTCAATGTTTTTGCGTGTGGCTGATTTGTAAGCGGCTGCAGGGCCTGTTTTGAAGATGCCGTCACGTAAAAATAAACCATCCCAATCTTGATAACCGGCTTTGGTTAGATTCGCAACAGTATCTTGACGTTCTGTTTCTTGTCGGCCAGTGATGAAGAACACCGCAACGTTATTTTTCTTGGCGAAATTATACAGCGCAAGTGTTGGGGCAATTACTGGGTCTTGGCCTTTGTCTTCAAGGGCACGAATGTCTTCGTGGGTGCCGCCAAAATCTAATTTTTTGATGTTGTCGTAATTTGACAGAGATGTTTCATCAATGTCTAAAATCATCGCTAATTGCTTTTTCGATTTTTGATTTTGTGCAATTTTTTGTTTTAAAAATTGCGTAGCTTGGCTAATGCTGTGTTCAATATCTTTCGCGTATTCGCCAGAGTCGTGATATTGGATGACGGTTTTTTTGTTTAGATATAAATTGGCGGGTTCTTTTGCCAGCGCTGAGCTTGTGCCCAGCACTGTGCAACAAAGCAGTGCGAGAAAGTCCGTTTTCGTGAACATGAAACTATTCCTTGTCTGAGTTGTGCTCTTGTGATTCTTGGTGTTCGTCGTGCAAAATAATGTTTTCAGGAGCAACAGGGGTTGCATCGTCGGCATCATCATCTTCATCATCTGGAATGGACGGGATGTTCGCGTGCATAGGTGCTTCAGGCAAGTGATGATCGTCGTTGGGGTCAATGTCAGTGTGCCCAGCTGCGATTTCACGCAAGGCCACAACCGTTGCTTTGTCATTATCCCACTCAACCTTGGCATCTTTGCCGCGCATTAACTGACGGGCACGCTTTGCGGCCACTAACACTAATTCAAAACGATTTTTGACATTTTTTAAACAATCTTCTACGGTCACACGAGCCATTCTACGCTCCTCCAGCAAATCGAAATCATAAGGGCAAGATCATACCTGAATTTGTGCAAAAAAGGTATGTTTTGCTGATGAGACAAAACCGCTCAGAGGCGGTTTGACTCAAGTCAGCGGTATTTAAACAACTTATTGTTTTTATTGGTTTTTTCTTTTGGCGTGTGATGTTTGATGCGGTGTTGGGGATGGGGTTTGAGTGGAGAAGAGGGAGAAGGTGGCGAGTTTTGTGTAGAGTTCGTTGGCGAGGGTGTAGAGGGGGTTGGTGAGTTGCTGGAGGGGAGATCTCAGGATAGGGTGAATGTTTGGTTGGCCTGCGACGAATGTTAAGATAGCAAGAAAGTCAGCTCGGGTTAGGTAAGTTTGAAAATCGTGCAGAGCCAGAAAGGCTTTACGCAGGCGCATGAGGAAGTGAGTCGATTCGTTTTCATGAACGGCAGACTCAATGCGATTTGCGATGATCTCATCAAGATTTTTACCCCAAAATTGAAGGGTTTGCATATGCTTTAAAATATCGGCCAGTTGATGTAGTTCTGCCTGTGTGGGTGTCGTTAAAGACATTTCGCCAAAGTCGTATAAACCCAGGTGCAAACGGATGTGTTTACGACCAACCTTTTTTACTTCCACACGCAGTTGGTTGCCGTGTCGGTCGCTATCAAACTGCCCGCCGCGTAAAATATTTTGTAACTCCATCGTGAGCACGGCTTGTGCGATTGCACGTTTAATAAACTGCTCTTTGGGAGTATTGCTCGGGAGGTCATTAAATTCTATGCCGTGCATGCGTGTGATGAGACGATAGCCTAAATCACTGCTAAGAATATGTGCTGTATCAATTGTGATGTGGATAGCGCGTTTATTTAAGAAAAATTGCATGTGATTGGGATATAAGATTTCAGCAAGATGCGATTGTGCGTCACTCGCTTCTTTTATCATTTCATTTTCAGATAAACGCGCTGCTTCATCGATGGTTTGTTCCATCATCAGGCGATGACGAACAATGGTTGGATGATTGCAATGATGAATGGTCTCACGAATATGCGCAAACCCTTTACGAGCCGTCGTTTGGGCATTTTCGCGTAACATTAATAAAACAGCCGTTTCATCATTTTCTAAAGTCACTTCTAAGGCTAAATTATAAGAAGCAGACCCAAGCAGCGGTCCTACCTGTTTGATGCGAGCAAGGTCTTGCGGTTGTACCACTTCAGCCAGTTGACGTAACAAAGACCACCGATGTGGTGGATTGGCTCGGCCTTTAATATGCGCAAGGTCGGCACGAATTGCTTCACTGGTATCAGGGTGGCTATGAATTGCTTGCACCAGTTTCACATAAGCAGGGCCCATGTGTTCACACACCGTCACAAGCCGTTTACCAATGCTTGATTGAACACCTGTTTGCTCATTCGCAGCGACTAACATCGCCGTTAATAAATACGAACGGATATAACTGTCAGCCGTTTTTAAATAAGATTGCATAATACATAAAGCAAGATAATCCTCTGAACCGTGATTGTCTGCGTTTGGGAAAAGTTTTTTTCCAATAAAGGCTAAACCGGCTTCATAAGCTTCTTCTTGCGATTCGTTAGAAATGGTTTTGCTGGCAGGAATAATCAGTTGTTCAATCATGACAGAACGTTCTTGCAGTGATCTATCCCAAAATTGATGATAAAGAGATATTAATGCGGCGGCTAATTTTTCATTGATTTGCATAGGGTCGAGTGTATTGTTGGCATCTAATAGATTATCTGACGTTTTCAGCAAACGCTTAAAGTTTAAGTGCTTTTTTATATGGTCACGTAGGGTATAGCAATTTTTCAATGTAAAAGGAGAGGAAAGATAATGGAGTAGGGCTTGTTTATCCGTTTCATTTTCACTGAAAAAATCAGCCATTCTAATTAAGGCAAGTAAAGCTTTTTGTGATTGTTTGTTGGGTTTTGATCTGAACGCTGCAAAATCAGTTGGGTCGATGGCAAGGCCGACAAATTCGCATACTGCCCTTTGGGCTTCGAGCGCCGTGAGTAATTGTGACATAAAAAATATTTTGTCACGTGAAAATAAATTTTGAATCAATTTAAAAAGTAGCGGTTTGAGTCGAGGAAAATAGTCAGGTGTGTTATCTTTGCCGTAGTGTGCGACATACAGTGCAATGAGTTCGCGAATAAGGTCGTTTTTGAGAGGGATGTCTGAGATCGGGCTTTTCTTGTTAACGCCGACAAATAACCAAGTTTCCAAGCTTAGCATTTGTTCTTCGGTTGTTGCTAAGGCTTTAATACGTCTAAAAATAAGTTGTCCAAATTGAGCTTTAATCTCGTGTGCTGGGAAAATAGCATAAAGATCAAATAGGCCATAATAGAGGAGTAATTCATCAATGCTTAACGCCGAGAGCTGATGCTTTGCTAAGGGTGGCCAAGATGCGTTATTGAGTTTATGGCATGCTTCGGTTGACAGCGTTTGTTCTGTGGATAACACACGGGTTAATAGGGGTGAAAATAAGACAATAGAGGTGTGTTCATGAAAATAAGCTGAAATAATGTGTTTTGAAAAGTTTACTTGTTGTGTTTCACAGGCGTGTAATAAAAGTGTTAGTGCATCATCTATTGATTTTTGAGCAGGTAAACGAAATAGTAGGCAATACTCATTGAGTAAAAATGGACTGAGTGCATCAAAGCAGGCAAATAAATTTAACTGATAAATTGAATCAGGGCTATCATGCTCGAATAGATGATGTGTGCGAGTTCCAAATTGTTGAAAGCACATAAATTGTGTGTAGGGTGATTTCTTTGATAATTTCGTTGCATTTGATTTGAGGTCAAGCAGATGGTGTAGATCGCGCTGATCTTCACGCCCAAAAAAGAAACTTCTCACAGTATTTTTTTCTGCGGTTGTGCCATCGTTTGCTTTTTCAAAAAAGGTTTTTAGCAACATCCTTTGTGCTTGTGTGTTGTAGTTATACGCTAAACTGGGGTTGATTAAAACAGGTAGGTTGGCATCATAAAATCGAATAAATGCTTCTTCAAATGAAAGTGATTTATCAGCAAACACTTTCTTATGGACGAGTCGGTGGTTGCGGGCCGCTTGCTCGTCACGCGCGCGAGGGAGAGCACTGTAGTAGGTTTGTGACCAGTCATAGTAATTTAAGGGTAAATAGCCGATGTGTAAAACACGATTTCGGATAGTCTGTTTTGCAAACCGATCCAGTGTTTTTCGCGTGAGCGCGTTTATGACTTCTGTTCGATTAGATAGACCTAATCGAAATAGCATTTCGGCGATAACACCACTTTGGTCTCTCGCAGCGAAAGCTGGAAAAGAACGCAATAGGGTGACATTATCGGGCTTGGAAAAATCGAATCCTACCCATTTTATTCTCTTACCAAGGTCTGAACCATAGAATCGATGATTAGCATGATTGACGCTTGTATTTGCGTGTGTTTTGCGAAGATGTACCTCTTCATCCGCAAGATGTCGCTCGTATTGCTTTTTAAGCAGCATGAATGCGTTTGCTGATTCAACCGCTTCTTCAAAGGATTTAGCCTGTGTGAATGCGGTAATCGTTGTTTGAATGTCTTTGAAAAAACCCAAAGGGCGTAATGCTTGATGTTGACGAAGATAATATTCAAATTTATTTCTACCCTCATTATCATAATCATCATCAAAAATGTCAACATAGAGTGATTTTGATGATGCGATTTGTTCCAGCATTACACGTAACTCAGGAATCTCATCACTGTTAACGGGTATTTTAATACCGTGTTGGTTCACATAATATAAATCGACCTTTTTTCCAATTTCCTTAATAAGGTAATATCGATTTCTATTTTTGAAGTCTTTTGGCTGTTCTTTATAGGTGAGAAAGATAGAATCACTCTGCTTGCATGTACCAAAGCGGTTAGCAAAAGCACAGTAAAGATATTCAAACCCAGGAATTTTTAACGCATCCGCTTTATTGATGAGTTCATCAACCAAGTTGCTTTCATCGGGGTTGTCATAATCAATTTTTAAGGACGCGATGATGTTAGCAAACTGACGCAAACGAATCGAAGGACTTTCGGATTCTTCGTAAGGCAGTAATTCAATGTTTAAGATTTGAAGTTGGCTCATTAATTGCTTTAAAACGACGATTCTCTTTTCTGAATCAGATAAATTCGGTGCCCCCGCATCGATGATAAAGTAATGGGGTGAGGCAGTGGGTGTTGTGTACCCTTCTTTTGTGAGTGAGTGACGAAATGACTCCGATAAATAGCGGGGTTCATCAGAATACAAGCGAACATTGCCGGCTGCAATGCTCGCTTGTATTAATTTAATGCGTTGTGTAAAGGTGAGTGGGGTTGTGAATAGATTTGCCAATCCGGCTAATATATTTTCATCATGTTTTGCTCGCCTCTCTGTCGTATCACTGGCATTAAAAAATTCAGCAGCCACACGAAAATATTCAATGCAGGCGTCAGAAGACCCAACGGCTTGCATGGCTTGGCTATCGATTTGATGTTGTGATTCTTGTGAGATCGCATTGGGTGAAATATAGCTTGTGAGGACGTTAAATTGGTGTAGTAGTGCGACAATTGAAAATTCAAAAGCAGATAGGCTTAACTGGTTGTCGATTAATTTTCGTAAGACTGCTTTGTGTATGACAATCGTCGGTGTGCGAAACCCAGGAATAAATTTTACTAAATCGCAGCCGTGATCAGTCAGGTAAAAATGGACAGCTTGTTTGAAATGAGCAGGTCGATATTGTTGAACCACTTCTGTTAAATACGCATTGAGTGAACATTCTGCGGCAATAGGAATTAATTCATATTCTTCAATCAGTCGGGTTTCGAGGGTTTCAGGGTCACTATTCCCTGCCACAGAGAAACTGTGATTCACCGCTCTTAATTGACTTAACAAGAGGTGGTCACGTTTTGAAAAACGAAGCGTTGTCCATTGGGCATTTTTTGGAAATGAAAAATGATATTGTTTATCTAAGTGATAAAAATCTTTTGTATAGCAAACAATTTGATGCCACGCATCAAATATAATCGCATCATCACCCCAGGTATTGATATCATTTAGTTCACTATTTTTATTGCGGTCAATGACAATAAAGGTGTGTCCGTCACCTTCTTTGTAGGAAATACTGACTTTTTCAATGCGATGACTGACATTAATCAATTGTTCGAGTAACCTGATAAGGCCTAAGCGGGCGTGTTCATCACAAAAACCGACATTACTTTGATGAAGTGTGAGATACGATCCTGATAGCAGTAATTGAGATTTGATCAAGGTTTCAAGCGGTTTTGTATCGGTGCCATCATCTTGTGTGAATAAATCCGATTTTGAGATATGCGCGAGCCTCAAGGCTAAAAAATTACGCTCAAATTGAGTGCGTAATTCACTCAATCTTATCGCGATATTATAACGTTCGGTGTATGTGTGTTGTCTTGTTCGTAATAAGCGTGCGAAGGCTGTGAGATGATCGCGGTTCGCTTCGTCGGTTTGATCTAAAGATTGAATATAGGTTTCAATGAACGCGTCTTCATCAATCACTAACGCTTGAGGGCCGTATTCACATAAATCAGACAGTTTTGTTAACATGGTTTCAAATAATGTTGTTTTGATGGCTTCAAAGCGGCTCACATTGACTGGCTTTTCTAAATGCCATAGTCTTTCTAATTTCACATATAACGCCTGCATTTTTGAAGTTAACTGTTGTTTTAGTTGTCGGCGGTGCTCATCGGTCAGTGCAGTGTTCGCGGGTAGGTGGTGTTGTGCAATAAAATCGTCATAAAGCGCCATCATTTCTTCCATCGCTAAGCATTGGATGGAGAATAGCTCACGAAACGACTCGTGCATGTTTTTTTGGATATCAACATCACTTTTGTTTGCGTCTAAAGGCGGACAGTCAAATGCTTCAAAACGATTTCCAGCGAGGGGAATTTGTTGGTTAATGGCGTCTTTAATGGCTACCAGATTGTTAAAAAAAGCAGTTCTTTCAAAATTTGGCATATCGCCCTCATTTCATATGAATATTATTATTGAGGGTGATGGTACTTGATTAAGCGATAAAAGTGAATTGGTCTTTAATTGTACTCTTAATTCAAGCCTTTAATCGCCTCAATGAGTGCCGCATGGCGTTTGACTTGTTGCGACATTTTGGTGCGTTCGGCTAATACAATCGCTTTGAGTTCATTAAGGGCAGTGTTGAAGTCGTCGTTCATCACCACGTAGTCGAAGGTATGGATATGTTTAACGGTTTCTTTGGCATCGGCCAAGCGGGCGGCGATGACTTCGGCGCTGTCTTGTTTGCGCGAAGTGAGGCGTTCTTTTAACGCTTCCATGGACGGGGGAAGAATGAAAATGCCAATAGAATCAGGGAAGAGGTGTTTAATTTGTTCGTGACCTTGCCAATCAATTTCAAGAATCACATCGCGGCCGGCAGCAAGCGCATTTTCAACAAACGCACGGCTGGTGCCGTAAGAGCGTGTAAAGACGGTTGCGTGTTCAATAAACGCATTGTCAGCAACTAAAGTATCAAACTCAGGTTGCGACACAAAAAAGTAGTGCACGCCATTTTCTTCGCCCGGGCGTTGTTGGCGCGTGGTATGTGAAATGGAAACTTGAATGTTGGGCATACTAAGACCCAGTGCTTTTGCGAGCGAAGTTTTGCCTGCCCCTGAGGGTGCAGCGATGACGTAAAGCTTTCCATCACACGTTGTCATTAACACACTTTCCTTAAGCGGATTGTTCTTGGATTGATTGAATAATACGGGTTGATGAAGTTTGTATGCCGTGGTTCATGATGCGCACTTCACCACCGTAGCTATACACAATATCAGCGCCGACGACTTGGTCAATGTTGTAATCACCGCCTTTCACTAATAAATCAGGTTGAATTAAGCGTAATAAACGTTCTGGGGTTTCATCATTAAAAGGAACGACCCAATCAACCACGCCTAAACCTGCAAGCACCGTCATGCGATGATCTAAATTATTAATGGGGCGATTGCTGCCTTTTAAGCGGCGAATGGACTCATCAGAATTGACAGCGACAATGAGAAAATCGCCAAGTTGTTTTGCCATTTGTAAAGAAGTGACGTGACCGGCGTGAATAATATCGTAGCAACCGTTTGTGAAGACAATTCTACGGCCTTTGGCGCGCGCTTCTTTCACGGCTTGTGCGAGTTGTTCATCGTTCACAATGCCGGTTGAAAACGTGGTGTGGCCGGTGAGCGCTACTTGTAACTCAGGGGTGCTAACGGTTGCGGCACCGAGTTTATTGACAACTAAACTTGCGCCTAAGTTAGCCAGTGCAGTCGCTTCACGTGCACTAGTGCCAGCAGCTAAAGCTGCGCCTAGCACAGCAATCACTGTATCGCCTGCGCCTGTGACATCAAACACTTCTTTCGCGTAAGCAGGTAAGTGTGAATAATTGTCAGCTTCGATGAGCGTCATGCCGTTTTCACCGCGTGTCACTAACAAGGTGCGAATGTTGTGTTCTTGCATTAACGCACGGCCTTTATCGAGAATGCTTTGTTCGTTCGTGCATTTCCCAACAACGGCTTCAAATTCTTTAAAGTTCGGGGTGATGATATCGGCATTTTCATAAATGCTGAAACAGTCGTTTTTCGGGTCGACTAACACGGGCACATTAGCGGCTTTCGCGAGCGCAATGAGGGCTTGTGGATTTTGCAGCGTGCCTTTTTTGTAATCGGATAAAATGAGTAAATCGACTTCGCTTAAAGCGGCTTTCACGCGGTTTTGCAGTTCGGTTTCATCGAAATTCAGTGGTGCATCTTCAAAATCAAGCCGAATGAGTTGTTGATGGCGGCTGATAACACGTAATTTTAAGATGGTCGAGACCGACGATAATTCATATAAATTGTGTTTAACGTGGGCTGCGGATAATTGTTCTTTTAAATGACGGCTGGCTTCGTCTTGACCGGTCACGCCGATGAGGGTGACTTTCGCGCCAAGTGCCGCAATATTTAAGGCAACGTTGCCGGCACCGCCTGGGCGGTTGTCGGTGGCATTGACTTTGACGATGGGCACGGGTGCCTCGGGCGAAATGCGCCCAGTATCGCCAAACCAGTAACGATCTAGCATCAAGTCGCCGACAACCAAGATGTTGGCTTGGCTAAAATCGGGCAGCGATGATGGTAAATATTGCATGTGTGCCAACTTCCCTTAGGGGGTCATTTTTAGGTGGGCAAATTCTATCATGCAAGGAAGCGCGCGTCATCAGTTAGTTGTTTTTTGTACTGCCTGAGGCGGAGAATCTGGTATCATGCCTTCCCCCTGATAGGAAGAGATAGCTGTGCGTTATATTTATATTATTTTATTATACATAGCCTTACCTTTTATTTTTCTGCGTTTATGGTGGCGTTCGCGTCGTCAACCGGCTTTACGCACGCGCTGGGGTGAGCGTTTGGGTTTTTACCCGAGAGCCTTACAGGGCTGTGTTTGGGTGCATACGGTTTCAGTGGGAGAAACGATTGCCGCAATTCCTTTGATTAAGGCCTTGCAGGCTTTATATCCGCAAAAACCGTTTTTAGTGACCACAATGACTGCGACGGGGGCTGCGAGGGTGCAGGCTCAGTTGGGTGAGTCGGTTGTGCATGCGTATATTCCATATGATTTTCCGGGGGCAGTGAAGCGGTTTTTACGCAATTTTAAGCCAGAGGTTGGCGTGATTATGGAAACGGAATTATGGCCGAATTTGTTAGCGGCGTGTGCGGCGGAGAAAGTGCCGGTGTGTGTGTTGAATGCCCGTTTATCGGAAAAATCAGCGAAGGGGTATGCGCGTATTGGTGGGTTAATGCGTGAGATGCTAGGGCGTGTTCAGTGGATTGCAACAGCCGGTGAAGCGGATGCGAAGCGGTTTATTGCCTTGGGGGCAGATTCGGCGCGGGTGAGTGTGGCGGGGAATATTAAGTTTGATTTAACGCCGCCGGAAGGGTTAGAAGCATTGGCTGCTGCGTGGCGAGCGGAAGTGGGGGTGGAGCGGTTTGTGTGGGTGGCAGCGAGTACGCATGAAGGTGAAGAAGTTAAAATATTAAAAGCCCATGCGCAATTGTGTGAGAAAATTCCGAATGCTTTGTTGATATTGGTGCCGCGTCATCCTGAACGGTTTGATGAAGTGGCGCGTTTGTGTGAGGCGCAATTTTCAACGGCGCGTCGTTCTGTTGTGAAGCAGTGTGGGAAAGAAACGACTGTTTATTTGGCGGATACGATGGGTGAGTTGTTGTTCTTCTTTGCGGCGTGTGATGTTGCTTTTGTGGGAGGTAGTTTAATTGAACGTGGTGGACATAATATTTTAGAACCGGCTGTGTTTGCAAAGCCTATTATTTGTGGGCCACACGTGTTTAATTTTCAAGAAATTTGTGATCTTTTTCAGCATGAAAATGCGTTAACCATTGTGACGGATGAAAATGCCTTGGCTACCGCTTTGGAACAATTTGCAAAAAACCCAACGCTTGCCCACAGAGCAGGCGAACGCGCGAAGGCTGTGATGTTAGCCCGCCGCGGTGCGCTACAGCGGCAGTTGGCGGTGGTGTCAGCGCTAATTAAGCAGAAATAACAACAAAGCGTAGCAACTGTCTTGTGAAATAAATTTCACGAGGCAGTTTCCACATTC
>CBFGYM010000010.1:0-73589 GCA_965653045.1 uncultured Gammaproteobacteria bacterium
TCTTCAGGTAAGCGCGCACATTACATCACTCTTTTCAACTTGTTAAAGAACATTTCGTCACTTGAGATGGCGCATTCTACCCGAATGCTTTCCTGTGTCAACACTCTTTTTCAAAAATTTTCAAAATATTTACGAAAAAGTTACTTTTGCAAAACGTCGTTTACCAACTTGTAAAATAATTGATTTCTTTTCTTTGAAATGTAAATTTTTATCGCTGATTTTTTCACCATCTACCTTTACGCCACCTTGTTGAATGAGGCGGCCACCTTCAGAAGTTCCATCAACCAATCCAATTTCTTTCATTAAATGGGTGACGTGCACACCATTCTCACCCAACTTAATATCAAACTCAGGCATATCTTCCGGCAAACGCCCTTGTTGAAACTGTGCAATAAAATGCTCACGCGCAGCAACACCTGCCCCAGCGCCGTGAAAACGGTCGACAATTTCTTCACCCAAAATGAATTTCACATCGCGCGGGTTCATGCCGGCTTTCACTTTTTCTTTTAAAGCGTGAATCTCAGCAATCGACTTAAAACTTAACAATTCAAAGTATAGCCACATCGTTTCATCAGAAATCGACATCAACTTACCAAACATTTGATCAGGCGCTTCATCTATCCCTATATAGTTACCTAAAGACTTAGACATTTTTTTCACGCCATCTAAGCCGACCAACAAGGGCATGGTAATAATAATTTGTTGCGGATGCCCAAAGTGCCGTTGCAACTCACGCCCCATTAAAAGATTAAATTTTTGATCGGTGCCGCCGAGCTCAATATCAGCCTTCATTGCAACAGAATCGTAGCCTTGCAATAAAGGATATAAGAATTCATGAATGGCAATGGCTTGACCATTGGTAAAGCGATTATGAAAATCGTCGCGCTCTAACATTCTGGCAACCGTATGAGTTGATGCCAACTTGATCAAGTCGACGGGGGTTAATTGATTCATCCACTCGGAGTTGAACATCACTTTAGTTTTTTGGGGGTCTAATACTTTAAAGACTTGTTTTTCATAAGTGATCGCATTTTCAGCCACTTGTTCTCGCGTTAACGGCGGACGTGTTTCATTTTTACCCGATGGGTCGCCGATCATGCCCGTAAAATCACCAATTAAAAATTGAATATCGTGACCCAAGTCTTGCAGCTGGCGCATTTTATTTAATAAAACCGTGTGGCCCAAGTGTAAATCAGGCGCGGTTGGATCAAAGCCTGCCTTGACGCGTAACGGTTTACCCGCTTTTAATTTTTGGATTAATTCTTCTTCCACTAAAATTTCGTGGGTACCGCGACGAATAATGGATAATGTTTCGTCTAAGTTTGTCATGCTGCAACACTCCGCTTGCCTGTGTGAAAGCTTGAAATTATGGCATACTAGCTGGCAAATGAATATCTACCGAGCAGGTCATTATGTCGAATCTTTATATCGGATTGATGTCAGGCACCAGCGCAGACGGCATAGATGCTGCCCTCGTTGATTTTGCGCATGAAAAACCCAGATTGCTTGAAACCCATTATGTGGCTTATACGCCGAACATGCGCGAAGCTATTTTGGGCTTGAGCACCCCTGGTGAAAATGAAATCAATCGACTCGGGCATCTTGATACTGAGTTAGGCGAAGCTTTTGCGAAAGCCGTGCTCGCACTACTCAACAAAGCCAAGCTTCCGGCCGAGGTCATTCAAGGGATAGGCAGTCACGGGCAAACCATACGCCACCAGCCAGCACGTTTTAGTTTACAAATTGGCGACCCGAATATCATTGCAGCACGCACAGGCATTAAAACCGTGGCGGATTTCAGACGGAAAGATATTGCGGTGGGTGGGCACGGCGCACCCCTCGTCCCCGCGTTTCACCACTACTTATTTGCATCCCCTGATGAAAACCGCGCCATTGTTAATATTGGCGGCATGTCTAACATTACCTTATTGCCCAAAAACAGTGACAACATTATTGGGTTTGATACGGGTCCTGGGAATGTTCTGCTAGATAGTTGGATAGGCGAGCATCAACAAAAAACACACGATGAAAATGGAAACTGGGCACAAAGCGGTCACACCCATGAAAAATTACTCGCGCATTGTTTGAAAGACACTTACTTCCACTTGCCTGCACCCAAAAGCACTGGCCGAGAATATTTTAATGCTGCTTGGTTAGCAGAACAAATGAAAGCCATTGGTGAAGAAATGCTTCCAGCTGATATTCAAGCAACGCTTGCTGCACTAACCGCAAAAAGCATTATGCAATCACTGCCAAGCAGCTGGGAAAACGGCACTTTGCTTATTTGTGGCGGTGGCGCGAAAAATACTTACTTAATGTCTTTATTAACAAAAACTGCCAAACCAGGTTTTAAAATAACAACCACAGATACGTTTGATGTGCCAGCCGATTGGATGGAAGCCATGGCATTTGCATGGTTAGCACAACAAACCCTCACCGACAAACCAGGCAATATTCCCACGGTAACTGGTGCTAATCGTCGTGCCGTCTTAGGGGGTATTTACACTTCGCTGTAACGCTCGGCGTTCGGCAGCCAGCGCTTTAATAACAAGGGAATATTATCAGGTGCTTCTTGCTGCATTATTTTTGCAGCTTGCTGCACTGGCTCTAATAAAGCAGCATCACGCATTAAATCAGCAATACGGAAATTTAAATCGCCTGTTTGACGCGTGCCTAGCATTTCGCCGGGGCCTCGCAGCTCTAAATCTTTTTCTGCAATTTTAAAACCATCATTCGTTTCACGCATAACAGTTAAGCGCGCTTGCCCCATACGCGATACGGGTGATTGCGCCATCAACACGCAAAAACTCTCCACGGAACCACGCCCCACACGACCTCTCAATTGATGCAATTGAGATAAACCCATGCGCTCTGCATTTTCAATCACCATCACGCTTGCATTGGGGACATCAACACCCACCTCGATGACCGTGGTTGCAACCAACACTTGCGTTTTACCTTCTTTGAATAAACGCATCGCTGTTTCTTTATCTTTCGACGATTGTCGACCGTGGATTAAATCAACGGTGAAATCGCCTAAAGCATCGTGGAGCTGTTGAGCCATTGTGGTAGCCGCTTGTGATGATAAAACATCTGATTCTTCAATAAGCGGACACACCCAATAGACTTGACGGCCAGCAAGGCAAGCATGACGCACGCGCGCAATGACTTCTGAACGGCGTGAATCTGGCACGACAATCGTCGTAATCGGTGTTCGACCCGGCGGTAATTCATCAATGACTGAAACATCTAAATCAGCATATAAGCTCATGGCCAAGGTTCGCGGAATGGGTGTCGCCGTCATCATTAATTGATGCGGATATAGATTATTCACTGCGCCTTTCTCACGAAATAAAGAACGTTGTTGCACGCCAAAACGATGTTGCTCATCAACAATGACTAAAGCTAATTGTTTAAATTGCACGCCAGCTTGAAATAAAGCATGCGTGCCAACCGCAACGAAAGATTCTCCGCTTGCTAACATTGTTTCAGCTGATTTTCTTGCGCTACCTTTTAAACTGCCTGATAAATAACAAATCGTAATGCCCAACGGCTCAAACCAGCGCGCGAGTGTTTTCGCGTGTTGTTCAGCTAGTAATTCGGTGGGCGCCATTAATGCCACTTGCAACCCTTGGTTAATGGCGGGCAACATTGCAAGTGCTGCAACGACGGTTTTACCTGACCCAACGTCACCTTGTACCAGCCTTAGCATTGGATGAGGGTTTTGCAAATCGACTGAAATTTCCTCAATGACGCGTGCTTGTGCGCTTGTCAGGGCAAAAGGTAAGCCTGTTAAAAATTTTTCAGTTAATGCGGGTGCCGGCGGTAAAGCCATTGCATTCACCCGCTGAAAAGATGATTTTGTCTGCAATAAGCTTAAACGATGTGCGAGCAACTCTTCAAAGGCTAAACGCTGTTGTGCCGGTGTTTTGTTTTGTAATAAGGCTTCGATTGAAACAGATGCATCAGGTCTATGCACACCAATAAACGCTTCTTGCAGCGTTGGAAAATTTAAATTTTTTAAAAGCGATTCGGGCAACATTTCCGTGAACTGAGATAATTGCATTAAAGCCGTCTGCGAAAGTTTACGCAGCATATATTGAGAAACGCCTTCGGTGGTTGGGTAAATGGGAGTCAACGCTGTTTCAAGCGGCTGAGGTTTTTCTTGTGAAAGAACAACCCATTCAGGATGAGCCATTTCTAAGCCGTCTTTCCCTAAGCGCATTTCTCCGAAACAACGCAAACGAACACCCACCCTTAACACATTTTTTTGCTGTGGGAAGACGTGAAAAAATCGTAAATAAATAAACCCCGATTCATCTTTGAGTAGCACTAATAATTTAGTACGACCGCCTTTTGGCATTTGCACGCTCGTGATTTCACCTTCAATTAAAATTTCCTGACCCACACGAGAACGACGAACCGTAGTAAGTCGCGTTCGATTTTGGTAACGAAGCGGTAAGTGCATCAACATGTCGGTTAATGACATAATGCCAAGGCGTGATAATTTTTTTTGAGTTTGCTCACCCACTCCTTTGACATTCAAAGCAGTGGGGGCAAGTTGAGGTTGTTGCGATTTTTTCATTTTTCCTTACACTTGATAACGTGGGCTAGTGGGTGGATGTTTCGGTGCAGGTGCGGCAATCACTCTGGCTGGTTTTGGCGATGTTCTGCGTGTAAACTGCCCTGCTGTATCTAACAATGCACTTTTAGCAGACTCATCTAGTGTTACTATCTGTTCAGGAGACTGCGTTGGTTTAGGTGAGGGCGCTTTTTTAGGCGATACCACCTTCGCTGGCGTTGCAAACCCTTTTGCGTGAGCCAATACGGCATCTGTCTCCGCCATCAGTTTTTCAATAGCGCTTTCTTCGGGTGCTATCTCTTGATTCAACGCTGTTTTATAAGCTCTATCAATCACCGGTGTAAAATCAAAGTTCGGCAGCACTAAATGGATCGTGCTCATATTCAACGCTTCTAACAAAAGGGTTAAAATTTTAACACTTGTATTTTCCCAGCCTATGCAATGATCGATATGCGTTTTAATCGTGTCAATTAATGCCAATTCAATATCAATCATTTGAATGGCATAACTGCAAATTTGTCCCTTGAAGATGGGTTCAACAATAATACCTTCGGCTTTATTTTGATTCCATTTAACAAGATTATCTTCTGCTTCACTTAATTTTTTATTTAACGGCGCCACTTGTGTTTGAAACTCTGCAACAAACTGATCTAAAGCAAAATTTGCTGGTTCAATTTCAAGGGTCACTGCATTTAAGATGTGATCTTTAAACCATTGTGAAACAGGTTGCGTATAATCAAGGCGCGTTGGATCTAGTTCTTTGAGAAATTGTTGATATCCTTCGTGAGCACGCGGCAACTCTGTACTATAATCACTCATAATCACGGTCAGTTGTTCTACCCAAGTCTTTTTTTGGCGCTGAAGATCAGTAATTTTTTGTTCAAGTTCTTCATGAAAAGCATCTAAGGGCGAGACGGCTAAGACTGGCTCTTTATCAACAGCGAGATCGCCCGGGGTTGGTGTTCGATTTAATTTTTCTGCTGAAGTGTCCATTTTTTGACCGTCCACGGCGGCCGCTTGATCATCAACGGGTTTCGACTGATTGATTCCCATCATTATTCTCCTTAATTATCGTTAGTCTCAGTAAAGAATTAGATATAACATACCACGCTTAAGAATCCCTTAAGAGAACGTTAGTATAAAGAAATTTTAAAATTTTAAAACGAGTGAGTGAGCATGAAAACGAGACATTTCAATAAAGAACACCCCTTGCAACCCTTCTTTGAAGATGAGCAAAAGCGCCAAAAAGAACTCAAGAAACGTCAAAGCGAAGAAATCATTGCGGCTAAACGTCATAGCCAAAACCTGATTAAGGAAAGTCTTGGCAGCCGTTTACTGGATTACCTGGTCAACCTTGAAACAGAATTTCCCGGCATTTTGGTTTATTTGTGCACCATGAACGAAACCGCCGATGAAACAGATGACAATGCAAAAAAATCGCGTTTCGCATCGCTGGGAGGGCGTTTATTCATGGACTTAGAGATTAGCGTGCGAGGCGGCCAGGCAAGCACCGACATCATTGACGCACATCACATCGACAATGCCCACATCAATAATATCATCAATGAGCGACCCGAAATTCTTCAAGAAATTGAAAACTATGTTAACAAAATTTCTCCTTTCTTTACTGAAGACATACTTAATAAATTATTTTCAGATCGGCGAAGCCTCGTTCATAACATTCTGCCAACCAACTGGATATCAACGATTTATACCTGCCTTGATAAAAGCAATGCATCCACTCTTGATGCTGAAACAAGAACACCAGCCGAAGTATTAATCGAGCGCAATAAAGTCATTAACCACATTTGCGGCGCCATTCTATTCCGATTAATCGCTAGCATTCCAACCATAAAAAGTCATGTCACAAAATTTGCGACAGGTATTTGGGATGACCCCTCAAGTACAACACACCTGATTATTGACAAGCGCGTGATTGAGCTCAAAAAGAAATTAGAAACCATGTTATGCACCAAACCGCTAACGCGTTATTTAAAGAAAGATAAAAAATTGGAAGTCGAAAAAACGCTATTGGGTCTGCAATCTTCTTTTATGCAGCTAAATCCAAGCATCTATACTGAACTTTTTGCCTTGCAAGAAAAAGGTATTTCAACGCTTTTAAATCACTTCATTGAGGTCATTAACAATCAATCTTTAAACAAAAGTGAGCCGCGCTACCTTGATGCAAAAAAACAACTCAAGCGAATGATGACTGCCTATGTTAAACAATATTTCGACATCCTCACCGCTTCTCATGAGAATGCGTCGCTAACCCTTAAATTATTAGAGAGCTGCATCACAGGCATTCGCTCTAAACGCATGCTCACCAAATTAGCCAACCGCATTCAAGCGCAAGAAAAAGCGAAAAATACTTTTCAAGCATTAGAAACCGTTAGTTTCTCGTTATCATCTCAAGATCAAGACGATAGTGATGAAACAACCATCTCTCAAAAAAGCGTGTCATCATCGAGCTATAGCAAATCGATCTTAGCTCGAACGCTTTCAGCCAGCGAGCTCAACACACACAGCACTAAAAGCGGGACAGAAACGAGCTCTTCTGACTATAGCGCAAGACGGTTACATAGAAGGCAGACTGAAAGAACGTTAAAACGTCAGCGTTATGACCTAGCCCAGACAAAACAACACACAACACCCAAGTCTGCAAGCAACAGCCGAGAAACCTCTCCGCCCGCTTCACCGACTATACAAAGACACAACCACTTCAGAAAAACCGAAAATATCGAAGGAAAATCAGTCACGCCACGTGAAACAGCACACACTCCATCAACACTCTTTACACCGGCACCCATTGACGCTGCTGGCGCAACAAACAAAGAATCGCTCATGATTTTCAGCACAAAACGAAAATAAATAATGCTCTGCAACCGGGGTGGTTAAACGGATAACACACCGGTTTCAGAGAGTGATGAGGGTTTCCCCTTAGATAGAACATTTCACTCTTAAGGATGCCTTAAGAGTAAGGAAGTATAACTAAATAACCTATTTTAAAAACAGGTTAACTGTCATGAGGACTCGTAGCACGAACAAGGATGCCCCTAAAGAGAAAGAATCTCTCCCTAAGAAGCTATCTGACCGCAAAATTGAAAAGCTCAAAGAAGCCAAACGTGTAAGCCAAGAGTTCATTGAGGCAAAACGCGCAAGCCAAGAGGTCATTGTAAAAACCGTTGGTGACAGTTTTCTAAGCTACCTTCAAACGGTAGAAAAAAAGTTTCCCGGGGTTTTAATTTATCTTTGCACCTCCAATGATTCTGATGAGGAAAAAGAGAAATGGAAAGCCATAGAAGTCAAAATACCGCTATTCAGTGCACCACAAGGTCGTTTATTCATGGGGCTGCAAGTCAATAAGAAAACCTCTCTGAGAAAAACTTCTCAGAAGACAGAACACAAACCACTGCAGAAAATATCATCAGAAAAAAGCGATACCTCAACCAGTGAAGGCAGCCGAAAACCCAGAATCACTGACGTTGAAATTAATCAGGCGATCAACAAACACCAAACTCTATTATACGACCTTCATGCTTACCTTTTAACGATACCCACACATTACACTTTCGAAATCTTGAGCAAATTACTCGCTTATCGACGCAGCTTCGTCAACGGCATTATGCCTGAAAACTGGTTAAATCAAATCAGTGACCGCTTGAATACTGACTATTTATCGAAAGCAGAACGAGATCCGAAGAGTGAAGAACCCCCAACACCAGAACAACTTGCCGCGCAGCGTTTACGTGACAAACTCAATAATTACATTTGTGGATGCATCTTATTCAAACTGGTGAGTCAGATTCCTACTGAAATCCTTTCGATTCCAATGAGAGCTTTTGCGATCCATATTTGGAATAATCCCGATAATAATGCCAGTGTTATTATTAGAAACCAGCTAGAAGCCCTTGCAAGACAAATCGAAAATAATTTCAACTATGTAAACTTAGTTACTTATATTACAACGAAAAATACTAACAATATTGCTGTTGCATTAGAAAGTTATAAATTATCACTCACTACTTTTCACCCCAATACCCACAGAGACCTTGCGGCACTACGGGAACAAGGGATGAATGTCTTTTTAAGTCATTGGTATAATATTATCACCAATGAAATCTTAAGAGGGGATAAAAACACGCATAAACAACTTAAAAAAATGATTGTGTCTTATTTAAAAGAACACATGGAAGTGATAGTCAAATTCCGAAACAGCGTATTGTTAACAATACAGATACTTGAAGCTTGTGAAAACAGTGAAAAAACATCGCTTGCGCCTTCTTATAAATTATTTAAACGCAAAATACGAAGACATCACAGACAACAAACAGCGGAAGCACATGCACAGCAAAAAATAATAAAACTTGCAGAACTTGATATCGAACAAACCGATGCACTCGCTTTGCAAAATTTGCAAGACCTTGTTGCCTCATTACCAGACCTCGATGATTTGGCGTTGTCACTCACACCAGAACAAGAAACACTCACCGCTTCGACGCTGACGCCTTCTTCCTCTACTTATAGTAAAACACTGGTTGAGCGCACATTATCGTTAAATGATCTCTCACAAAGAGGAAGCACAGGAAGCGAATCAGAAACGAGCTCAAATCGATCTGGATCGAGTAGTTACAACCCGCGAACCATTGCAAGACGATTAACGCAAATGTCACTAAAACGTGGCGCTAAAAATGAGAAAGCACCTTCGCAGGAAGCATTACAAAGCCATGAATTAATGTATGCAAGAAGAAAAGAAATTGTCGCAAGCGAAAGTCGAGAAACCTCACCGCCTGTTGCAAGAAGAAATCCGCGACCGGTCAGAAAAAAAGAAATTCCTGAAGATTATCCTGTCATTAATACCTCAAGAGAAATTGTGCAAATACCTGGCACACTATTTACGCCAGCCCCAGCGCCGACACCTTCACCCGATCCAGAGATAGCATCATCCGTGATATACAGCAAAAAACGAAAGTAGTCTCTTGAAATCCCGGCACAGAACCGTTAGAGTTCAGGTTCTATTGCCGGGGTGGTGGAATTGGTAGACACGCAGGTTTCAGATGCCTGTGGGGGTTTCCCCGTGGAGGTTCAAATCCTCTCCTCGGCAAATACATCTTCTTCAAACGGGTTGCGTAACATAATTGTATCGTTACGATCTGAACCTGTTGAAATAATATCAATTGGAATGCCCGCTAAAGCCTCAACACGCACTAAATATTTTTGCGCGTTTTCAGGCAACTCAGCAAAAGATCGCGTGCGCGCGGTTGATGCTGACCAACCTGGCATGGTTTCGTAAATGGGTTCGCATTGAGCGTATTGCTCACTTTCAACCGGTGGCACTTGCACCGTTTGACCGTTGAGTTTGTAACCTGTGCAAATTTTCACGGCTTCTAAGCCATCCATCACGTCAAGTTTTGTAATGCATAACCCTGTAAAACCGTTTAATTCAATTGAACGACGTAAAGCAACCATATCTAGCCAGCCACAACGACGTGGACGGCCGGTGACAGAGCCAAACTCGTTGCCTTGTTTTGCTAAAAACGCGCCGGTTTCATCTTGCAATTCTGTTGGGAAAGGACCTGACCCCACACGCGTGGTGTAAGCCTTGGTAATACCCATAATGTAGTTTAAATAACGAGGACCAAAGCCCGAGCCAACACAAGCAGCACCTGCGACGGTATTAGAAGAGGTGACGAAAGGATAGGTGCCATGATCAATATCAAGTAAGGTTCCTTGCGCGCCTTCAAACATTAAATTTTTGCCGGCGATACGATACTCAGACAATAAGGTAGTCACATCTGCACGCATGGGTTGCAAGCGCGGCACGATGGCTAATAAATTTTGATATAAAGTATCAAAGTCGACCGCTTCTTGACCGTGATATTGTTGTAACACAAAATTATGATAGCTCAACACTTCTTGTAGTTTTTGTTTCAATAATTCAGGGTTGAATATATCGCCGAAACGAATAGCGCGTCTTGCGACTTTATCTTCATACGCAGGGCCAATGCCGCGACCGGTGGTACCGATAGCTGCTTTGCCTTTCGCTTTTTCACGCGCTTGATCGAGCGCAACGTGATACGGCAGAATTAAAACGCAAGCTTCGCTGATACGCAAACGTTTACTCACGGGTACGCCACGCGCTTCGAGTTCGTCCATTTCTTGTAAAAGCGCCGTGGGCGATAACACCACGCCGTTGCCAATTAAGCATTGCACGTGTTCGTGCAAGATGCCGGAAGGAATAAGACGCAAAACGGTTTTTTGACCGTCAATCATTAAGGTGTGACCTGCGTTATGACCGCCTTGAAAGCGAACAGCAACGGAAGCCTGCTCCATGAGCATGTCAACAATCTTACCCTTGCCCTCGTCGCCCCATTGGCTGCCGAGCACCACCACATTCTTACCCATCTCAAAACCCCTCATTTTGGCACTTACAAAAAAACGTATTCTAACGAAAAAGCCGGTCTAACTCTACACGAGGAAGCCTCAATTTGAGGCAACTTCGACCTTGTTCATCAATTTCTTCGGATAAAACGGCCGAACGGGCGAATAAAGCTGCTCTTAATTTGCCCTGGTCAGCCAATAAACACATCTCGCACTCAACCACTCCATTGCCTAATATTTCAGCAATCGCGGTCGCGAGTTCAGAAAACCCTTTGCCAGTGACTGCTGATAAAGCGACGCGAATAGGCCGACCAAGGTCGTCTCGATCAATGCGCGGACTTAAGAAAGGGTCAAGGTCGATTTTATTAATGACCTGTAAACGCGGCACTTCATCCGCACCAATGGCTTCCAAAACACCTTCAACTTCTGAAATATGTAAATCACGATTTGGGTCTGTAGCATCAATCACGTGCAATAATAAATCGGCCTCAATCACTTCTTCCAAAGTTGCATGAAAAGCCTTGATTAAATCAGGTGGAAGATGACGAATAAATCCGACCGTATCAGCAAACACCACAGGCCCCACTTGCGGCAGTTCAACACGGCGCAAGGTGGGGTCAAGTGTTGCGAATAATTGGTTGGCTGCGTAAACTTCCGCGCCTGTTAAATGATTAAATAAAGTGGATTTGCCTGCGTTGGTATAACCCACCAATGAAATAGTAGGAACGACAGCTTTACGACGTGAACGTCGACCTTGTTCGCGTTGTTCGCTTATTTTTTCGAGACGCGTGCTAATGAGTTTAATTTTATTTTTAATTAAACGGCGATCAAGTTCTAATTGTGTTTCACCTGGGCCTCGCATGCCAATACCACCCTGTTGACCTTCGAGGTGACGCGATCCATGCACTAAAGACGTTGAAGTATATTTTAAAAGGGCTAATTCAACTTGCAATTTACCTTCAAAGCTACGTGCGCGTTGTGCAAAAATATCAAGAATTAAGCCCGTGCGATCAAGCACACGACATTGAACACATTTTTCAAGATTACGAACTTGAGCCGGAGATAAGGTGTGGTTAAAAATAACGAGTTTCGCATCAGTGGCTAACACCGCTTCACGAATTTCTTCTGCTTTACCTGAACCAACGAAATATTTGGCTTCGGGGACTCGGCGCTGACAAGTGAGTTCTTGCACCACTTTTGCTCCAGCCGAGGCGGCCAATTCTCTGAACTCGTTCAGATCTTCAGCCAGTGCCTTGGATGGAAATATGACGTGAACCAAGACAACGTTTTCGTTGTCTTGTTGCCAATCTTTCAATGAACGCCTCGTTTACTCATGGCCAAAATCAGGCTTGTTATTCATGCCGTGATGTTTGTTGCCATAGTTGCCGAAATTAGGATTGTTGTTATTCGTGTTGGTATTGTTATTGTTGTATTCAAATGGTGAGCTCACATTACGAGCCGGCACGATGGTTGAAATAGCGTGCTTGTAGACCATTTGACTAACGGTATTTTTGAGCAGAACAACGAATTGATCAAACGATTCAATAACCCCTTGCAGCTTAATACCATTCACCAAATAAATGGATACTGGGATTTTCTCTTTTCGCAAAGAGTTCAAGAAAGGATCTTGTAAAGATGGTCCTTTGGTCATCTTTTTATTCTCCAATTTTTTTAAATTACCTACCTCTTTGAGAGGCTGTGCTGATGTTTGCATAATTATTCCCGCCCTGAAACAGTTAAGTCCTTGTAAATAGGCCACTATAGAAGCCCCTGAGCATAACGAATCTATGCGCGAGGTGCAAGTTCAAGATACGTTTCTCAGGATTAATTCATGCTGACTGTTCATTTGCTACCCCCTAGTGAGAATGTGGTATAATAATTGACGAAAATATAAACATATTTGTTGAGTTCACAACCCATGAGCAACGAAAAAATCACAAGGCATTGCAAAAGCTGCGGGCAAACAAAGCCTTTATCAGCGTTTATTCAAATGAATATTAATGGGTTAGTGCAATACGGACAAATTTGCGCAACCTGTCGCAAAACCATGGCGGAAGATGCCGCGCGTCAACGCAAAGTTGAGACGGAAGGCGAAATCAGCACAGGAACAGGGCATAAAATTGATACAAAAGCGCGCATGTCAGGAGAGAAAGATAAACGAGACTTGCGTCAAACAGTCGAGGAAGATTATCACGCTGAGCGAGAAAAAGATAAAGTTGATTTGAAGAAAACACAGTTAAAACAGGCGGATAAATTAAAAGCGGAAAAACAGCATCATGCGGGCTTTTTGGAGAAGCGGCGCGCGCCGGAGAAAACGGGCGAGGCTTTAGAGAATAAAGCGGCGGAGGTGCAGCAGAGTACGCAGGAAGAGAATAAGAAAACACAGTTTAATTATCAGGCGCCGTTTGTGGACCCGCAAGTGACGGGACAGTTACGGTTTCAGGGGGAGTCGTTTCAGCGGTATCGACAGTGGTTGGGGAAGGGGTCGCCGTTGGTGAAGTCGGCGGAGGCGGCGGTGAAGAAAGCGCAGCAGGAGAAGGGACAGGCGCCGAAGACACCCGAGGAGTTTATTGAGAAAAATTGGGGACCGAAAAAGCGGTGAATTTTTCAAACTTTGATTAATTCACCGAGGTCGTTGACGCGGTATTCGCTTTCGTTGTGCTTAAAGAATAAGATGCGGTTGAAGTGCAGTGAGCCTTCTTTAACTTTAATGAGCGTATTACCCATCGCGTCTTTCAAGGCAGCGTCTGCCATTGGGTAAATATTTTCTTTTTTCACAGCCACCGCCAAATAAGCGTGTTGTTGCTTATTCGACTTTGTGCGAATAACGGCTTGAATTGCTGACTCATCGGTATATATCGGACGGTTTACGCTATATTCATACAAGACAGAAGACTGCACCATCTTACGCCACGTCGGCACTAACACCCCCTGGGCGTTAAATAGGTAAACATAAACAATGAGCTCATCTTCCGCAAGCGCAACCGGTGCGCTATGATTGATTTCGTCTTTTATCAAGGCCAACTCCGCCCCTACACTCGCTTGCAATGCCAGCAATTGCTCACGAATAAAACGAAATTTATCGCCCATATTAAATTTTTGACGCAGCGCTTCATCTTCAGCGACAGCTGTTTGAAGAATTTCATACAACGCATCTTTGCTTGTTTTTAACGGCGTTGTCATAATTATTTATCTCCAAAAATGGCTAATCATGATAATCGCCAGGGGCAAGCGCCTGACAAGCATCAGCCATTTTATTCAACATTGCGACTACAGAAACTAAATATTCAATGGAAGGATTTGCCTGATTCGATTTATCACTCGGCGCCGCATTTTGTAAACCCACAGCCAAGGCATTGGCCTGCTTTGCCAAAGCCAAGAGAGTTTGCCTTGCTGTTGAGGCTTGATGTGCAATGTCGCTCATACGAATCCAACTCCTCGCATGAAGTACTCTGGTATCTAACATCAGCATAACACTAAACCTTCATTACTCCGATGACGCCGTCGCAACGACTGGCTGCTGATCACCTAAATCGGCATACGTGCGATGATCGTTTTGATCAATTTGATAAGCGCGATGCTGCATATAAGCATTACGCTGAAACACGTATTTATCGACTGAGGCTTCATCCATGACGCCTTGGAAGCGCAATAATTGGGCACGCTTATCCACCACCCCCAAGCCGTAAATGGCATAACGGGTTTTGGTGTTGTCAATGTACGGATAAATAGAGAAAGCAAAATAATCGACGGGAATACCAATACCATCGCGCGGTGTATTAGGACCAAAAAATGGCAGTACTAAATAATTGGAATCACGATAGCCCCATTTAGCGAGGGTTAAACCGAAATCGTTCTTGTACGGCTTCAGTTTCATGCGCTCGGCCACGTCAAATAAACCGCCGACGCCGATTGTCGTATTAATAACCAAACGCCAAGAATCGTTGGCGGCTTGGAAAAAATTGGCTTGGAGTAAATCGTTGGCAATGGTAGGTAAGTTGCCAATGTTAGTGAAGAAATTATGCACACCGTCATTGAGCGGACGCGGCATGATCGCGTTATAAGCGCGAGCGATGGGTTTCATGATATAAGTGTCGAGTTTGTCATTAAAAGTAAACATAGCTCGATTGAAACCTTCATAGGGGTCTTTAACGACTGGCGCCGGTACGGCGTCATCATCAGCCGGGGTTTGTGCCGCTGCTTCAGCAGCATATGCGGGAGAAACACCCAAGCCTGCTACCCATCCCGAAAAAACAATCACGGCTATTTTTTTAAAAATTGTGTTTGTGTGTTTCATTGCCATCCTCAAAAATCCTTATGTCGCAAACTACTAGTTTATCTGGTTGCAATGCTTTGCACAAATTCTTGTGTTTCCAATAGCCTAAAATTATTGAATAATGAGGCGCTTAACATCAACAAAACTATCGCCCGAGATTATTATGAACAAAAATCGTCCTCGTCCTTTAACGCTAATTATTCTCGACGGCTTCGGCTGCCGTCAAAGCAAAGAAGCCAATGCGATTGCCGCTGCACATAAACCAAACCTAAATGCCTTAATTGAGAATTATCCGAACACGCAAATCAGTGGCTCGGGTCGATGCGTGGGTCTGCCGCACGGACAAATGGGCAATTCAGAAGTAGGGCACTTAAATATTGGTGCCGGGCGGATTGTTCAACAAGATTTAAGCCGCATTGAAACCGAAATTGAAGACGGTGTATTTTTTGAGAACTCCGTTTTGAAGGCGGCTATCGAAAAAGCCAAAGCCAACCACCGCGCCGTACATGTCATGGGGCTTTTATCACCTGGCGGTGTGCATAGTCATGAATCACACCTCTTCGCAATCACTGATTTCTGTGCACGTTTAGGGCTTAACACATTATATTTTCACGCTTTTTTAGATGGTCGAGACACACCGCCGAAAAGCGCCGCAGCCTCTATTCATGCGCTAGAGAAGCGCTGCTCTTTGGCTGGCTGCGGAAAAATTGTTTCCTTAATTGGCCGATATTTTGCCATGGATAGGGACAACCGCTGGGATCGCGTTGAACAAGCCTATGCGTTATTAACGGAAGGTCGCGCCCAAGCAAGCGCGACAACGGCTGAAGAAGGATTGATGCTCGCTTATCAGCGTGGTGAAACCGATGAATTTGTGCAAGCGACGAGCATACATACCCCCAATGAGGCGCCGGTGACGATCAAAGATGGAGATGTAGTCATTTTTATGAACTTTCGCGCAGACCGCGCCAGAGAATTGACGCAAGCCTTCATTGCGCCTACATTCACCCAGTTCGACCGCCCGCACCGCCTGTCATTAGGCGAGTTTATTTGTCTCTCACAATTCGATGTCGACTTCAAGGCGCCTGTTGCTTATCCGCCGACCCACTTAACCCATTTATTCGGTGAGATAATTTCTGAAGCAGGAATGAAGCAACTGCGCATAGCAGAAACAGAAAAATATGCACACGTGACTTTTTTCTTCAACGGCGGCGTCGAAATGCCTTACCCCAACGAAGACCGCGTGTTAATCCCCTCTCCCAAAGTGGCAACTTACGACCTGCAGCCGGAAATGAGCGCACCCGCCTTAACCGATGTCTTGGTAAAGGCTATTCAAGCGCAAACCTACGACGTGATTGTCTGTAATTTTGCCAATGCTGACATGGTAGGACATACCGGTCATTTCGATGCCGCCGTGAAAGCCATTGAAACCCTTGATACCTGCTTAGGCCGCATCATTGCTGCGCTGCGGGCGGTTGGCGGAGAAGCTGTCATTACCGCCGATCACGGCAATGCAGAGCAAATGTTCGACCCTGCGACACAACAGCCTCACACTGCACATACCAGCGACCCTGTTCCCTTCATCTATGTTGGAAGACCGGCGAGCATTACCAAAGAAAATGGAAAACTTTCGGACATTGCCCCCACGCTGCTGACCCTACTCGGCTTACCTATTCCCAAGGAGATGACCGGTCAATCTTTAATCAAATTAGGATAATTGACGATATCGGTGGTATACTTAAAAGAAAACTAAAGCAAGGATGCCCCAAGATGATGACGCGCAATTATATATTGGCGGTGTTTTTATCCGTGGTAATCGCTAGCACTGCCCTGATCTCTCATGTCGGTCAAGCTTCGTCACAAACCGCCCACAAACTTAAACTCTCAGAAGACACCACGCAGCAACCTACGCCGGCTGTTCCTGATAGCAACTTAAGCGGTAATGAAAAAGCCCCTGGCCAAAAAGCAAATGAAGATGATATTAACCGCTTCACTAACACCATCGTCCTCATCAAAGACTTTTACGTTCAACCGGTCGGCGACCGCAACTTATTAGACGACGCCATCCGCGGCATGGTTAGCGGCCTAGACCCTCATTCAGAATACCTCGATAAAGACGCGTACAAAACCTTGCTGATGACCACCAGTGGCGAATTTGGCGGCGTTGGGATTGAAGTGACCCCTGAATTTGGCATTTTACGCATTGTTGCGCCGATGGATGACACCCCAGCCTCAAAAGCCGGCATCAAAGCAGGTGATTACATTGTGGCAATTGATGGCAAATTAGTGAGTGAGATGACCCTGCAAGATGCCGTTGATAAAATGCGCGGTAAAGCCGGTTCGCAAGTGATGCTCACGGTGTTACGTAAAGGTGAAAAAGTGCCTTTAAACTTTAAACTCACCCGTGAAATCATTCGCATTGCCAGCGTGAAAAGCAAAATGTTGGATAATAACTTTGGCTACATCCGTATTACGCAATTCCAAGAACCCACCGCAAAACTCATGCGTAACGCGATTATGCAATTGAAAGCGCAAAATCAAGGCAACTTAAAAGGCTTAATTATCGATTTAAGAAACAACCCCGGCGGTTTATTAGAAACCGCTGTACAAGTCGTTGATTCTTTCTTAGATAAGAGCACCATTAAAAATAAATATAACGATGTAATCGTTTACACAGAAGGCCGTTTACCCGAAGCCCAATATAGTGCAAAAGCCAATGGGACAGATATGTTAAACGGTGCCCCCATCGTAATATTAATTAATAATGGTTCAGCTTCTGCTTCTGAGATTGTGGCAGGCGCTATGCAAGATTATCGACGCGCTTTGATTGTGGGAACGACGAGCTTTGGCAAAGGCTCCGTTCAAACCGTCATTCCTCTCGACAAAACACATGCCTTAAAATTAACAACGGCGCTTTATCACACCCCTTCTGGGCGTGTAATTCAAAACGTCGGTATTGTGCCTGATGTTCAAATCGAAGATTTACGCGTGGTGAAAGACAAGAACGATGAAGACTTAGCCATGCTTGAACCGATTAAAGAATATCAACTGAAGAACCACTTAAAAGGCGCTGAAGGCACACCAGGCACTATTGCAATTTCACAAAATGACACCGCATTAGCCCGCAGTGATTTTCAATTATTCGAAGCGCTGAAGATATTAAGAACGGTTTATATGTTAAATCACAGCACCACACCTGTTCCGAATACGATGAATGCCACACGCACCAAAGCTACTGAAACGCCAAAAGCTGTGACGCAATAAACCTCGCGCTCTACCATAAAAACCCAGCCTCACGGTTGGGTTTTTTTATGGCATGATAGCAGTGGCTTCCACTTCAACGAGCGCCCCTTTCGGCAAAGCAGCCACTTGCACAGTAGAACGTGCAGGGTAAGGTTCGTTGAAATATTGTTTCATTAAATCGTTGACCAAGGGAAAATGGGCAAAGTCGATTAAAAAAATGGTGAGCTTTACCACATTTTCGGTGGTAGCGCCCGCGGCCGTTAAGACAGCCTGCATATTTTTAAAAACCTGGTTGGCTTGCGCGGAAATATCAGCGCCAGCAAATTCCATGGTATCAGGGTTCAAGCCAATTTGACCTGAAAGATAAAGCGTTGACCCCGCACGCACAGCCTGTGAATAAGGGCCGATAGCGCTAGGCGCATTTGTGGTTTGGATAATTGTTTTCATAACGCAGGAGTGTAAAAGAATTAAGATAAACAATCAATGGTGCGCGCGCCGTGGGGTCACGGCGCGGCTCGGTGTAAAAGAAGAACTAATCGCGATTACTTCTTATCAGCTTCCGAAGCATCGCAACATTCTCCCTTGCTACGGCAGAACATTCTCATGCATCGAGAAGCAATCATGTTGTAGAAAAAGGCAAAGATAAAACCAAAGATAAAGCCTTTAACGAATACCCAGAATGCATGCACAAATGCAGCACCCCAAGAATCAGGCATCATCATTTGCCCTTCCATCCCAACAGGAACGCCTTGATACATGACCCATGAGAACCATAGCAACATCATCACTGCCCCCGTCAGGCCTAATGCTAAGCCAAACGACACAGGACAGAAACATTTACATTTAGAGCCCATCATACCTGCCTCCTTTAGCTTCCCTTCTAAGAGCACATCCTACCCATACAAATTATAAAACATATTTCTGAGAAGTGGTGGCCAATTCCCGATTTAACATCCATAATAAAAACAAGTGCTTTCAGATTATTTTAACAGGCTGCAAACCCCATGAGTGAATTTGACGCATTAAGAGACGAGGTAAATCAATATGTTAGCCACGATCAAGTGGTTACGATTGAACGCGCCTATCTTTTTGCGAAAGCCGCGCACGGCAGCCAAACACGCTACACCGGTGAGCCTTATATCACCCACCCTATTGCCGTTGCAGAAATGCTTGCACAAATGCGCATGGATCCTGCAACGATCATCGCTGCTTTACTGCACGATGTGGTCGAAGACACGGCTGTCACTGCCGGAGAAATTGAGGCTCAGTTTGGCAAAGAAGTCTGCGACTTGGTCGATGGCGTGACGAAATTAACCCAAATTCATTTTGAAAATCACGCGCAGGCACAAGCTGAAAATTTACGCAAAATGATTATGGCAATGAGCAGCGATATTCGCGTCATTTTAATTAAGCTATCAGATCGCTTACACAACATGCGCACCTTACACACCTTACCCCCTGAAAAACGCCGCCGCATTGCTTTAGTCACCTTAGAAATTTTCGCACCCATTGCAAACCGTTTAGGGATGCACGCGTATTGCGTAGAATTAGAAGATTTAGGGTTTGCGTCTTTATACCCACTACGATACAAAATTTTGAAAAATGCGGTTGATAAAGCCCATGGGAATCGACAAGAAATTCTAGATTTAATCGATAAACAAATTCGAGATGCGTTGAAGAAAAATAATATTCCTTCACCGACTGTTGCCGGCCGCGAAAAACATCTTTATAGCATTTATAAAAAAATGGCAGAGAAGCATTTATCGTTCTCTGAAATTATGGATGTGTACGGCTTTAGAATTATTGTTGATAAGGTCGATACGTGTTATCGCGTGTTAGGCGTGCTACATAATTTGTTTAAACCCATTGCGCAGCGTTTTAAAGATTATATTGCAATCACCAAAGCTAACGGGTACCAATCATTGCACACCACGCTATTTGGGCCTTACGGCGTTCCCATTGAAGCTCAAATTCGCACGGAAGAAATGCACAAAATGGCGCAAAGCGGTATTGCCGCACATTGGCTTTATAAAACAGAAAAAGTTGTTTTTCATAAAGCACAATCACGCGCAAAAGAATGGCTAAAAGGCATTCTAGAAATGGATAAAAGTTCGCCAAACTCACTTGAGTTTATTAAAGATGTCAAAACCGATTTATTTCCCGATGAAGTTTACGTCTTTACGCCCAAAGGCCAAATTATTGAATTGCCCGCAGGTGCAACACCGGTTGATTACGCCTATGCCATTCACTCTGATATTGGCAGCACGTGTGTTGCCGCAAAATTAGATAAACGCTTATCTCCTCTGAGCACGCCGCTAGTCAGCGGACAGCAAGTTGAAATTATTACCGCCCCAGGGGCAAGACCTAACCCCGCTTGGCTTAATTTTGTTGTGACCGGTCGCGCACGCAGCAAAATCACGCATGTTTTAAAAAAACAACAACGGGAAGAATCAATCGAATTAGGCAAGCGTTTAATTGATAAAGCCTTAGAACCCTATCATTTACACCTTGAAAATATCAGCGAACCTGTTCTAAATAATGTAATACAAACCTCTAGGCTCGAAAACTTAAGCACACTTTACGAAGAAGTTGGGATGGGGACACGCCCCGCATTATTAGTGAGCCGTCAAATTGCAAAAGCCTTAGGCGATGTGAATAAACGTGAACACTTAGACATGCCACAGCAGCCTATTTTAATTAAAGGCACAGAAGGGTTACTCATTCGTTTTGCAAAATGCTGCTACCCTATTCCAGGTGACCATATTGCTGGGGTCATTCGCGCCGGTCACGGGGTTGAAGTGCATTTAGTACAATGTCCAACGGTTGCACGTTACCACTTAGAGCCTGAAAAATTTGTGCCGCTACAATGGGAAACAAAAGTAGAAGGTGATTTTTCAGTGGGTTTGAATGTTGAGCTGAATAATCGACGCGGCAGTCTGGCGGCATTAACTTTAGCGATTTCTGAAACAAACTCAAACATTGAAAATATTCGCGCCCATGAAAGCGATAAAAATCATTTCAATGTTGAAATTTCCATCTCTGTCGAAGACCGCGTCCATCTTGCGCGCATTTTACGAAAAGTTCGCAAACGCAAAGATGTGATACGCGTCGTGAGAAGCAAACCTGCAAGCGTTCAAACCAAATAAACAACCTTACCTTCGCACAACGTGAGTTCACATTCAAAATCAGCATTAAAGATCGCTAAATCAGCGTCTTTACCCACAGCAATACTACCTTTACGCGATTCAATGCCAAGGTTGCGTGCCGGCACAAAAGAAGCCATTTCTATGGCTTCTTCTAAATGACATTGGGTAATATTCATCATGCGTTGAATGGCTTGTGGCAAGGTGACCGTGCTACCTGCTAAGGTTCCATCGGGCAAAATGGCTTTGCCTGATTTATTCACGGTGACTATTTGCCCACCTAATTCGTACTCACCCGCCTTCAAGCATTTTGCACGCATCGCATCAGACACTAATATTAATCTATCTTTACCTTTCACTTGATAGGCTAATTCGATCATCCCTTCGTTTAAATGAAACGCATCGACAATAAGTTCCGCCGCAATTTCATTCGATAATAATAACGCAACCGCTGCGCCAGGTTCACGCTGATAAATAGGACGCATCGCATTAAATAAATGCGTGGCTTGTCTTGCACCCGCTTGAATGGCTTCTTGCGTTTCATGAAAGCTTGCGTGTGTGTGCCCGATAGATACAATGACACTTTCTTTTCGTAATTCTTTAATAAAGGGAATCGCTTCTTCTAATTCAGGCGCCAAGGTCACCACACGAATTTTATTATCAGCTAAGGATTGCCAGCGTCGAAACAAGCTAATATTTGGCATTTGAGCAAATTCGGCATCTTGCGCTCCCGCTTTTGTGGTTGCAATAAACGGCCCTTCTAAATGTATACCGAGTAAAGCTGCGCCCGATAATTGCGATGATGATTCCGCAACAACAGGCAAGATCATCTCGATTTTCTCAGGCGCTGCTGTCATTGTGGTTGCTAAAAAACCAGTGACGCCTTCTTTCGCTAACGTTGCACTCAAGGTTTGCATCGCTTCAATGCTGCCATCCATCACATCGACGCCCGCAGCACCGTGAACATGCATGTCAATTAAACCAGGAATGAGTAAATGCTTATCGCTAAATTTAATTTGTTTTGCCGGTAAATGATGCTTAATAGAAGCGGCAGGAATAATCGCATCAATGCGTGTATCTTCAACCACTAACGCATGGTCTTTAATCCATTGACCATTCGTATAAATTTGCATGCCTGAAAAAATTAAGCGTTCTGATTCACTCATATCGCACTCCTAACAAATAAAATTGCCCCAGATTCCGGTGGCGCGGCAGCTTCAACCAAATGCACTTGTGTTTTAGGTGCCAAATGCGGGCGCAGGTGCAACGCAATGCTGCCGACTAAAGCACAAGGCAAAGGGTGATGCGGATTCGTTTGTTTTTGCACTAAAACTTCACTTAATTCGTCTAAAAACCCTGCCGCTTTTTTCAGTAAAGCGATACTTTCTTCATCACCAACAGATGCTTCACGGATGACGTAAGGTGCAAGGGTTGCAAATTCTGTTGAGTTAGCCTCATTTGCCCAATGCACCATTGCGTTCAAATCATGATTAAAGTGACGATCTATCACTTCAGCTAAACCTGAGCTTGCGCGTCGACCATCTTTCCATTGCAAACATAATTTGAGCGCTTGCAAACCAAGCCATGCGCCGCCACCAAGATCATCGTGCGGAAAACCCCACCCGCCAATTTTTGTGCAAGCATTTTGTTCAATTTGATAAGCAACGACCCCTGTTCCCGCAATGATGATGGAACCATTTTGACCAGAGTGCGCACCCAAGCAGGCAATATGCGCATCTGATGTCACTTTAAGTGTTTTAAAATGCGGCGCGCTGTGTAAGAATTCGCGTAAAGCATCTTGCATTTCACAACCTGCAAGCCCTAAACCTGCGTGTATGTGCGGAATTGCTTCTGGTAAAGAAATATTCAATGGTGCGATTGCTTGTGAAAGTGCGTGTTGAATGGAATGCCACGTTTGTTCAGGCGACAAACGAATGTTTGCAGAGCCGCCCGTGCCTTGTCCAATACAATGGCCTGATGCGTCTTCTAAACGAACAATGCACTTGGTCGCGCCACCATCAACACCGAGATATAAAGGTTGCATACACTTTCAGTCCTGGCAGGTTGGTTTTAAAATAAACACTTTGTGTTAATGGTAAGCAAGTTATGCAACAATAACAACTTTTTTTAATGTTCTTAATGTTGCATTAATAAATATAAGCAAAAAAGAATTACGATAACGAGATAATTTAGTGTTAGATAAATGAGGTGGAAATGAACAATCGCGTATTTCTTGTATCGGATGCAGCAAGGCCTGAGGATGTTATCCTTGTTGAAGTGAACGGCGAAATCGAAGTGGATGCAAAATTATTAATCGCCGGCTTTCTTCCGCTGCGAAATCGAGAGGTGTTCAATCATCATCAAAATATCCTCGTTATCTCTGATTTTCAAAAAAATACGATGCACTATTCTTTGGGCATTAATAGCGAAGAAATGCGCACATTTAAATTTAATGCACCGCTGCCTGAAAATACCGAAGGATTTATTTTTTCAGAAGAACTAGGCAAAACATGTCCAACTCACCTTCAAATTACACCTGATCATGTCATTCCATTCATTAGCGAAGAGACTGTTACCCCTGAACAAATTGACGCGATGGTGGGTGAACCGCCTAATACACCAACGCATTTGAATGAAGCGAATGTACGCGATGAAGATAATTTTAAAAAACTATTAGCGCGCTACGGTCTGAGTGAAAAAGACTATCGAACTTATTTTTTAAACGGAATAAAGCAAACTCCCATTTCTGATGACACGTTAAAACAAATTGCGCTGCACATCACAGATGATCACCCTTTGCTTATCAACATTAAAAGATTACAAGATGCAGTTAATTACCTCCCAGAAGCGCTGGCAGAACATAAAACTGGGTTAAATCACACGCTTGTAGACGCACGTGAAATCGTGAATACAGCACTCAGCGGTGAGGCTGTGATAGAAGCAGCGCAAACAAATTTAATACGTGCATTTGCGACCGCTAAAGAAAAATTATTGACGCTGAAACAGGCGATCTATCATCCTCACGATGACGGTGAATTGAATGCCCTTGGCAATGGTATTGCGGTGATCAACTATCATTATGCAATGCTCACACATTACCTACGAAGAATTGTGATTGAAAGTGCAGCGCATCTCATTAAGATTAAAAAATCTGCGCTCAAAGAAGAAAGCTGGGTATTCACACTCCAAACCATTATCCAAAACTTCAATACCAAATTTGGAGATTTTGCAATCTTAACGCCGGACCTATGCCTAGTGTTTAAAACACTTCCCGGCCAAACAAACAAACTCGATATTTTGTCTAAAATTGCTGATGGCTTTTCGAAAAAGACAGGCGAGACATTAAGCGAGAGACGTGATACGCATGGCTGCTACATCACAACGATAAAATATTTAAGCATGGTCACAAAAAGCGGCCCATACGACCCCGCCTTTATGATTGAATCACCTTATTTGGGTGCTGACACATTTAAGATTCTTGAAAGCACCTCAAGACAAGAAATTTCAACAGAAAGACATAAAACCACGGTTGGGCAATGTGATATCGTATTTAGAGAAGCCTTAGCGAATCTCGAAAACCCTGAAAAACAATTACGCCTTGCGATTGAAGCTTCTGTTTCACGCATTGCGAGCGCTGTTGAAACCAGTTTGGCGGACGTTGAAGAGAAAGTCAGCCAAGGGCATTGCGATGAATTACTAAAACGTCTCTCCATTGAAAGCCGGCATGCAGCGTTCAAGGCTGCATTGGAAGACGCATTGAACCTAGAAACAGATGCCCATATTGAAGGCATTGAGAATCCTGAAGACGAAAAAATAAAATATCGTCTCAGCACGACAATAACACTCATCGACCAATCACGACAAATGCTAGCATTAAGAGCACACTTTATTCGCACCAATTCACGAGGAATTGATATACACAGTGAGGCTGGTGAAAATGAACTTACTGAGAATCAAAAACAACTGGATACTGCTTTGCAGGAATTCCGCGATGCACGACAACAACACATTGCAAAACTCCATAAAGACATTGCAGCCCTTGCAACACCCGAACCTCTCCCTTCCATTGAACCGATTGATGACGCTGTCGATAGCGCGCCACCCGTTATCTTGGAAACCCACACGCCGGATGCTTTAACAACATCCACTCGCCCGCGCGCGCAAAGTGCGGGAAGTGAAACACCAAACTTTATGACTTCAAGCGATTTCATTACCGCGCAATTATCAAAGACAGTTAAAAGAGACAATAAAGCCAAAGTCATTGCGCAAGTCGTTGCCGAAGAAACGTTTAGTCCGCTAACACGCCTATTACAATCGCTTAAAAAAATCACCGGCTTATCTTGGCAAAAAACAGCTATTTGTATTACCGCGGGTGTCTTAATCGGTGCAGGCGCAGGCATTGCTGCATTTTTCTTATTTCCAACCTTAGTCATTCCTGCTGTGGTTGCCATTGGGCTTGCTGCAACTGCGCTAGTCATCACGGCTTCGATAACCGGTGTGACGCTTTATCACAAACACAAAGAACGTGAAGCCGCTTACAAAGCCATGACAGAGGGCGGTGGCATCGTGCAACAGCCAAGAGTTAGGCGTAGCAATTCAGAAGGCAGCCTCCACAAAAACACCCCGCGTCCCGCCCTTGATACGCTGCGCGGCTTATCTTATTTTGCTGAAACACCCGGCCAACCTGTGCCACCTGCTTCTAAACCACGCCCTTTATCAATAAGGTCTTCCAAATGAATTTTACACCCGCTTATATCAAAAAACACACTGAACTTGCTGCCGCGATTAAAGACGCGATTAACGCGCTTTTTGAACATCTCAAGCAAACATTCAATGAACCCAGAAAACACGATTGGCTCGATGCCACTCAAAAACAGGTTAGACTGTTACTGGATTCTCCTGAATTAACCAAAGAAGCGCTAGCCAAACATCTCCATGAAAAAGTCGCAACCACGCCTTTTAAAGAAGCCACCTTTAACGAAGGGATGGCTTTGTGTGAATTACTGTGTCTCAAATATTTTTACGTACAACAAATGCGCGCGCTGCCTGATCAACAAGCTTACGCTCAGATCACCAAGCACAGCTTAGAGCGTTTAGCGGCGAGAATTCGAGTATTACGCGCAAATAATGCAGTTGATCTATTAGAAACAAAACTTAAAAACCTTGCCATCTCAAATGTTAAAATTAAAACTATCGTCGAACGAATCGACGGTCAAATTGAAACGTCGCTTAATAAAGAAACGTTGCAAACCTACGAAAATGAGCTGAAAACAGCTAAAGAGGCGTTTGTCACAATCAGTGAAGCATTAAACACGCTCACCACCACAGCAACAGCAGAACGAGAGAAACTTAAAATTTATCAAACACAATTTCAAGCGCATCTCAACAATACTGATTTAACGCCGCTTCAAACACTCAAAGCAAACCTCACCGAGAATACGTCATATTTTTCACGCCCCGTTGCCTTTCCTAAAGGCGAACTGGATACGTTTGTGCGAAGTTTAGAACTTGCTGACAAAAAGCTACAAACCTTAGTCGAGAATGCCTTCTATCGCACACAAGAAGATGAAGATTGTTTTGCTGCTCACATCGCACTTTATGCAAGCACCAAAGCGTATGTTCAAACAACAGCGCAGACCGTCAAATCACAAGAAGATGACTTAAATATCTGCGCCGTATCACCCGATTTTTTATTCAAGAAAATGCTGACTGATGCCTATAAGACCCTGGCTGAAGCTTTAACGGAAACGCCTCTCACACTCAACGGTTTGAATACAAGGCAAGCCGAAGCGACCACTGTCGAAACCGGCTTCATCGCAACCGTTGCAAGCTATATAAGTAAAACACCCGAAGCCGCCCCGCAACCACCCAGTGCCGCGCAAGCGCTGCAAGCATTACTCGATCAACTCAATCAAACAATGACCGCGCTCCATTCAACCATCCGAAGTGCACCTATGCGATGGCTTAGCGAAACGGTTGATATTCCAACCCCAAATCCCTGGGATGAAATCGAATTAAGCTGCGCTGAGCTTACAGTCAACAACACCAGGTTGATAGGGCTTAAAAATACTTTACCCAGCAACCCTTACGTTGATCAGACACTACCGTCTTCGCTCAAAACAAAACACGCGGCGGCGCAATTACAAAACGATATTTATGCGTTACTGCAAAAAGCTAACGCGTGCACGACACAATACCAAACACAACTCGACTATCGACAAGAAACACAACAACAATTAGCCGTGTTAAAAACAGACTTGCAAAAACACATTGATGAATGTGAAGTCACCGTGAGCGAGCTGAATGCGCGTATTGACCATGAAATTCAAATCACCCAATTACTTGTCGAAATGCTCGGACAAACAGAACATGCCGATAAAAAACAACGCTTATTAACCCTTGATGCACAGTGCAAACCTGAAAATATACTGAAAGATTTTCAAAAATTAAAACGCGACAATCAAAAAAAATCAGGGATCAAGAGCGCACAATTAAATAAACGATGCGCGCAACTAACCGAGCGTGTTAACAACCTGTCACATTACATTAGCGATCCTAAAAATGATTACATCATCGATAGCAATGGCATGTTGACGTCTAAAGGGAAATACGACCGCAAAATAAAAGTGAGAGGGTTACTCATCGGCGCGGGCATTGGCGCCATCATTATTCTTGCCACGGCGCTTACATTTGCGACAGGCGGTTTAGGTGTCGCTGCGTTGGTTCCATTAATCTTGTTAGGCACGTCACTCGCACCCCTAGGATGGTTTATCGGTCGCGTGTGGACTAATAGCAAAACAAGGCTGGCAAATAAGAACTTACCAACGGAAGCAACAACGCCTGACATTCCATTAGACCCAAGACACTCGCCCAGCAAAACGCCTGCGTTAAGACCCAGCACGCCCATTGCTGTGCCTGTGCCGCAAACTAGCTCTGAGGCTGTCAAGGGGGACAATAGCCTCTCCAGCTCGTCCGCGACTCCTCTCTCCGACGAAGCTGAGCCCGAAGATACATTCAAAAGTGATGCCGAAAGCCCCCGATTCGGTCGAACTGGGTAACACCGTTAAACCGGCCAAGCCCATTCCGGCAAGGTCGGTTTCGAGTTTCTCGCGTGATTGATAACGCACAGTAAAATGTCGCACATCTAACACTGGCTCTTCGAACCCTGCTTGAATTAAACTATCGCCCAAATCGTGCATATCAATACGCACAGGCCAAGGCGTGTTCACACACGGCGTGCATTCACGCAGCGTGTCTGGACCAAACGTGGTTAGCATTAACACCCCGCCTGGACGTAACACTCGCCGCCACTCTTCAATCACAGGCGCCCACGTTTCTACCCACGGCAGCAAGCCATGCGCAATCACCCAATCAACGGATCCATCAGCCAACGGTAATGCAGCCGCATCCGCTTGAACGCGATTAACCGCGTTTGAGGCTTGCAGCAAACCGGCATCTGCATCTAAAGCTAACACCGTTGCCGCTGGATAGCGCGCTGCCAAGTCGGTACTCATTTCACCCAAAGCACAACCGACATCTAAAATGATTTTCGGTGAGGCAGCCAATAAGCTTAAACGCGAAAGCAGTTCATCGCCGATTGAGCGCATTAAAAAATTTGAGGCTTGATAAGCGACTGGAGACCACATGTTATTCTTGAATACCCTTTTTCCGCGACGTTGTTTTTTATGTTGGGCGAGAACCCCTCGCACCAGTCATTTATGTGCTGATTGTGAGCACGAGCTGCCCATTCTACCTCAGGTTTGCGTAAAATGCGCCATTCGCCTCAAACGGGGCACAATACTATGCCGGCGCTGTACATCGTCTGCGCCAGCGTTTGATGACGTATTAGCCTGCTATGCCTATCAAGACCCTATCAGTCGTTGGATTACAAACTTTAAATTTTATGAGCAATTTATTTACACTCACGTGTTCACAGCGGCCTTATTAAAAAAAGTGCAATCTCGTCCCCGCCCTGATTATATTGTACCTATCCCCCTGCACCCTAACCGCCTGAAAGAACGAGGGTTTAATCAAGCCATCATCATTGCCCACCCGCTTGCGCGTGCGCTGAATTGCCCTTTAATTCGTCACGATGTTCACCGCTTGATACACACCGCCCCACAGCGCACCCTAACGGCTCGCGCACGCGCGAAAAACGTAGAAAAAGCATTTGCAACGACTCGCCGCTTTGACAACTGTCGCATTGCGATTGTGGATGATGTGATGACTACCGGCGAAACCGCTAATGCACTTGCCCGCACCCTGAAAAATGCCGGTGCAAAACACGTTGAAGTCTGGTGTATTGCACGCGTGATGCGAGGAAAGGTTGATGAAAACCTCAATAACCGATACATTACCCTTCCTTAACCGGCAATTCAGACTAGGAGCCCCATGCAAGCACTGACTTTTTTTCTTTCACAGCACTTAACACTCGCTTATTTGTTTTTAGGGCTGATGGTTGCGCTTATTTTGGTCGAATTTATCAGGCTCCGCCGTTTGAATTATGCGATTACCGCAAAAGAAGCCGTCCATCTCATGAACCGTGAACACGCAACTGTCGTTGATTTGCGTGATAAAGCCGCCTTCACAGAAGGGCATATCATTGATGCTGTGCATGCAGACACCCACGATGTGAAAGTGCTAGCCAAAAAGCTCGATAAACAACGCACCAAGCCTGTTATTTTAATTTGCCAAACCGGTGTGAGCGCACAGAAAATTGCCGTTGCCTTATCACACGAAGGTTTTCATGTGCACGCAATCACAGGTGGTATTGCTGCATGGAAACAAGCCGATTTACCGTTAGTTAAATAAGGATTTTTATGGCAAACGTTATTATTTACACAAAAAGTCATTGCCCGTATTGCGTGAAAGCCAAGCAATTACTCGATTCAAAACACGTGAGCTACACAGAAATTTCCATTGAATCAGACGAAGAACAACGTGATAAGATGATCAAACTCAGCGGTCGACGCACCGTGCCTCAAATTTTTATTAATGACCAGCCAATCGGCGGTTTTGATGATATCGCAGCCTTAGAAAAGGCTGGCAAACTCGACCTGCTTTTAAACACAAAGTCATAAGGAAACCCTATGGAAAACAAACCAGCGCAACCTCACTTTGAAATTCAGCGCATTTACGTGAAAGATATTTCATTTGAATCGCCCAACACCCCCCACACGTTTGCGGAAGATTGGAAGCCAGAAGTGTCTTTGAATTTAGAAACCAAAAGCACGCGCATTCAAGATCACGTACACGAAGTGGTGTTATCAATCACAGCAACGGTCACCTCGAATAAAAAAACCGCTTTCTTGATTGAAGTGCATCAAGCCGGTGTGTTTGTGATGAATGGTTTTGAGAATGATCAATTACATCAAATGTTAGGCAGCTTCTGCCCTAATGTATTGTTCCCGTATGCGCGTGAAGTGGTATCAGACATGGTGGTTCGCGGTGGCTTCCCACAATTAATTTTAGCCCCTGTGAACTTCGATGCTTTATATGCCCAGCACATGCAACAACAAGCTGAAGACACTGGCAGCAAAGGTGCGGCGAGCTTAAATTAGTGATCAACCATCCTCCCCTGCTTTCTGCGGGGGAGAAATTACGTTACACTTTCAAAACGACCATGAGAAGGACGACCATGATGACTAGTCAGCCGCTAAAACCCATTACCATTTTAGGCGCAGGTTCCTGGGGAACCGCACTCGCATTAACCTTAGCAAGACAAGGTCAAACTGTCCGGTTATGGAGTTATGAAATTTCTGAAATTGCTGCCTTGCTGGCAGAGAGAACCAACTCACGATTTTTACCCGGCTTTCCCTTTCCCGATACCATTCATCCGACGGCGAATTTAGCTGAAGCAGTGAAAGGCGTCGATGATATTTTGGTGGTGGTGCCTTCTGTTGGGTTTCGTGACACTTTAACGATGTTGAAGCCATTAATTGAAAAACAAACACGTATTATTTGTGCGTCTAAAGGGTTGGATGAAGACACGGGTGAATTGTTGAATGAAATGACGGAAGACGTGTTAGGGAAAGATAGACCGTTTGCGGTGTTATCAGGCCCTTCGTTTGCGAAAGAAGTCGCGGCGGGTTTACCCGCTGCGGTGGTGATTGCGAGCAAAGACAATACGATGTTAAAAGAAGCCGTTGAACGCTTTACAACCCCAACGTTTCGCGTGTACCCGAGTGATGATGTGATTGGGGTGGAATTAGGCGGCGTGGTTAAAAATGTGATTGCAATTGCAACCGGTATTTCAGACGGATTAGAGTTAGGGTCAAATGCACGCAGTGCGTTAATTACCCGCGGGTTGGCTGAAATTATTCGCCTGGGCACTGCCATGGGTGGGAAAATTGAAACATTTATTGGATTGTCGGGCATGGGTGATTTAATTTTGACGTGTTCTGATAATCAGTCGCGTAACCGACGCATGGGCTTGGCTTTAGGTGAGGGGAAAGATATTGCCGCGGCTGAAGCTGCCATTGGGCAGGTTGTGGAAGGGAAACGCAATGCCGAGTTGGTTTTGCAGTTGGCTGAGCGATATAACGTTGAAATGCCGATTTGCGAGACGGTGTGGGGTATTTTGCAAGGGAAACTCGTTGCGAAAGAAGCTGCAGAGAAATTGCTTTCGCGCACGACTAAAAGCGAAAGAATGGCGTTGTAGCCTCAAATCAAAAGCGGCCTCCCCCTTGCCCCCTCCAAAAAGTTTTACGTCATTTCATAGACGGGACTGGGGTTTGGAGGGGGGACGAACCTTTGTTGTTTTTGCTTTTATCTTACTAAAAGCTTTTTTATCTCACTCTCGCATCGAGTATTTTTTGGTAAATCGAGGAAAAAATGTGTTTTAAAGCGGAGTTTACACGCAAGTAAATGAGCATTTAAAACACATTTTTGACGAAGAGTTACCGAAAAAGACGAAGATGCCTATTTAATCGTACATGAGTTGATCCATGGCTGTGAGCTCACCCCGCATCGTGCCTTTCATAAGCTCATTCAGCACATCAATCATACAAAGCAACCGCAAAGCGTTTGGGGTAAGGTCATCAAATGTGACGTCAATACCCAACAGCGACCCTTCCGCGTTATCAAACGTTGCGCCAATACCATACCCCAAACACAAAGACGACAATTGATCAGCCCTTCTTGCAATCCCCGGCAGCAGGCCGGTATTCGAAAACACTTCTTCCATCGTCAACGGACGTCCGTTTAAAGAATAACGCCCATTCATCGCACGGGCGGCTTTAATCATTAAATCATTCAAAGTTGCCATGTTTATATCTTCCACCAAGGTTGCGCAATTTTACGAGGACCTGCAATATAAGCTCTCAGCCAGCGTAAAAACACGGCCACGGTAAACCCATATCGCTCCAATAATGCAAAAAAGACAGTTGCCACCACCGCAAAAATGAATGTCCACAATCGAATGTGCAACAATAAAATCAGTAAGGGAAAGCAAGCGCGATAATCCACCACCCAAAACCGAACGTTTCTTGCCGAGTCTCGCCAGTGCGCCATAAACGGTTCCTTTTTAGCTTGCTTACTCTAGTTTACTGACTCCCGAGCACGCTGTCATCTTTCTCAACAGGTGACACTTATAGGTGTTTCGTTGTACCATTTTAGCTGAGATTAATAACAATCCTTAAAAGGAACGGCATCCATGAAGCGAACCCTGAGCTTAATCGCTCTGTCCTGCCTTGCCCTGGTTGGCTGCGCATCCCAACCCAAAACCCCGGCAGGCTACGACCTCAATCAAACGCAAAGTTCATTGGCTGAAGCTTCGTATTCAGTCAGCCGTTCTATCGTCGATTTAGCCGAAACTGCTGACGCTAACCACCCCCAACACAACTTAGCCCAACCACCTGATCCAAACACCTACGGCATGGGAGGGCTTACCACGCTCGATTGGTCAGGCCCAGTTGAACCGCTGGTTCAGCAAATTGCACACGCTTCTAATTACCGCGTTCGCATTTTAGGCACCGCCCCTGCAATTCCGGTAATGGTCACGGTGTATACCCAAAACGCCATGCTAGGTGATATTTTACGTGATGTCGGTTATCAATGCGGTCGTCGTGCACGTATTGTGGTTTTCCCAGGCAGCCGTGTGATTGAGTTGCGTTACGCCAAAAACTAAGGGGTGAGCTCATGATGTTTAAGCGTTTATGCGTGTTAACACTCAGCCTATGCTTAACGGCTTGTTTTCATCGACAAACTACCAATTTTGATAATGTAGATACGGCCAACTTATCGCAGCTAGAAAACGTTAAAAATTCGCCGAATATGGGTGCGAACGGCGACCCCGCTGACACCAGTGCCATTCGCGCAAAATCACTCGAAGACACGGCAATGGGTTTAGGAGCACAAGGCGGATTATCTTGGGCTTCTGATAAAATTAATGCAAAATTAAACGTTGATCGAAAATACCTAGAAACCATTTATAATTTTAACGCCATGATGTTAAGCCACGGTGTGCTGCCCCCTGTGTTAGAGTTCAGCACCAACAACTTGAATCAAGACGACCCCGATACCATACGCGTGGCTGACCGCTCGTACAAAATTGTTCAACAAGCCCGCTTTGCCACCACCCCGCCGAACTGGCGAGATTATTTATACATGAGCTACCCCAAACCACCCATGCCCGATAAAACACTACTGCCTCGCACCAATGAAGAACAAAAAGTCTGGCGCGCTGCCATTGCTAAAGGTTGGGATAAAGGCATACAACAGTCTTACAGTATTTTTCAGCAAAATTTAGCCCGCTTAAAACGTGATTATACGGGGATGGTGATTTACCGAAAATTATTACAAGCGAAAATGATTTCTGCCCCTTATGTGGCACGCACAGAATTAGGTATTACCGGTGATGGCACAAATATGCGGGTAAATGACCAAGTATTGCGTATTGTGGCACATCCTAAACTTCAAACGAATGGGAATAGCTGGAAGGCTATTGTGGTGAAAAATGATGGCTAATGAATTTTTATTTCCGCAAGAACCGATTCGCTTAACCATAGACAATGTGAATGAAATTCTGATTCACTGCGTCAAAATGGGCGCGTCTGATATTACCTTTCAAACGAATGAACCGATTATTGCTGAAATTTTTGGTCGTTTGAAAAAAGTCACACGACGCAAAATTGGGAATACTGAAGTGGGCGATGTGTTAAATGCCATGTACGGCCCCAATGCGACCACCATGATTATGTCTGGCAAAGACATTGATACGCATTATGAAATTCGACCCAACCGTTCTGATCGTTATCGTTTTCGTATTAATGGCACGGGTTGCCAAGTTGAAGGTCACGACGGTATTCAAATTACTGCGCGTACCATTCCCTCAGACCCGCCCACACTTGCGAATATGCATTTATCGGAAGATTTAAAAGCCGCACTCACGCCTGAGCAAGGGGTGGTGTATGTGACGGGTGCGACGGGCTCAGGAAAAAGTACACTCTTAGCCGCCATTATTCGCGACATCATTGAAAATGCCGAGAGTAACCGTAAAGTGTTAACCTACGAAGCACCTATCGAATTTGTCTTTGATAGCGTTGAGAAAATTTCAAGCGTGGTGAGCCAATCAGAAATTCCACGGCATCTACCGAGCTTTGCTGCAGGTGTGCGCAATGCCTTACGTCGTAAACCGCGTTTAATTTTAGTGGGGGAAGCGCGCGACCCTGAAACCATCGGGGCAGTCATGGAAGCCGCAATGACAGGCCACCCAGTGTATACCACTTTGCATAGTAACAGCGTGGCTGAAACCATTCGTCGTTTAGTGATTACCTTTCCGTCTGAAGAACGCCAAGGCCGAACCATTGATATTATTGAAACCGTTAGGGTTGTCATTTCTCAGCGTCTTGTACCAACCATTGATGGCAAGCGCGTTGCCCTGCGCGAATATCTTATTTTTAATGAAATGATACGCGATATTTTATTAGAAACCGATATTACCAATATTACGAATGTCGTTAGAAAATTAGTGCGCGAACACGGGCAGACCATGGAAACCGACGCGCATGCGAAGCTCAAAGAAGGCTTGATTACCGAACGCCAGTATAATGTGATTGCAGAGCAGGCGAAGCGGGAAGAGAGTGAGGGGTAATATTAACGTTTGTGTTAAATAAAAAACCCGGGCTAGCCCGGGTTTTTTATGGAGTCGTGTTTTATTCCGACTCTTTACCTTTCTGCTTCTCAATCTTAATTGCTTCTTGCTCAGCAGCCTTACCTTCTGCTGCTTTTTTCTCGCTCTTAGCGCTACGCATTGCTTTAGACGTATCGCCAGCCGTACCCATTGCAGCGCCCGCTTTAGAAGCCGCACCCGTAATCGCTTGTTTCGTTTCACCCACGGCATCGGCTTCGCCGTATTGTTCGCCTTGGCCACCTATCCAGCGCATGACTTTTTCAGGGATTAAATAAATGGCTGCGAAGCATTTATTCATCGCCGTAATCATCAAGGTGACGTAAGCCGCCAAAAAGAAGACTAAGGTTAAAAGCGATTCCATCCCAATGCTTTCTGCAACGCGCCAGAACACATCGTTAATCATGCCCGCAACGACGGATGACAGTAACATCGCTGCCATCATCCCAAAAATCATTAAACTTGGGCGCAAGAATACGTTAAACAAAAGCATTAATGCAGGTTCAGCTTTACCCAAAATTTCGTGATGTCCGCCAGGTGCAATAATGCCCAACGCAACCAAGGGACCCGCCACCATCGTTTCAATCGTTGAGGTTAACCAACCAATGGCACCAAAAGTAAAGATAATAAACGGCACCAAGGGCAGATAAACACTTAACAAGGCTCCATAAGTCAGCAAGATACCCAATAGCCCCAAAATCGCTGGCACAATAATCATATAAACCGCGGTTAAAGCAGGTCCTATCGGGTTGATAATACCGGTTCCCAGCACAAAGGGGCTGATATTCCCGGCCAGCGATAAAACAAACAGCAAGCCAACCACCACCACAAAGGCAATTTGCACAACCCACATAATGATAAAACCAATGTTTTGGGCTTGTGCTAAGGGGTTGCTATCGGTGGCTTGCAAACCTTCACCGGTGGCTGTGGTCACTCCATCTGTCACCACGGTCGCAACACTCGAAATTTCACTGACATCTGAGGGCAATGTCGTGCCCATGCTCACACCGGTAGAAACACCTGCGCTGATCATATAACCCGCGCCTGCGTAGTTATTCCGTGTGGCATAGAGGAAGTTACCCGTGCCCAAGGGTGACGTATTATCGTCGTTCGGCCAAGACACGGTTAAAGTCGGCATGACGCTTGCTAAATTATTCTGGTTCATTTTCGCAATGGTATAGTAATAAGACCCTGCGTATATCCAACCCGTTGATTGCGCATCGCCCAAATCACCCGACAGCGTATCACCGTTTTGAATTTTACTTGTCATTTCTTTAATGAAATCAGCAAATCGTGCGTTCAAAGGATCAAGCAATTCTGCGTAAATGGTACTCATGAAATTCACATCAACCGGGGTGACTGGCCCTAACCCAGTTGCTGCCATGCCATAAGGCAAGTAAATTTTGGTCACCGCTTCACGCGACGGAGACTGCCCGTATTTATTCGGGTCTGGCCAGTTAGAACCCTCTTCATAAACACAAGGGCTAATGGAATTCGCATCGCAATAGGATTGAATAAACGATGGCGCCGTCGGTGTTTGTCCATTCCCATCGATTGTTTTTGTCGGATCATCGGGGTCTGGGTGCGGTTGAGAATCAATCGAGGCTTGTGCAAATGTACGATAAACCACATCATCAATCAAAAAAAGTGCTGCCGCTTGCGACATCAGCGGAATAATGCGGTTCATGGCATCTAATTCATCGGTACACGCATTACAAGCGAGTGTATCGGCCGCTGTCGGTGAAGCTTTATTACAAAGCACCGTCTTATTACAAAACTGCACGACACCACATAAGCCTTTAAAACCCAGGATCAAAGGCGCCATCCCGCCTACGGCATAAATTCGCTGCATACTCGTTGCCGGTGGTTTGGGCACTGACTTGCTCGGTTTACAATAACTAATACCGGGGTACATAGAACAGAAATAATTACCATTCCCCGTATCGCCTTGTTCAAATGCATCACCATCTTGACCGCCTGTATAGCGCGTTGACTGATCACACACCACACCTTGGAATATTTTATTCAAGGCATCTTGATAACCAATATTCGGCACCGTGGCTTGCGCATACGGCGAGCCCATAATATTCACATAATTTAAAACCGTGGTCCATAGCGTATCGGCTGCGCCTATTCCCTGCACAATAACCCACATCATCACCAGCTGCAAAATACAATAGCCTGAGGTTGTCGGCACTAAGGAAGCAATACCGAAAACAATACGCACCGGCGTCCATAGCGAATGGAATTTTTGCGACTTGCCCATGAATTCCCCTTCATGCGCGGTCAGCAATACCCCCATCACCATCGTATAAACCACCATTAACACAGCAACGGCTAAAATGATGCCGTTAAACGTTTGGAACATCGTTCCCATTAAGGTAATTGACACCCCCGTGCCGCCAAAGGCAACGCCCGCGGCTGGCGAAACGATACCGGAACTAGCGTCAGTCACCCCTGCGCCGACAACAGGAATCACGCCATTCATATACCCGAAAAGAAAGGCAAGATATTGAAGTGATTTATCTTGGCTAGCAAATTCAAAGAGATTAATCATCTCTGGTTTCCTTAATCAGCTATTAATTACCTAACCAATGTTTTTTCCAATCGGCGAATGTTAAACCGAGGGTACGACGCGTGAGCTGCAATGCCCAAAAATCATAACGAAACGCTTGTGCAAAAAAATAAACTGAGACGGCAAGACTTAAAGCCCACCCTAAAAAGGTGTGGTGTTTAAATAAAAGATAAAACGCGTAAGCAAAAATTACGATGCCAATCCCCAGAAATAACAAAGCAAAATTTTTAAACCTTGCCGTTAGAATGGTAACATCGGCTTCGGTCATGTCTTGTCGCTTCATGGCTTCTTCGAAGGTTTCAGTTCTTTCAACCGCTGGTTTTGTAAATAAACCTTTCAAAACAGACCAGATTGTCTTATTTTGATAAATGAGCGCCTCTAAATCGATCCAGCTGGTGGGGTTAAAGAAAGTTTTGCGCGATACCTTGAAGATGTCTCGGACTGCCATGCAAACACGCCCTTACAAAATGGTGGATTAAGTATTATTATCTTAGATGAGGTCTAAACACAACCAGTGAGCGCATGCAGAGGGAGTTAAAGTATGTTCAAATCCGTTAAACGGCCTGTGATGACATTACTCGGCTTGATCGCGAGCAGCCTAAGCCTTGCAGTTTACGCACAAAATACCGCGCCCAGTTTTTTTGGGTCTGGCACGCAAACAACCGTTGCCCCCAAGGCACCCACATCCGCCAAGCCCTCGACCACGCAAGTGTGGTCTAAAGATGATTTCATGAAAAAAACCACTGAACTCAATACTAAACGCGAAACCAATTTTCAAAACAAATTAAATTCGAGCTTGAAGCCCATGCCGGCGAAAAGCGCGCCTATTTCAAGCCCTGTGCCTGCAGGCGGTTTTAATTCAACCGGCGGCTCAACAACACCGACGCAAAACCCCAGCACACAGCCAACCACTAGCACCGCCGCAACACCCTCGACACCCGCTAGCACCACTACAGCGCCTAGCTCAGGGTACACAGGCTTTGGCAGCGGCACCCAAACCAAAACCCCTGCACAAGGTAATTCGTCTTCAGGCGGCTGGAACGTCAACTACTAATCGCTTTCATGGAAGGAGCTTGTTATGTCGTTTTCCGTAAAACCGTTTTTTATTTTGCTTGCAGTCACCTTGGCAGGTTCATCTAATTTATATGCCGACACAACCACGTCTAGCACTGATTCATCTGCCGATACGGGCTTGCTGCAACAAATTTCAGACAACACCTATAACATGCTCACGCAAATTAATAATTTGCCAACGTATATGACTAGTATTGTTGAAATGGCACAAAGCTGGCTAACAACGGATGACGACGCAACCAATTCATTTATTGCCCAAAACCAAGGCGACTTTGCCTCACTGGGCTATTGGTTCTCACAAAATGCACTCACGCAAGCGAGCATGGCAACACAGACCATGGCCTATGTCGTTAATCAGCCCATTACGGCGTTTACACAACCAGAACGGTCTCCTGATATTTTAACGTCTATTCCCACGGTGAACAGCTTGGCGTATTCCTCATTGGTTGGTGCACCGCCCATCGACCCCAGCAAAGCCGCTTTCGACCCTAACGTTTATTTGCAAGCCGCCACTGGCGCTGCGTTCAATCACGCTACCCCTTCTTCAACGTGGCAGGGTAAACCGCGCGATTACAGCGCTTATTCAGCCTATTTTCGTACAGTCACAGCCGCTGAATCTTTCAATGCCTACGTGATGAGTGGTTTGGTGGCTGAAAACCAAAGCGGAAACCAAATTCAAACCCTGCTAACAAACTTAACCAATCAAGCCAGCAGCTCTGCTTGGCTCGCGCAAATTGCAACCGAAGAACTTGGGAAAGTGATACGTCAAATTTTATTATTTGAATCACAAAACTTTGTGTTGATGTCGCAATTAGTCAAAATTGAAAAACAACAACTGCAAGCCCAAACCATGACAAACGCACTGCTGATTGCAACGGGCTTTACCAATGAACGCTTAATGGCTTCTGCTGCACAAGGAATTCGATAACTTTATGCCTAAACTTGACCTAGCTTCTTCTAATGAATTCTGGAAAAGTTATGATGACCCGATGATTTTTCGGGTCATTGCTTTTATGGAAACCGCAGAAGATTGGACTTTAGACGGGAACCCCGAACTCGAAGCCATTATCAATGCACTCGGTGATGCGTTTGATGCATTGTCGAGTTTTGATGTGAGTAAAGAAGATGAGTTCATTGGCCTTGCGACGCACTTGAAAAGTTCGCGCATTCTTCGCCTACTGCAAACTATCGACAGCATAGACCCCGGTTCTGCTTCTAAAATGTTAATGTATGCGGAAGAAAATAATAATTTGTCACATCCGATGGCCACTTTATTTTTAAGGCGCAATATTATTTTTGAACGTTTACGATTATTAGCCCGCGCTTTTGGTCCCGATCGCATTGCCTTAATGATGAAAGTACTCGATCACGACGAGGAATAATGTATGGCTACGCAACTCAATCGTCGCTTCACCCCGCTCACTTTGTTAATGTTGAGCATTAATGGCATGATTGGTTCAGCTTGGTTATTTGCGCCACTCTACGCTGCAAAAATTGCGGGTGTGGGCGCGATTGCCGCATGGGTCATTGGCGGGCTCGCTACCGCTGTCATTGCCTTAACCTTTGCAGAATTATCTGTATTGCTCCCCGTTGCCGGCGGCACGGCACAAATTCCCAAACTCAGCCACGGTGCTTTTACCAGCTTTGTGCTAACGTGGGTCGCTTGGTTGTCCGCACTCACGATGGCACCCATTGAAGTACAAGCCGTATTGCAATACGCTTCGACTTTATTCCCCTCGCTGATGCACACCGTCAATGGCGCCCCGGTGTTAACCACCCTTGGTTTGCTATGGGCCGCCGTGTTAATGCTATTTTTATGTGCCATTAATATTTATAGCTTTAAAGGCTTAGTCGGTTTTAATTTCAGTTTATTTGTTTTTAAGGTTTTTGTGATTCTGCTCGCCGTTGTGACTTTACTCAAATCGAGCTTTCACCCTGAAAACTTCCAAGGATTTTCACAAGTTTTTACCCCAACTGGTTTTCATGCCGTCTTAGCCGCCGTTGCCACTGGCGGTATTGCCTTTGCTTTTACAGGTTTTAAACACGGCGTTGAGCTTGCTGGCGAAGCAAAACACATGCAGTTCGCGATTCCGCTTGCCATTGTGGGGTCTGTCATTATTTGTTTATGTCTTTACTTAGGCTTGCAAGTCGCTTTTATCAGCGCGCTAGCCCCGAGCATGATTGCGCAAGGTTGGAAAAATGTTAGCTTCACCGGTGACGTGGGGCCGTTTGCAGGGCTTGCTGCTGGATTAGGCATTATTTGGTTATTGAAATTATTATACGTTGATGCGGCAATTTCTCCTTTAGGCGCTGGTTTAATCTACGTTACCTCAACAGCACGCATTCTTTACGCCATGAGTGATATCGGCTTCGTTCCTAAAAGCTTAATGCGCGTGAATCAACAAAAATTTCCTGTCGCCGCTATTTTGGTTAATTTTGTGATCGGAATGTTTTTGTTTTTACCTTTTCCGGGTTGGCAAGCGATGGTCAGTTTCCTTGTCTCTGGCATGGTTATTTCCTATGCGATGGGACCCATTGCAGTTTTATGCCTTCGCAAAGAAATGTCGCAAATCAAAAGAGAATTTCATTTACCTTTTGCATCTATTTTATGCCCGCTTGCTTTTTATTTTTGTAACTTAATTAGTTACTGGTGTGGTTGGGAAACCATTTATAAATTAGCGCTTGCAATGTGTATTGGTCTTATGTTTCTAGGGTCTGCCATTTTGCGCGGGAAATTAAACCATTTACAATTAGGGTTAAAATCTGTTTATTGGATAGGGCCTTATTTAAGCGGTTTAGTCCTCATTTCTTATTTAGGCGCATTTGGCGGGAAAAACATTATTCCCTTCGGATGGGATTTTTTAGTCATAGGCTTATTTAGTTTAAGTATTTTAAAATTAGCCTTAGCAACCCGGTTACGTTACGACGACGTTATTCCCACTGTAGACAAGCACTTAATAATGGCTTCGGGAGAATCAACACATGTTTAATTTTAAGCGAGAAACGATTAAACGTGATATTTCACTCGCCCTCGTTTTAAAATTTATTTTATTCTTTGGGTTGTGGGCCTTGTTTTTTGCGCACCCGAAAGATGAGCGACTCACGAAAACCGATTTAGTCACTCATTATTTGCGTGGGTAATTATTCAAGGTTTTGAACTTGTTCGCGCATTTGTTCAATTAACACTTTTAATTCAACAGCGGCATGGGTAATGACAGGATCAACCGATTTAGACCCCAGCGTATTAGCTTCACGGTTTAATTCTTGCATTAAGAAATCAAGGCGACGACCCACCAACCCGCCTTCTTTCAAAACACGCCCGACTTCATGCGCATGTGTTTCAGTACGTTCAATTTCTTCCGCCACATCAATGCGCTGCGCAAACATTACCATTTCTTGCGCTAAACGGCCGGCATCCATTTCAAGCTTCGCATCGGCAAAACGCTGCAATAATTTATCTTGCGTTTCTTGAATGATCGATGGCAAACGCTGTTTGACTTTATCCATTTCGTTTTGAATTTTGACTAAACGATCTTCAAATAAAATTTTTAATTCTGCCCCTTCACGACTCCGCGCTGCAATTAAATCTTTCGCGGTTTTCTCAGCAAGGGCTAAAACAATGCCTGATAATGCAGTTTGATCATTGGCTGCATTATCTAACACCCCTGGAAAACGCAAAATATCGCAAGGCTGAACAGCCGCAGGCATTTTTAATAAAGTTGAAATACCTTCAGCGGCACGACAGAGTTCTTGTGCTAATAATAAATTAACTTTAACTTCGGTATTCACACCTGCCGCCGGTTGGTAACGAAAATAACATTCAATTTTACCGCGTTTTACAAATTTGCGTATCACTTCACGCACAGACATTTCAAACGCGCGCAGACTTTCCGGTAAATGAATGCCAACTTCTAAATAACGGTGATTAATCGATCGCATTTCACAGGTTAATTGGCCAAACGATTCTAGCACTTGTTCGCGTGCGAAAGCGGTCATACTCAAAATCATAAAAATTCTCTCTGGTTAGGTTTTATTATTGGTTTGTGACTGTAAGACAGATAACACATCTTTTTCTAAATCGTCAGCACGACTGACCACCGCATTACGTTGCGGTGCTGGGGTTGCGATAACCGGTTGCGTGCTGGCCGCAACCATCTGCATTTTCGGCAGGCTCGTGTAAAACTCAAAATGCACCTTGGGGGAGGCTTCGTCTTTCGCTTCAGCGATTGCTTTGACCTCTGCCACCTCGGTTTGAATGCGTTGACGACGCTCAGCTGCCCACGACTTCAAGCCGCCAACGTAAGCCGTGAAAGCAGCCCATCGGCCTTCGGTTTGGCGCTGCTGATAAACAAACAAGCCCGCGCCCAACACGGCAACCACCACTGCGCTTAACACCCACGGCAAAATATCGTTACCGTTTTCCTGTTTACCCTTCCTGCGGCTGCGTCGATAATCCATAAGACCCCTGATTACATGGTTTCTGGTGCACGAATACCCAATAATTCAAATCCATTAACTAATATTTGACGCGTTGCGGCCAATAAAGTCAAACGGGCGTTGCGACAATTTTCATCGTCGACAATAAAATGGTGCGCATTGTAGTAAGTGTGAAAATCAGCGGCAACGTCGCGGAGGTAGTTGGTTAAAATATGGGGCTCGTAACCCAGGGCGGCGCTGACAATGACATCAGGGTAGCGTGATAAGGTTAATAATAACTGTCGCTCTTCAGCTTGCGTGAGCAAGTTTAAGTGTGCAAGCCCAATACTTTCCTGGTAAGGCAGTTGTTTTTCATTCGCTTGGCGGAAAACACTGCAAATGCGGGCATGGGCGTATTGCAAATAATATACCGGGTTATCGTTAGACTGTGATTTTGCTAAATCGAGGTCAAAATCAATGTGGTTGTCGTACTTACGCATCACGTAGAAAAAGCGGGCGGCGTCATTCCCGACTTCTTGGCGTAATTCACGCAAGGTGACAAAACTACCGCTACGAGTCGACATTTGTACTTGCTGGCCGCTACGGTAGAGGGTAACGAATTGACCAAGCAAGTGGAGTAAGCGTTCAGGATTGATGCCTGAAGCTTCCATGGCGGCTTTCATGCGGGGCACGTAACCGTGATGGTCCGAGCCAAAAATATCGATGACAATGTCGTTGCCGCGTTCGAATTTGTATAAGTGATAAGCCACATCGTTCGCAAAATACGTGCGTGTGCCGTTTGAGCGGACTAACACACGGTCTTTATCATCGCCAAATTGGGAAGCGCGGAACCAAAGCGCACCTTCTTTTTCATAGGTATGACCGGCCTCTTCGAGCTTTTTCAATAAGCGGTCAACAACATCTGTTTCCGTAAAGTCGCGCTCGGAGAACCAGTTGTCAAAATGGGTGCCGAATTCGGTTAAATCGTTTTTAATATCGTCCATGATGCCGTTTAAGCCAGCATCGAAAACTTGACGGTAAGCCTTTGCGCCCAGCAATTGTCTCGCGCGGTCAATCACAGCATCGATATAAATTTCTTTATCGCCCCCTTCAGGTTCGTCTTTAGGTAGGTTTTCAAAAACTTGTTGGCTGGGAACAACGAAAGCTTTGCCGTGTTCGGCTTCGAGGTCGCGGGCAATGTCAATAACGTATTCACCGCGGTAGGCATTGGCAGGGAAAGTAATATTTTCACCGCAGAGGGCTAAATAGCGCAGCCACACACTCGCGGTAAGAATATCCATTTGGCGGCCGGCATCATTCACATAGTATTCGCGGAAGACTTTAAAGCCGACGGCATCAAGTAAGTTACAAACTACAGATCCGTAGGCAGCGTGACGACCGTGCCCAACATGTAAGGGGCCGGTGGGGTTGGATGAAACGAATTCGACTAAGACAGTTTTTTCGCGTCCCATCTTTGAGCGGCCAAAGGCTGTTTTGTCTTTTAGAATAGTTGGGATAATTTGATAGAACGCGGCGGGTGCCATGAAAAAGTTGATAAACCCAGGGCCTGCGATTTCGACTTTTGAGACCAAAGTAGAGGCTGGCAGTGCGGCGATCAGTAAACCGGCCAATTCTCGCGGGCTCTTTTTGGCAGGTTTGGCTAAAACCATTGCGAGGTTAGAGGCATAATCGCCGTGTTGTTTGTCTTTGGTGTTTTCAACTTGAATAAGCTCAGCAAAATCAGTGGCCACCCCTTCCGCTTGTAATTGTTTCAATGCCGCTTGCAATAAAGATTCGATATGTTGTTTCATGAGACCCATTCGTTTTTGATAAAATGATATGCTGTATTATGCTTGGTTATCTGGAAGTTGCAAGAATGAACCTGCAAACCAGAAGCCTGTAAGCCATTTTATATTTATTTGTGAGATATTCGCCGTAGTTGTTGCGAGATTATAGCGACATGTTGGGGTGGTTTTGAGGTTTTCAGGCTAGCTCACATTTTTAACCTTATGTTTATTATCATTTAATTATTAATTTCATTTTTTGAAATGGACTAAGATTGAACGACCTCCCCTTTTATTTCAGCCACGCCGGCATATACTGCTTCACGTAGTCAACGACTGACTAAGCCTTTTTAGCATACGGATTAGTGTAACCGCTCCTCGTTTTTATCTGCAGGATGCATTTATTTGGCATGGATGGCCTGACCTAAGTTTGAGCATTTTTAGGCGGCACGTGTGCCGCCTTTTTTTTTGCACTTTGACTTCACCCCCAGTACAATACCCCTTATGAAGAAACTAGTCCGAGGCATCGTTGCCTTTCGGGAACAGCATTTAGCTGAATACCGAGAAAAATTTGCACGCTTAGTGAGGGGTCAACAACCTGACGTCTTGTTCATTGCCTGTTGTGATAGCCGGGTGGTGCCAAATACCTTTGCGTCTTGTGACCCGGGTGATTTATTCGTGCACCGGAACATTGGGAATATTGTGCCGCCGTTTAGTGCGCATCAACACGATAGCGATGCCTCGGCGGGCGCAACCATTGAGTTTGCCGTCAATGTATTGAAAGTGAAGCATATTATCGTTTGCGGGCATTCTGAGTGTGGCGCGATGCAGTGTTTTACCTCAGCGCCGACGCTGCAGTTACCACGCGTTCACAAGTGGTTACGGTATGCAAAACCGTCGTATGAGCGGTACTTGAAAGCCGAGCAGCATGCGGGGTTTGAGCATTTGAGTGATCACAATAAATTATCGCAAATTAACGTGTTACAGCAGATAGATCATTTAATGACCTACCCTGAGGTGGTTCAAGGCGTTCAAGCTGGCACGCTTGCCTTGCACGCGTGGTGGTTTGATTTGGAAACCGCTGATGTGTGCCAATACGAGCCAGGGTTAGATGCGTTTTCAGTGATTGATCAAGCGCATGCGGAGAAAATGTTGGGAGAGTGAACCCTAATATCACTCGCAATCAAATAAACGAGGTGTTAGTTATGCCAGATAGAATGCTTGAGAAACCTTCCAAGCGGGTAGTGTTACGCAGAATTTTTTCCACGGGAATGAAAGGGTCGTTGTTGGGCGGGATGATTTTGGGTGCGATCGGGACGATTGTGACCAGCGCGACAGGGTTGTCGTTTTTGGGCATTCCGTCTTTTATTGGGATTATGGGTGGCACCGCGATTGGGATGACGAAGCTGGGTATTGCGTTAGCCGCGTTGTTGGCTTGTGCGGGGATAAGTGTTGGTGTGGGAATAGGTGTGGGCTTGCTCGTTGGCGTTGCGATTGGCGTGACGGGTTTTTTAGTGAAGCGACATCATGACCGGAAGTTGGCGGCGAAACAGGCTGTGGTGGTTGAATTGGCCTATGAGCCGACGCAGGGTGTTGGAAAGATTAGTCGGCGGTTGAACGAGGCAAACCCGGCTGCGGGGTTGTCGGCGGTTGCGTCGCTCGATGTTGAAGCACCGCAAGACGTGTTACCCACAGACGACATTCAAGAAACTGCGATTAACGACGCGGAACGAAGAAGCGTTTACGGGGTTTGTATTAAATAAAGTTTGCGGGTCTCTTACCCCTTCCAAATAGCCATTCGCCGTTCATCCTTCGAGCCCTTCGAGACGCGCAGAAAACGCGCTCCTCAGGGCGAGCGGTGATAGTACGGCTTGGAGAGGGGCGAAACAATTTTTAAACATTTTCACTACCCTATCGCGCCGAGTATTTTTGTGGAAGACAAGGAAAAGAACGCGTTTTAAAGCGCAGTTTACATATTTGTAAATGGGCATTTAAAACGCATTCTTTGACGAAGTATTCCGCAAAAAGACGAATGCGTTACACCACAGGTTCGTTTAATTCTGGGGCAGCTTCAATATAACCACAGGTCTGGCGGGGGCAGATAAGTTCTGCGCCGCGGCGTTTCGTGCGTTTGAGCGTGAGAATCGGCCATGCGCATTTCGGGCAAGGTTTATTCACGGGCTCGTTCCAAAGCGCATATTTGCAATCTGGGTAGCGCGAGCAAGAATAAAAAACTTTCCCACGACGTGATTGACGCTTAACAATGGTCCCTTCTTTACACTCCGGACACACCACACCCGTTTCTTGCGGTTTATTCATCGACTCAATGTGTTTACATTTCGGGTAATTCCCGCAGCCAATAAATTTACCATAACGACCGTGTTTAATTTTCAACTCGCCGCCGCAATCTGGGCAAGAACGCCCTTCAACCACTTCCGCTTGTGAAGAGGCATCTTCTGCATTTTCTTCCATCGCACGCGTATAAGAACACTCAGGATATCCCGTACAACCAATAAAACGATCGCGCTTGCCTAATCGAATGGATAAAGGCTTGCTGCACTCTGGGCATTTTTCATCTAAGGCTTCTTGTGTGACATCTTTACGCTTAACAGTATCGGTAATTGTAACGACTTGTTCTTTGAACGGACTCCAGAAATCTTGCAATAAGGGTATCCATTCTTTTTCACCACGAGATACTTCGTCTAAAGAACCTTCTAAGTGCGCTGTAAAATCGTAGTCAACATAATTCGTAAAATACTGCGTTAAGAAGCGGCTAACCACACGGCCAATATCGGTTGGACGGAACTTCTTATTTTCAAGTGCTACATAATCACGCGTTTGCAAAGTATGCACGATAGAGGCATACGTTGAGGGACGGCCAATATCGTGCTCTTCTAAGGCTTTAATTAAACTGGCTTCCGTATAGCGCGGCGGTGGTTCAGTAAAATGCTGGTTAGCCGTCAAGGTTTTCAATTTCACTTCATCACCAATGGCTAATTGCGGCAACAAATGCTCTTCGGCTAATTCTTCAGGCTTATCATCACTGCCTTCTTGATACACACGCATATAGCCTGGGTCTATGACAACAGAACCCGTTGCATGCAAGATGTTATCTTTCCCGGCTTGCATATCAATGGTCATCGTATCAATGGTTGCAGAAATCATTTGCGAGGCAACGGCACGCTTCCAAATTAAATCGTATAATTTAAATTGATCAGCGGATAAATATTTTTTCATCGATTCTGGCGTGCGAATGGCTGACGTTGGACGAATCGCTTCGTGAGCTTCTTGCGCATTCTTCGATTTCGTACGATACACTCTTGGCTCATCAGGCACATTTTCTTTGCCGTAACGTTCATTAATCAAATGACGAATTTCGACAATCGCATCTTGCGCTAAATTCACCGAGTCAGTACGCATATAACTGATTAAACCCACCGACCCCGTATCAATTTCTATCCCTTCATATAATTGCTGCGCTAAACGCATGGTGCGTTGTACCGCAAACCCTAATTTACGGGCAGCTTCTTGTTGCAGGGTTGAAGTAATAAATGGTGCAGCTGGGTTACGTTTACGTTGTTTCTTATCAACAGCAATAACACTTAATTTACCATTCGCCGCTTTCATCACGGCAGCTTTCACAGCCTCAGCTTCTTTTTCTGTCTGGATGCTAAATTGTTCGAGCTTCTCGCCTTGATACGTCGTTAATTTAGCAGTAAATGCTTTTTTCTTCGCTTCGATGCCGCCTTCCAAATCCCAGTATTCACGTGTGATGAATTTTTCAATTTCTTCTTCACGCTCAACAATCATGCGTAATGCTGGGCTTTGCACGCGACCGGCTGATAAGCCATATCGAATTTTCTTCCACAATAACGGTGATAAATTAAACCCAACTAAATAATCGAGCGCACGACGTGCTTGTTGTGCATTGACTAAATCCATGGAAATTTCACGCGGATTAGAAACCGCGGCCTGTATCGCCGATTTGGTAATTTCATGGAATACAATACGACGCACGGGTTTTTTCCCGAGGGCTTTTTTCTCTTTTAACGTAATATATAAATGCCAAGAAATGGCTTCCCCTTCGCGATCAGGGTCAGTCGCCAACAGTAATTCATCAGCTTTTTTCATGGCACTGACAATGGCATCAACGTGTTTTTTATTTTTTTCAATTAATTCGTAATGCATTTCAAAATTATGCGCAGGATCAACCGCACCTTCTTTTGGGCGCAAATCACGGACGTGACCATACGAGGCCATCACCTCATCGCCTTTTTCTAAATATTTTTTAATCGTCTTTGCCTTTGCGGGCGACTCAACAATTACAAGACGTGTCGGGGTTGATTTGGTTGTCTTTGCCATGCAAACATTTTTTCCTTGCTAATAAAATTAATGTTTCGTGCCAAATGCGTCAGAAAGAATCATGTCTTGCAACAATGATAATGCTGATTTTTTATCAGGCTGATTAAATAATGCGATTAACACGACCCATTTGATACGACCTAAATCCACTTCGCGGGCATCTAACGCCATGATGCGGTCAATGACAATTTCACGGGTCGTCGAGTCTAAAATACGCAATTGTTCCAAATAAAGCAAAAAGGCATACCCTTCCTTCCCTAACCGTGCGAGCTCTTCTGGTAAATAAAAACGCATCGCGTTCGGGTTCAATTGCGGTGTTGCTTTCACATATTCTTGTACGCGTGAGAGGCCGTCTAGCCAATCAAGAGCGCGCCCGACTTCTTGCGCGGGGAAGCCTGCCTGCGTTAATTCAGACAAAATAGTGTTGGAATCTGCATTCAGCGACACATTCCCTTCCATATAATTTTCAAATAGATACATCAGGATTTCAAACATAAGCGGTAATCACCTTGCTCAATTAAAGGCAGCGACGCGAACGACGCCCCCTGGTACAAACCGCACACAACCGTCTAAGGCCAATGTTAAAAGAATGGAGGAAACTTCGCTCGCCGTCAATCCGGTGCGCAAGATTATCACATCCACAGGCGTTGTCACGTATTCAATTTGATCAAGAACTGATCTATTTTTGCTCGATACTTCAACCTGTGACGACTGAATGACCGCGGATTGTGTAAGGACAGCCCCCATCAATCCACCCAACTGTCCAGTAATATCATCCACCGTTTCAACCAGCATCGCCCCCTCTTTAATAAGATGATGACAGCCCTTGGCCTGCGGGTGGTGAATAGAGCCTGGCACGGCAAATACCTCCCGCCCCATCTCCAAGGCGAGCCTTGCCGTGATTAAAGAACCGCTGCGCATCGCGGCCTCAACAACCAGCACACCAAGACTCAACCCGGCAATAATGCGGTTACGTCGTGGAAAGTTGCGCGGCTCAGGCGCGGCATTAATGGAAAACTCAGACAACACCGCCCCACCGGCATCGATCATTTGTTCAGCCAAGGCAAGATGCGCCTTGGGGTAAAAGTGATTAAAGCCTGAGCCGATTACCCCAATACTCACCCCATTACGCTGCAAAGCGCCTTCATGCGCCGCAGCATCAATGCCACGCGCTAGACCGCTCGTGACTGCATACCCTTGCGCGGCTAAGGCTTGTGCAAAATGAAAGGCATTGTCTTTTCCATAACTGGAGGCATGCCGCGACCCAACCAAGGCCACTTGTGGTTGTTGTAAACATGCAACCGAACCTCGCACATATAACACCAAAGGCGGATCAGTCATTTCTTTTAATAAGCTCGGGTAGCGAACATCGTCTAGGGTTAAAATTGTCTGATTGCGGCCTTGCGCCCAGGTCAAGTTCGCCTCAACTCGCGCATCATCACGCGTTTTAAAGATTGCAATATCGGCTTTGCTTGCACCAGCTTCTAGCCATTCATCGGTCGTCGCCTCAAAAAAATCTTTGGTGCTCGGGAAAGCCCGCATCAAATGCATTAAACGTTGATACGAAATTTTTGGCCAATGGGAAATCGTCAACCAATCGGCAAGTTGAAGAGACATGCGTCATCCTCGTTTATTTAAAATTAATATTGATTGATAAACTGAAGGAGAAATTAAGATTTCATTTTAATGAGATGATCTAGCAATAAGCCACCAACAGACAAACCCGTCGCTGCATCAATTTCGCGAATACCGGTAGGGCTTGTGACATTAATTTCTGTTAAGAAATCACCAATGACATCAAGACCCACAAAATATAAGCCGCGCTCACGCAAGGTTGGACCCACTTGTTCGCAAATCCAACGGTCTCTGTCAGTTAAGGATTGAACCACCCCTTTCGCACCCGCTGCTAAATTACCGCGCCAATCATTGCCTTGCGGAATACGGGCTAAGGCGTGCGGCACGGCCTCGCCATTAATCATTAAAATACGTTTATCGCCGGCTGTGATAGCAGGCAAGAAAACTTGCGCCATCATGTAAATTTGTCCGCCGTTTGTCAAGGTCTCAAAAATAACATTGGCGTTTTGATCATCCGCTTTCACACGAAACACGGAATGACCACCCATACTATTTAAAGGTTTGCAGACAATATCTTGATGTGCGTCTAAAAATGCACGGCATTGCGTTAACTCTGCCGTGACCAAAGTGGTGGGCATACAGTGTGGAAATAAAGTGGTGAATAATTTTTCATTGGCGTCACGCAAGGCCTGCGGACGATTGGCAACTAACACCCCTAAACGTTCGGCATGTTCTAATAAATAAGTCGTGTAAATATACGCTTCATTAAACGGCGGGTCTTTACGCATTAATAAAATATCAAGTTGTGATAAGGGCATGATGACAGGTTCACCCGTGTGATACCACTTTGCTTCATCGTTTATCACTTGCAAAGGTAACGCGCGGCCGTAAGGTAAGCCGTCTTTCAAAAATAAATGTTGTTGTTCAAAACAATAAATCGGCCAACCGCGTTTTTGTGCTTCAAATAACATTGCCAGCGTACTGTCTTTATGAAAATGAATGCTGGGTAATGCATCCATCACGACGCCCAGTTGAATAGACATTATTCACGCTGCTCCTTCATTTCACGCGCGGCAGCTAACATACTGAGTTTCGCGACCAAGCCGTAAATATAAAATTGATTTTGTGCTGCCTCGGGTGAAGCTTCTTGGCAAGGCTTACTGCAATCTAGCCAGAAAGGTAAAGGTTCAAAGTGCATGCCTGGCGCATTTAAGCTTTCATCTGAAGCGCGGTCTTTATGCACGCGATAAAAACCACCGACCACACAATCTCCCCACAAATAGACAACAGGCTCTGCAACCGCTGAGGCATCGCCTGCGGTTTCAACGCTATAAACGCCTTCTTGTAAAATGACACGCGTAACGGGTTGACCACCTTTGCTTTTCGACATTTTTGTGCGTTGTTTGCGATTCATTTCTTTTAATTCGTCTGGGTGACGCACAGTCATCACTGCCATCCCATAAGTTCCCGCATCGGCTTTAACAACAATGAAAGGTTTTTGTTGAATACCGTAAGCGGCATATTTAATTTTAATTTCTTCAAATAATTTTTCGGCATTGGCGACTAAACAACTTAAGCCGCTTTGCTGCATAAAATTAATTTCACCACAGTGACGAAATAAAGGCGCGAGTATCCAGGGGTCTATCGAAAAGGTTTTTGCAAATTCATCAACGACTTCTTTGTAAACTTGAAAATGACCTGATTTTAAGCGTTGGCTCCAGCCTAATTCCGCCGGTGGAATGACCGGTTGCGCTAAGCCTTGCAATATATTTGGAATACCGTCAGATAAGTCGTTATTGAGCAAAATCATATCGGGGGTAAAATCAGCAACACTTAATTGATTATTATTTCTGAGTAAGGGTTCAATGGTAACCACTGCATTATCAGGCAATTCAATATTTTGCGGTGCGGTTAATTCAGGTGATAAAAACCCTAAACGCACTTCAAACCCCGCTTTCGATAAAATTGAGATCAGTGTTTTGATATTGGTCCAATAAAACAAATTGCGTGTGTGCGACTCAGGCACAATCAAGATTTTTTTAACCCCAGGCACGATACGATGAATCACTCGTTCAGCCGCTTGCACAGCGAGCGGTAGAAAAGCAGCATTTAAATTATTAAAACCTGCCGGAAATAGGTTCATGTCAATGGGGGCGAGTTTAAAGCCTGCATTGCGCAAATCAACGGATCCATAGACCGGCGCAGGAGTTGCAAGCCAAGCGGCCTTAAACCAAGCTTCAATCGACTCACGTTGGCTTAATAATTGTTTTTCTACCGCGCGCAGGTCGGGTGTTAGCGCAAATGTTACTGTATTAGCTGTTATGTCATTCATATTCGCCCCTCCCCATTATCGGCGCCTAGGGTACCGCAATCGTGGGGTAATTACAAACCTCAGCACTGGTAGTGCACATCGCATTTTGCAAACTTAAATGAGCGCATTCTTTCCATAAATTCGTCAATAGTAATGCTGCCCACAATGCGCCGCGACATCACTTCATGCCCATCACGGTCAAAAAATAACAAAGTTGGCGGCGCGATGACGTGGTAGCGTTTCATGATGGCTTGTACGGGTTCGCTATTGTCTGTCATATCAACACGTAATAAAACAAACTGGTTCAACACAGCAAGCATTGCGCTCTGCGAAAAAATTTCTCTATCCATTTCAATACACGACTCGCACCACTCTGCGTAAAAATCAAGCATTACCGGTTTGCCGGCTTGTTTGGCTTTCGCTAAGGCTGTCTCTAATTCCGCGGTTGAATTCACAAATTGAAAAATTTTTGCGGTTTTCATGCCGGTTTCAGAATAATTCAAACCTAAGGTTTTATCGATGAAACGCGAGACTTCTTTCAAACCGCTCATCATCGTTAAAATAACCGCGAGTAAAATAACTAAAAAACTCAAACGCATGAGCACTGATTTTTTAGATTGTCTGTTTGGAAAGCAACAGACAAAATAAGAAACACAGAAAATTAAATAAGCCGCCCACAAAACCAATTCTATTTTCGGTGATAATAATCGTGTGAGCAGCCAAATCGACATTGCAAACATCATGAGACCGAAAAATTTCGTGACGGCTTCCATCCAAGGGCCGGTTTTAGGCATCCAACGCCCTGCAAAAACACCGGCTAAAATTAAAGGCACACCCATTCCAAGCCCGAGCACAAACAAGGCCGCCGTGCCAAGCAAGACATTCCCTGTTTGGCCAATATACATCAACACACCCACCAAAGGCGCCGTAACGCAAGGCGACACCATTAAGGTTGCGACTAAACCCATTAAAAACACACCCACGTAAGTGCCGCTTTCGTGGTGGCGAGACCAACGATGTACTTGTTGGTGCCAGCGTTTCGGCTGTGGGAAAGCGTAAACCTCAAATAACGATAAAGCGAGTAAGAAGAAAATAAAACTGCCGGCAATAATAAAAACCGGTTGTTGTACTAACACTTGCAAAGATTCGCCCGCCAATGCAGCGATCATGCCCGCAAAAGCATAAGCCGATGACATGCCTAACACATAGATAAAAGATAATCTAAACGCGCGCCATTGACCGCCGTTTTCACGCTGCCCGATAATAATGCCTGCTAAAATCGGAATCATTGGCAAGACACATGGCGTGAGTGCAAGCAAAATACCTAAGCCGAAAAAGATGGCTAATAAGGCAAATAAAGTTTGATGGGATAAAACCGATTGAACACTGTATTGGTTGGTTAATAAACGCGAGAAAGAGGTTTTCGTATTCGTTGTTTTACCGGCGAGTAAATTGACATTAAACACTTTAACGGTTGGAGGATAACAAAACCCCTCAGACGCACAGCCTTGGTAGTGAATAACGAGTGAAAAAGACCCCGCATTCACGGGTGAGACTTTAATCGGAATTTCAAAGGTATTTTCATAAAACCCTTGTGCGGTTTTTGCAGGAAAACTCGGTGAAAATAATAAATTTGGTGAAAATTCAAATTTCACGCGATCAGCATATAAATGATAACCCGGTGCAACACTCCATGTGGTTAACACCTGGTTTTTATTTTTATCGACTGAGACTGACACTTGAAACGCTTGATCTGGCGGTAAAGGCTGCGCCCATGCAACATTTAGCATTATAAACGCAGCCATCAATCCTATCCCTGTGATGAGTCGCTTTAACATAAGCATTTTCCTTTACTGATGAAACGGAACACTTAAGCTGTGAACAGCATCAACCAACACTTGTACGTGTTCAGGCGGCACATCAGGCGTAATGCCATGCCCTAAATTAAACACGTGCCCGGAACCTGCACCATATGCGGTTAAAATACGTTTTACATCTTCACGAATATCGTTTTCTGAACTTAATAACATTGCTGGGTGCATGTTGCCTTGTAAAGCGACTTGCTCACCCACACTTTGCCTTGCTTCACGTAATGAAATTTCCCAGTCACAGCCTATCATATCGCAACCGGTATCTGCGATTTGTTTCAACCATTTGCCGCCGCCTTTTGTAAACAAAATAACGGGAATACGCTTGCCTTGAAAATTGCGATGCAAGCCATCAATAATTTGTTTTAAATACGCTAATGAGAACGCTTGATAATGTGGTGTTGATAATAAGCCACCCCAAGTATCAAACAACATCACAGCTTCTGCACCCGCTTTAATTTGCGCGTTTAAATGCAAAGTAACCGATTCTGCTAGCACCGATAATAAGCGATGCATTAAGGCAGGGTCTTGCGTTAATAATTTCATTGCCGTTGGAAACCCAGGCACAGATTTTCCTTCAATCATATACGAAGCTAATGTCCATGGGCTGCCGCAAAAACCAATGAGTGGAATTCGCCCTGCTAATTCTTTCGTAACCAGCGCAATTGCCTCATAGACGTATGATAATTCACTTAAGTCGGGCACTTCTAATTTTAAAATATCTTTTTCAGATTGTAAGGGGTGGGTAAATTGCGGCCCTTCACCTTCAATGAAATGCAGACCTAAACCCATCGCATCAGGAATGGTTAAAATATCTGAGAAAATAATAGAAGCATCTAAATCAAAACGACGGAGTGGTTGTAAAGTAACTTCACACGCTAATTCAGGTGTTTTACACAAGGTCATAAAACTGCCGGCTTGTTCGCGTGTTTTGCGATATTCCGGCAAGTATCGGCCGGCTTGTCGCATGACCCAAACCGGTGTGCAATCGACGGGTTCTTTAAAAATGGTTTTGATAAAACGTTCGTTTTTATGCATTACTCACCTTCACTAAAAATTAACGACCCATTTGCATTTGCGCTTCGCGCTGAAACTCAATGGGTTTTGCAATCAGGGTATAGGCATCAAAGGCGCCAAAGGCTTGGATGACCACAGTGCCGTAGTTTAAAATTTGAGCGATTGGGCCTTGGTCAATATTCACCTGCGAAATCGTTGACACCCGCATTTCGTTGGCATGACGGAAGAAAAACCCTTCGCGCATCATCACACGGTGAGTCGTTACGGCAAAATCGGAGAATAAATACTCAAGTCCGGTATGCGCCCAATAGATGCCCGTGACCAGCCACGGTGCAAAAATCAGTTTGTTCAAAAACGGCTGGCTAAGCATATAACCTGTTGCATAATAAGAAATTATTAATAAGACCAGGGGGTAGAAAAAAATAATGAGATGCTTCTTCGTGCGAAACACAATTTTCTCATCAGGGAGCAAATTTCGATCAATATAGCTCATGCTTACATCCTCCGGTCGTTATATCCATTTAACACACGATTCACGCTTCGCTTATGACGAAGATTATGACTATAATAAGCAAAATTTGACCGAAACGATATTATTAAAATGAACTCAACACTGACTGCGCGTTTTCCGCGTGAACGACTACAGGAATGGATACTCCCGCTTGGGCTAAGCACGCTTGTCTTATTGTCTGTCAGTTTAGTCTTAAATCAGTGGAAAGCTGATTGGCAGTTGGTTCATCAACCCATTACCGCCGTGATCATTGCGAAAGATACCAGCAGCAGCGACATGACCGCGCTGCCTGATGCGCATGTGTTTGGACAAGCATTAACCGCTGATGGTGAGCTACCCATCACCAATTTACAACTACGCGTGACCGGCATTAGCAAAGTGGTGAATGCTGCGGGGAATGATGCCTCACATGCCACGATTGTGATTGGACAAGAAATAGGTAAATCCTATCAAGTCGGCGATGCGCTGCCTGATGGCGTGAAAATTTACCGCATTGATGCTGATAGCGTTATTTTAGAAAACGACGGTCGCTTAGAAAAATTACCGATGCCACGCCCCACGTTAAATTTTCAATCTCCCGGCCGAGGGCTTTTTTAATGAAACGTTTATTGTGTTTGTTGGTTTTAAGTCTTTGTTGCAGTGCTTGTTCTATGTCGCCTGCAACACAATCTGAACTTGCGCAAGGTAAGCGTTTGTTCAATGAAGGCTATTATAAACGCGCAATGGCACAACTTTTACCCCTGGCAGCCAATGGTAATGCTGAGGCAGAATACGCCGTGGGTTATTTATATTATTACGGCTACGGCACGACACAAGATGTTGATACGGGACATTTCTGGATTAAACGTGCGGCTGATCAGCACTTCCAACCCGCCATCGATGCCTTGAAGTTAATGAATACGTCTAACAGCATGGTTTCAAGCACTCCCAACACTTAAAATGATATCTGCATTGACAACGCCGGGCGACTCTGTTGCGGTTGATGAAAAACTAGTAATTGTGAGCGCATTCGCTTTTAATAACTTCCCGAGAAAACGCATCAGCGCATCAAAAGAAATATGCTGAAAATGCAATTCAACACTATTGCTGTTATTTTGTTTTAACCCGGTTAATCCATCCGCTAATGAGCTGGTTTGAACGGCTTTTTGTAGGGTTGCCAAGGCATCAACCGTGGTGAGTTGTTTTTGGGTTTGTATGGGTTGATCTGCATATTGTGCAATCGCATTATCCATACCGCGCATCCAGGCTAAGGTTTTTTCATCATGCGCAATGGTGTCACGCAAGTCTGATAAATGCTGAAATAGCGGGGAGATTAAGATTGCGTAAATTAATAATAAACCCACAACGCCACCACCGATGACCAGCGTTTGCTGTTCGCGTTTTTCGCGCTTTGCCCAAAAGTCTAATATGGCTTGTTTTATCTTATTGAACTGTAACCGTAGCATTAATTCGGTCTCCTTGTAATTCTGCATTTTGTTGTTTCACCCGCAAACCGGTAGATTGCAACGCACTGACCCAATCAGAAAAAATACTCGGTGATTGTGCTGTTACGACTAAGATGAACATTTGATTTTGATAATCTAAGCGCTTTAATTGAATGCCGTTCGTTTGGTGTAACGCACGCGATAGACGCATTAAAATATTAAAAAATGCGTGACTGCTGCCGCCACCGGCGTATTGATGCAATCTTTCTTCCATACGCTCACGCGGCGCAATCATTTGTAGGGTTTCTGGAAAATGACGATGATAAATAGTTAACATTTCTGCGTGCAGATAATCCGCACGCGAAGCTAATAATTGCCAAGAGACAAACGGATATAATACCATCAACACCGCCCATGCGATTAAACCACCTTTCAACCAAGGTTGTTTCCACAATGTCAGTGTGCTGCGTTTACGTTGACGAAATTCACCCGTGAACAAATTAATTGGGGCTGATAAAACAGCTTGTTTAATCCGCAAATAACGCATTTCTGCTTCAGGTAAAATATTGACATGTGTTGTTAGTGGTAGGTTATCAGGCAACACAAGCGCGTGATCGGTTGTGACATTCAAAGCGCCTGGCTTTTCTTGTTTTTCTAACGCAGCATTTAAACACAAGGCCAAGTTATTCGTATCACAGTGAAAGCCGCTGCTTTCACCTGTGCGAATGAGTGTGGCTTCGTTACACTGCCCTGTCCATTCATTCGAACAATACGGCAATGCGAGTGCTGCAGGCAAGCCAATATCAGGCACGATATTCAGTAATTTGAGCTGATCTAACCACGCTTGCATATCGCGCTTGGCAACAACAGCAACATCAATGGGTTCATTGGCTTTTAAAGTGCTAGGCACGAAGTGATAATTTTCAATGTCTTCCGTGAGCAGGTCTTCCAAGGCAAAGGCTAGCGCTGATTGCATCGCTTTGCGAGCAAGTTTTGGCAGGGTGACTTTTAAAAATAAAATTTTTTCTTGCGGTAAAATAACAATAATCCGTTCGGCAGCCGTATTCAGTTGCCCATCACTAACTGCACCTTCTGCACTGACATAAGCAATATCAGGGGCTGTTGTTGCTACTGTTGATAATAAAATAACAAGATTATCCGACATCACACTTCTCCTCTATTTTGCCAGACAATGCGAACGTGTGACCGCCCGCCAATAATCATTCTTTCTAACAAGGTGGTGGTCACCCACGTGTCTGTGCCACTGCTAACTGCGGTGGTTAATAAAAAATACGTGCTCACGGGGTTTAATTTCTTTTCATCAATTTGATGATTTGCCATTAAAGGCATTGCACGAAGTTGATCGACGGACACAATGGGGGTTTGTTTTCGTGCTTCAATTAAGGCTTGTGCGGTGTCGAGCGTCATTTTTTCATCGACGGACGCAATCACAGGGGCTGAAGCTGTTTCAGGATTAATGCTAGTCACTTGCGGCAGCGCAATAATATACGGCAATAACGCATTATAAATAGCGGGTGTCATGCCTTTAACGAGTTTTAATTCACTTACGTGTGCTAACAAACGGTGAGCCGGTCGTGTGGGTGTGGGTAATTCGGCGTAATAATGCTCTAAACTACTGTCTGAAATGCCTTCGCGCTCATCATCAACCAAGGCTTTAATGATTGCCGCACTGACTTGTTCATTCGTTTCTGGTAACACTGTTTTCATTAATTTTAAAAAGGCTTCAGGGCCTCCATCGCTCGAAACATTATTAATATTATATTTTGCTTGCATGTCATCTAATGTCGCTTTAATGATAAAGCCATTGGTCGTACTTTCTGGCAAATTAAGCGGCATGACATCGACAACACGCGTGGGTTTACGTTTTAAATAATTTGTATTCAGCTGATCTTTTGCCCAGAAAACAGCACCTTTCGCTAAACCACTGGCTTTGGCATCTTGTATGATCAATTGCGTTCGATGAGTGTCTCTTACTAAACTTTCTACCATGACATAAGCCATTGCTGCCATGATCGCAACCATTAACATCGCGAGCACAATCACCACCCCTTGTTGCCGCTGTAAACTACGGTTTGGGCGCATGTGATGCCTCCAGCGTATTATTTTCCGCATTAATGGCAATGGTTTGACTCAGTTTGCCTAAGTGACTCAATTGACAGGTGATACGCACGGCACGCGGTAAGGTTTGTGTTAATTGCGATTGTTGGGGCCAACCGGCGTGAAATTCATTCTTGATATCTAAATATTCTAAACGGCATTCTGTTACACCGCTTAATAGCAATTGTTGATGCGAGCTTGTGTTTTCAGCACGGTCGGGGGTCGGCCAAGTTTCGCGCCATAAACCATTATCATGCCATCGGTAGGCCACACGCATTAAAATACTTTGTTGATTTGACCCTTCCGCACCGCCAGTGCGGGTGAATTCCACGCCTAGCGGTGTGCCGTAAAAACTAGGGAGTTTTTTGCCTTGCGCGTCGGTGATGGGTCTGTCAATCGTGAGTGTTATATCGTTGTTTAAACGCACCATCGCGAATTGAATATCACGCAAGCGTGTAGCTTGTTTATCAGTTTCACCTTGCACAGTGATTAAACGATGCAAGCCGTCTGCCATCATCACCGATAAAATCGCAAAAATAAATAATGCGACTAATATTTCAATTAAAGTAAAACCTGCGTGTTTACGAGACATAAGACACCAAACTTACAATGCCGTTCGCATTGTCTGTTAATTCAGCATCACTCACTGTAACGGATATTTTTTCAATATGTCCGTTGCCTGTGTCCTCTTTATTCACGCGCCAGTGCCAGTTTTTACCGAGCATGTCGCTTGCTGCACTGAGCTCGCCATCATCAGGTACTTTAATCACACCTAAACTCACCTCGGTTAACACTTGTTGAGCAACCCAGTATGCGGTTGTTTTACGCTTTAAATACGTCGTTGAACGGATATGATCGCCCGTGGCTTTAATGATTGCCGTCATTGCAATGCTAATAATGGCTAAAGCAATGAGGACTTCAATTAAAGTTAAACCGTGAGCGCGTTTCATGATAAATGCTCAGTGGTGAGTGAACCATCTGCATTCCCTTCAATTTTAAAACTGGGTTTTTCGCCCGTTTTACCAACGTAAAGTATGAAGGGGGTCAAGTCGCCGTTGGCGGAAATAATAATTTTCGGGGCAGTGGTGGTGCCTGTTTCGCCAAATTGCACGTGAATGCCATTAGGAATATCACGCGTTTGCAGGCCTTCTTGCGACCACGGCACCCAATTGGATTTTTCTCGCGCGGCAAAGCCCCAGGTTTTACCATCGAAGGTTAAGCCCAAAACAGCAGGCGCAAGCATCGCTTGCTCTTCGGCTAAATTCAGCGATTGGGTAAATTCATTAACGAATGCTTCAACCACTTTGGTATTGTTACGGCCGATAGACAACATTGCAACCGTCGTGATGATGCTGATGATCAACATCACCACGAGAATTTCAACCAAGGTAAACCCACGGGGGCGATTACCCACTCGCTTTAGCCTCGTTTAAATTCCAATTGCCGATGGGCGTGTCACTGTCTTTGCCTTTGGAGCCGCCGCTGTAGATTTTTATTTTTTCATTGTCGTTCAAATATTGGTAAGCATTACCCCAAGGGTCGACAGGCACGGAATCAAGATAGCCATCTGATTTCCAGTTGTTCGGGGTGGGCGGGGTGGAGGGTTCGGTAACAAGGGCTTGTAAGCCTTGGTCAGACGACGGATAAAAACCGTTATCGAGCTTGTACAAATCTAAGGCGCTTTCGATTGCCATGATGTCTTGTTTTACTTTAACGATGCGGGCTTGTTCTGGCCGGCTCATGATCTTAGGCACAATTAAAGCCGCCAAAATGCCCAAAATAACGACAACCACCATCACTTCGATGAGGGTAAAACCGTGATTTCGTCGGTAACCACTTGATTTTCTATCATATTTCATATATTCATTCCATTTTTAATGATTAATACGTCATGCCTGCGGCAATTTAACAAAGCGTGTTTAAATTGTAAACAGCTTTGTTTCTTTTGAGAATTCAGAGGATTGTTAAGTCTCTCCTAAGAAAAAGAGGCTATACTCTAATTAACTTAAGAACAATAGGCTGACGAGGAGCTTTAAAAATGAAACACGATAACCAATTGAATGATGTGCGTTTGGCGATTATTGGCGCAGCACAAACCGTAACCCGTGGCATGAAAGCTTTTCAAGATGCCTTCGATGCAATGATTCGTTCACAACTTGAACGCAATGCGTCGCTGCAAAAAATTGCGGTGAAACAACCTGGGCAAGTTCAAACAACACCACGCCGCCGAAAGTAACAATTAGAGTTTTGAGTAAACTAGCGTATAATATCCGCAAGTACTTATTTCGTGGATGGAGTCTGGTATGTTTGAACGTTTGCAAAAACCTTTTCTCACTGTTGAGACAGGCGAAGCATACCAACCCATCCGGCTCACTTATGTTGTGCTTGATGCGCCTCGCTTGATTGAGCAATTAAACACCGTTCATTGTTTGGAAAAAACCACACAGCCGAATACCTGGCATTGGTTTTGGCAGGAAGAATGTGCGAGTTTACATTTCGAATCCATTGAGTCTTTTCAGCAAAATCCGAAACACCCCGTTCGTTTGGCCTCGCTCAGCTTAAAAGACAATGCGCTTTATATGACCTTGTCTTCGTTTAAGCGTGCGTGTCTTGCTGTTTCATTTTTTCATTTATCCATTCCGTCTGAGGTTGCTTATATTCAGCGGGCTGATTTTTTAAATAAAGTATTTGGGTTAGATGAACGTTTGCCGCATGGTTTTTCGGAATTATTTAATGAAGCTGAGCTTGAAAAAATTATTGTTGAGCGTGTTGCGGGGTATGAGGCCACCCAGACGCTTTGTGAAACCGCCAATAGCGCCGAGGAAGCCTTGGCTATTTTAACGGCTTATACGCAAAAGGAAGCTGAAAAACGCCTGCCCTACGCAGAACGTTACGAATTCAACCCCCTACCCCCCAACACCGACCCCGACGTCGCCTACCTCGCCTTCTACATCTTCCTCCGCAGCCGCGAACTAGTCGCAATCCGCCGCTGGTTCGGGAACACCACCTACACCCTCTCAAACGCCGCCGACGACGCGATGAATCATGTGTTCGGCGGGATGGATATTGATATTATTGAATAAAATTCAAAATGACACCCCTCAGATCAAAAAACGTGGATAAATTAGCCATACGCGGTATAATTGCATTCAAAATCGTCAGCCATGAAGAAGGAATGACCGTATGAAAAGAAATACCCCAACTCCAGAAAAATCTGAATTAGGTAAAAAATCTGAATACGATCCTCAATATAATCCCAATAAACTTTTTCCCATTCAAAGAAAAGATAAACGTGACGAAATTGGTATTCCAGATAATTTACCTTTTTTTGGTTTTGATCTATGGAATCACTACGAAGTCTCTTGGCTTAATGACAAAGGAAAACCGGTTGTTGCCGTAGCTGAAATACAGTATGGATGTGAAACACCTTACATTATTGAGTCTAAGTCAATGAAATTGTATTTCAACTCTTTCAATAATACTAAATTTAAAAATACATCTCTCGTTCAAGAAACTATCAAAAAAGACTTAGAAGAATGTGTTTGCGGTACAGTAATAGTAAAGATTTTTCCACTGAATGATTTATCTAATGGCATTCTGCTTGCTGGCCTAAATGGTGAATGTTTAGATGAATTAGATACCGAATGCTCATCTTACTCGGTAGAACAATCATTGCTTAAAACTGAAGAACCCTTTGTCGAAGAAACATTATTCTCTAACCTGCTCAAATCTAATTGTTTAGTCACCAATCAACCGGACTGGGGTAGTATACAAATATCATATAAAGGAAAAAAAATAAATCGTGAAAGCTTGTTACGTTATATCGTTTCATTTAGAAACCATAATGAATTTCATGAACAGTGCATTGAAAGAATTTTTATAGACATTATGAAATACTGCCAACCAGAAAAATTAACGGTTTATGGACGATACACAAGACGTGGCGGCCTAGATATTAATCCATACCGCTCGACTGAAAATGTCAAAACCAATATACCAACTACAAGACTATACAGGCAATAATCAGTATGAAGGAAAAAGTCGTTAGTTTGTTTGGAAAAATTACTGAAGTTTTTGAAAAAGCACACAGATCTCGCGGAATTATATATGAAATAGCAAGCATCAACGATAGTTATCAGGACACAAAGGAAGTGTATGTTACAGTACAGGTAAAAGGGACATCTAAAACTTTTACTAAATCAGTAAAAGAAATATACAAAAAAGAATGGTTAGATGAATTCTCCAGAGAAGATGTTGCATACATTGGTTTTTTATATGCGGCGGAGGACTCCGAAAACCTCCCATTGATTGAATATTTCCCGCGAAAACAACACCTAGTTACAAAAAATGTTATCGTTCTTGGCATGCTATTCGTAAGCTTCTTAATTTTGTCTAACTTAACAGCTTTTAAAATAATAGAATTAAAATTCTATCATCTATTCTGGATTCCGCTCCAAGAACCATGGTCAGTAAACTGCCCAGCCGCGCTTATTTTTTTTCCACTCACCTACTTCTTTGATGACACGCTGACAGAGGTATATGGATTCAAAATGAGTCGATTAATCATCTGGAGTGGCCTAATCTGCAGTAGTATTTTTACGCTGTCGGCATGGGCAACGGTATACTTGCCAGCTTCTTCAATCTGGGACATACACACACACCATGCCGAAAGTGCCTATGAGTTAATTTTTAAAGGCTCATCACGTATTTTTTTAGCTTCCATATTAGGTTATTTTTTCGGCGAATTTCTTAATTCAATTATTTTAGCGAAACTAAAAATACTCACCTCTGGAAAGCATTTTTTTCTACGCGTGATTGGAAGCACAGCCATTGGAGTTGCAATCGATAGTGTGATTTTTTGCAATATCGCATTTTTTGGAATTATGCCATCTTATATAATTTGGAGCATCATTCTAACCCAGTACTTATTTAAACTTTCATATGAAATTATTATGCTTCCTGCAACCTATATAATCTCACAATTTTTGAAAAAAATAGACCAAGTGGATCATTACGATTTTCAGACTAAATTTAATCCATTCTCACTTAGTCTATCAGAATAGATATCTACTTTTCATTTATACGAGTTTCTACGATGGTTCCGATAATAGTATCGTTCAATAACTTTTTCACTGGCTCTTCAGATCCATATAATTTTTTTAAATAAACATCTGTACCATCTTTTAAAATACGCCTCACTGTCGGCTCTGAACTATTAAGTGAAATCACAACAAAATTTCCATCTTTGTAATTAAAATTAGGATCGACAATGATCGTTGACCCTTTTCTAAATCGTGGCTCCATGAAATCTAAAGTCTTAAGTGCAAACGAATCGACACTAATATCTTTCTCGCTAACAATCCATCTTGCATAACCAGCAGGCGTAGTATTATTTTTTTTAAATATCCAAGCAGAGACATCAGACCATTCAATTACAGGTACAATAGCCCATGCTGCTTTATTTGTTGGGCTATATATACCATTAAGGCGTTCAGGATTAATAGGCTCTTGACCAATAAGCTGACCCACCGTTATCCCAAAAAATTTAGCTATCGGTATTAATGTATTTGCTCTTGGGTCAAGCGTTTCTCCAAGCAACAATCGATTAATAGTGGTTTGAGGGAGACCTGTTTGCCTTGCTAATTCAGCCTCAATTATCCCGCATTCATTCATCAGATGCTTGATAATAACTTTAACAGCACCGACAGTTGTATGTAATGTATCATTTTGCTTCACGTAATTAAATTCCGCTCAAGTTTTTGTCTTATAATATTTCACGCTGTAACGTTCGTCTTATTCTAACGTAAGTTCTCGATGATAGTTAAGTGTTTCATTTATCTAATTACAAATTAACAACAATGAGTGATCACATTTTAGTCATTCATTAATCAAAATAATGTTGACATAACCCGAAAACCGTTTAATAATTCTGCTTATGTTAAGCAGCTAAACATTTAACGGTTTATTTAGCTGCTCAAAACATGATTTGGCTGTGAGGGAATACACACCTGTATAGTGATTACAGATATTTTCTCACGCACTAACTACAGTAATAATAATGGAGATTTAGTATGTCGCATAAAATCACACATCAAGAAGCACAAGCCTATTTTTTACTACAGATGGAAAAAATGTTTTCTACCGTCCCCTACACAAGGGAATTTCACAACGGATTAAGCACTCATCTCGAATATTACAAGCGTCATATAATTGAAATTATTTTACGAATTAAGTTAAACAATGAAGTCGACGCATATTCATTATTCAAACTTGGTTATAAAGACAATATACTTTCAAAAAAACTTGCGACATACCTATCAGAAGAATACGGTCATGAAGCTTTTTTCATGAAAGATTTAATTGAACTTGGGTTAACTGAAGAACAAGTGAATAAAACAGACCCATTTTTTTCAACAAAAAAACTTATTGGGTATATTTATTACTCCATAATGCAAGATGGTGCCATGCCTACTATGGTTTGGAATTGGCTCGTCGAACTATATTCTGATACATACAATTTAGTAATTACAAATAAATTTGGTGAAGTCTATGGAAAAGAGAAAGTACAAGGCTCTTTAAAACATTTAGCTTTTGATGAAAAACATGATCACTTGAATCTCATGTTTTCTACCGTATTAGCAAGCACAAAAACACAAAATGATTCCGAAAAAATAAAATCATATATTGCGAACTTTGTAAACTTAATTGGGGATTATTATCAAGAATTGCATGAAAACACAATTTTAAAACACAAAAATCAATATGCGCTCGTTTCATAATTTTTTGTAGGATGATGATTTATGCGATCCAATATAGTAATAATCGAACCAAGCTCAGCTGGCATCAAGTTAATTGATGCCAGCCTCAAATTAAATCATAATGTTTTTTTGATGACACATAACAAAGATGACAGAATTATTCCGCAAAAATATCTGGATTGTTGTGAAATCATTGAAGTTGATACGAATGATGAAAAAGCATTAGAAATAAAATTAAAGTCTCTTGTTTCAAAAACAAAAATAGATGCGATTGTTCCTGGCTTTGAATACTATGTACCTTCATCCGCCAGGTTAAACTCAATTTTCAACCTAAAAGGATTAACACCAGCCACAGCAGATGCAATGCACTACAAAGACAAAATGAGGCAACATTTAAAACTTAATGGAATCAAAATGCCAGGATTCATCGTAATCAAATCAATAAATGATTTGAGAAAAAATTTTAAAAAAATTAAATTCCCATGCGTAATGAAACCAACTCATCTCGCTGGAAGCCTCTATATCACCAAAATTCATAGTATTGAAGAATTGGAACAACAATACCTTAAACTGATAAATGATGACTATCTTGATATGGGTCATTCTATGCAAGGAAACATTATTATTGAAGACTATATTGCTGGAAAGGAATATAGTGTAGAAGGCTATATTAATCAAAATAAAATAAACTTTATCTCAATCACCGATAAATTTCTTAGTCCTGAGCCAAATTTTATTGAGATAGGCCACATAACAAAAGCTTGCATTAATTCCACTGAAGAACGTATTTTACTCGAATATACTACAGCAATCATCAACGCTTTAAAAATCAATCTTGGTCCTTTTCATTGTGAATTAAGATTATCTGCTGATGGCCCTGTACTAATTGAAATTGCATCACGCTTAGTTGGTGACAATATCAGTGAAATTATAGAAATAGCAACAAATGTTTCGCTGGCTGAAAAAATGATAAAAAGCTATTTAGGGATGCCATTAAATAACAAAAAACATTTAAATTTCAACTGTTACGCAGGCGTGAAATTTCTTTATGGTCGCTCGGGAGAATATCTTGATCGTGTAAGCGGTGTTGAATCAATTAAAAAAATGGATGGCTTTCAAAGATATGATCTATTAACAAAACCAGGCAATATTATATTTCCCTTTACCGATTTTAGATCTCGTGTAGCTGAAATCGTCTTTTCCGGCTCTAGTTATAACGAAGTCAAATACAAGCTTGAAAATGCTGATAGAGCTTTAAATATTGAAACATTAGGTGCCGCATGAAAAGAAAATCTATATTAGTCATAAACAGATGGAATGATAAAATAACGCGTTATGAAACTTATATTAATCACGAAGAATATAATGTATGGTATCTCACTAACAAAAAAGGATCTGCCGCTGTCAACAAAGGCATAGCAAAACTTTATGAACTAGACGAAATAAATATATCACAAATAGAAAAATCAGCTGTGCCTTTTCTAAAAAAAGCTCATAACATCGACACAATAATCGCTCTTTCAGAGGTTGACCAAGAAGCAGCAGCATATTTAAGATCATGCTTTTATATTCCCGGCTTGAAATCATCAGAAATTCTAAAATTTAGAAACAAAGTTGAAATGAAAATTATTGCTGAACAATCAAATATTTTAGTGCCTCGATACTCGCCACTAGATCATCCAAAGTTTAAAAAATTTATCAAAACAACGCATTATCCTTTAATTTTAAAACCAAAAAATGGTGTATCTAGTGAAGGTGTCATAAAGGTTAATAATGAAGAAACATTAACCAGCATCTTAAAATCTATACCAAATGAAAACTATGAATGCGAGGAATATATTGATGGGAAAATATTCCACGCTGATGGCCTTATCTACAATCAAAAAATTATATTTTTTAAAGTTTCTGAGTATATTAACACGTGCTTAGACTATACATTAGGTAAGCCTCTTGGATCAGTTGTAATTGACGACCTGGTTTTTGAATCAGAAGCAAAAGATTACACTCTGAAAATATTAAAAGCATTTTCTCTAAACAATAGCGCATTTCATCTTGAATTTATTCAAAGCAAAAATGGTGTTATATATTTCCTAGAATTAGGTGCGAGAGTTGGTGGCGCACAAGTGCCATACTTATTTGAAAAAATATTCAAAATCAACTTAATTCATGCCTGGATAGATATTCAATTAAAAAATGACATCACTAAACATATCAAAAACACGAAAAACAAATCCGTTGGTGGATGGTTATTATTTCCAGAGCCAAAAACATTACCCTGTAAAGTACTTAAAACATATAGTTTAAAAGAAAACGTGCCCCATATTATCGAAGAAAATTTACCACCCCATGGACATATATTCAATGGTAACGGTGAGTATCGTGATACATGCGGGTCGTATTTATTTGAAGGGAGGGATACAAGTAGTGTAAAAATCGCGATTCAAACGGCAATTCAAAAATTTTTTATTGAAACAATATCAATTCTTTAAGGAGAAAACTAAATGTTTTTAACTATGCTGAAAGGAAAACTACATCAAGCATGCATTACGCATGCTGAGTTACACTATGAAGGCTCATGTGCTATCGATGAAGACTTATTAGATGTTACTGGCATATTAATCAACGAACAAATTCAAATTTACAATATGAATAATGCTCACAGATTTACAACTTATGCAATACCTGCTCCTAGAGGCTCACGAATTATTTCAGTTAATGGTGCCGCGGCTTTGTTAGCAAGCCCTGGAGATCGAGTCATCATTTGTTCCTACGCACAATTTGAGCATGATAAAGCTACATCATTTCAACCAAAAGTTGCCATGCTTGATAAGGATAACTTCATCAAAGCAACTAAAAATATTCACAATCAAGTTGCAAGCTGAACTATATCCCTTTAGGATATTTATGCAATGATGCATTTTTACTATTATTAAATAAATGGAATAACTTGTTTTCATGAAATACTTACGCAATATCAAGTGGTTATATTTTGCAAGATTAGCTAGTTTAACTGGCAGTCAAATTCTTTTCTTTGCGCTACCCTTGTTAATATTCAAGTTAACTCAGAATGCGACCTACTCAGGTATTGCGTTTTCACTCGAATGGACAGCTAGAATTATTTCATTTCCTCTTTCAGGATGTTATGCAGATAGATTTGGATCGAAGTTAGTATACATTGTCTCCGATTTAATAATTAGCTTATTTTGTGCAACAGCAATACTCCTCATAAATTTTTTACACGTTTCAGTCGTTGTTACTTTAACTTGTTTAGGCATATGTGCCGGATTTTTATCCGAACAAGGTTACGTTTCAGCAGAAACTCTTGCTCCAAAACTTATCAACCCAAACCTTTACTCGAAATCACAGTCAATTTTAGAAATGCTCGAATTGATATCACTGCTATTTGGACCAACGTTAGCTGGAGTATTTATACTATATTTCAGGATCGATAACTTGCTGTGGGTCTCCATGACATTTTATTTAATTAGTGCCTTGATGATGAATAAAGTTAATGCTGCATCTTATAAAATTCGAGTTGAAATAAAATTCATTCAAAATTTGAAGGTGGGGTTTTCTACCATCTATAAAAGCAATTACCTGATTAATTTAGTTATCCTATCAATGATAGCGAATATGTTATTCGGTTTAATGACAGGATCTGCTCCTATTATGGTAATTGGAATTTATGGAGAACCTGATCGTTCTTATGCTTTATTAAACCTAACCGCCGGGATTTTTGGCCTCGTATTTATTATTTCATTTAACCACCTTCTAAAATATTTTAACATCATTCAAATTGGCATTTCTGCCTTTATAATTAGCTGTGCATGTTGCATGCTACTCGGTATATCTCGAAATTATTTCAGCTATTTCTTCATATATGCTGTATTTTACGCTGTAAATTCCTTATTTTCGATTTTCTTTAGAAGTGAACGTACAAGAATCATCCCAAAAGATCTTCTGGGACGAACGATCGGATCAATTATCTTTATTACCTTTTCATTATTTCCACTTTCAGGCCTATTAATCAGCCTCAGTCAAAATCTATTTAACCTGCAGTTTCTAATAATGCTTTTCGGCTTCATATGCTTAATCCTTGGTCTTATCTCAATAAAGAAGATCCATCAGTTTGGAACTGAATCTATAGAATTGTATCATGAGGCGCCTATAAGCAACGAAGCACAACGCTAAAAAGCATTTGCAGCTTTACCAAAAACAAAATCCGCTTGCGTGCCATCACTTAAAAATACACGACCAAATCCATCTGTCATATTCGCCTGCCGTGTTGAAACGACAAATCCTTTAACGCCATTTGAGCAATGCACAGGCATCGTGATATTTTCAGACATATCTAATGCATCATATGAACCAGAGCAAGTTACTTTACCGTTTGTCACAATAAAAGAACCACCGCCCAAAGATGCGGTATAAGTGCCCGTCATAGCAACGCCTTGCTTATTAAACACAGCCACCCTACCGGTTGTTGCGCATGCTATTAACGTAAAACAAATACAAATTATTCCTAGTATTTTCATTATAGTGCACTCCTCGCAAGCCAGCTATTTCATAAGTATAGCCTGTGCATTTGACAGCCCCTAAAAACACTCTTAAGATGCAAACTAGATCATTTTAACTAAAATTTAACATTATGATTAATAAAAAAATATTATTTTTACTATTGCTAGCGCTCGGGTTTTCGCAGTCGGTTGATGCGCAGGTGTATCGTGTGAGTGCATTGATGGGAGCAAAAGAGCGGTTACGCGTTGTCGTAGATAGGCCTGCCGGTTCAGGTGAGACACAGTTGGTGCTGCGGCGAGTGAAATATGGAGCGGTCCCGCAAGTTGATAATTTAAGATGTGATAGGATCGGGTTAAAGCAAGTCGAGGCCGGTGTGTGGGTTGTGCCTAAGGGGTGTGAAAAAATAAGCTGGGAGGTGCCATTAGCGGATGAGAATGTGACGCTGGCATCTGCGCAGCAGAGTGTTTATCACGGAAGTTTTATTTTATTGTCTGAGGCATCTTCATTGCCGCGTTTGCAAGATGCCACGAATGAAGAAATTGCATTAGATTTACCGTTTGTGCGGCTTATACCGCACGAGAATAAAAATCATAAAATTAATTTACCACCATTGAATGAACCACCGCTTTTTATTTTGATTAATGCGGATGAAGTTTCATCGCTCACTTCGCATCATTTAAATTTAACCTATTGGTTAGATAATACGAATGGGGAAAATAAATTACCCGTGTTACGCACGCATTTATCTGGATTAGTGTTAATGAGTGAATGGTTGCATCATACGCAAGCAGAGAATTTTACGGTTGCGTGGTTGGGGTTGTCAGTGCATCAAATGAGTTTGGGTGGCGCAACAGGCGATCATTTATTGTTGGCGAATTATCCTGATGATGGTGAAGTGGATTTAGGTAAAAATTTACGTTTATATATTGCGCTGCATGAAGGGTTTCATCAACTCATTGAGAATAAACCAACCTTACCCTCGTGGGTGTCTGAGAGCCTTGCGAGTTATTTTGGATTGCAAGCGGAAGAAGATGTGTTAAAACACGATGATTCGAGCATGCAATTACAACAAAAGTTTGTAAGTGATAGTGCGAAATTTAAGGCCGGTTTATTAGCGATAAATAAGCAAGTCAAAAATGGTGATCAAAGCCAGTATGGGGCGTTTTATACGAAGGGGATTGCTTTTTGGATTGAGGTGAATAGCGCATTGCAGGCACAAGGTGATACGCTTGCTGCACATCTTCCGGATGTTTTGAATAGTCAGTTTGATGGGGATGATAATTTTGTGCACCTTGATGCGATCTTGCGTCTTTCTCCACGGGTTTTAAATAGTATCGAGAGAAAATATTTAGCGTGATTATTTAAAAACGAAAAGCGGCCTCCCCCTTGCCCCTGAAGGATAGAAGCATAATTTAAAATAAGCGCTGAAGGCGCGTGAGAAGTTTTTGGGTTTTTTTTAAAAGCCTTCATCTCGACCACGCTCATTCGTGCTTTCCGCCGTGACTATTTTCCTCGCGGACTTCGCGGT
>CBFGYM010000011.1:0-65527 GCA_965653045.1 uncultured Gammaproteobacteria bacterium
CCATGCCAAAGTCGGTCATCGCCAGGCGCGAACACGAAAAAACCCCGGAAGAGTATTCTCCCGGGGTTTTTTGTTTTTAATGCGAATTAGGTTAACATAGACTCATAGAAGAATGAGGCAAAAACTAATTATGAAAACCAAAAGGTCGCATTTATTTATTAATATCAATCTCCTCAACGATATTAATTTTCAACACCAAAGCTTTTTTCTTTTCAATTTTCTTTTTTCCAGCCCATCTGAGGCTGAATATACGGCTGGCACGGTTTACACTGTGAATAACCAGTCTTTCACCCTCTCTCACACACTAAGAACCATACCAGAGAAACTGTTTAGCCCAATGCAGGCCTTTTCAGTGTTGAATGACGAAGGGGTTGTCATGGGTGATTTGCACTTACTAAGCATTGGCATTGTCTATTATCAGCCACAACTACAGCCAACCATAAACCCCGCAGGTCTTGATTTAAAGCTAACGCTGTTAATACAAAAAATGCGAGAGCATTATTCACAAACGAGCGCGCCAGATCCGCTCTCAAGTGAGTTGGAATTTCTTGAAGGTCGTATCAAAGCAATATCGCCGTCTCAATTATTGCACTATTACTTATTTACGTTTTTTTATAATGTTCGATTATCTGCCACGATGAAATGGAAAACGATCAACTTTTCACTAGAAACAAATAAAGAAATTCCTTATTTTTTACATTGTTTTTTAGCCTCAACAAAAGATATTCATTTATATTTATTCGATAAGGGCTATATCTTCCAAAATTATATTATTAAATTTGATGCGCCTATGGTCAGACGGCAACGATCTAAAAGTCCATTTACCTGTTTTGATATTTTAGACAAAAATGCCGTGGGCAGTGGACATACAAGTGCTGTTTATTCGGTCGTCTCTTTATATGTCGAAGGGGGGAATAAGAGCGCACTCAAACACCCTTATGTTTATAAAATGAGTAGTCGATTTGCACTTGATGATGAGTTTGAAGCCACTAAAGAGATTGAACACTTAAAAAGAGCCCGAAATTACCACCCTGAGTTTTTCTCATTGCCCTATTTTGGCGAATGTTTTAACGAGTATTTTGTTAAAAAAATTAACACAAAAAAAGGTGAAGATTTTATTTACGAGCTTTTAAACTTTTCGGCAAAGTTATTTTTTGCGCTTGCGGAACAGTTTAAAGGAAAAGTACACGGTGATATTAAAATTGATAATATTTGCGTTGATGAGGCAGAAAAATTATGGATTATTGATTACCGACGCGTGAATAATTTCACCTATCATTATGCCTCTCCCGAGGTGCTGCTTCGATCATCAAATATAACACCCGCTAGTGATGTGTATTCCGCGGCACGAAGTCTTGTTGAGGTATGGGGTGACCCACACGAGATTTGGGATTATTCCCAAGACAGAAACGATTTGATCGTCACTGATGTGGTTTTCAAAAAATCGTCATGTTTGCTAGCGCCTTTCTTTGAGGCAATTGAAAAAGATTATGATGATGTGGAATTTCCACGCTCGTTTCTGAGAGCTTATAATGCAATTATTCGTCAGTGTCATCACCGCGAGCCTGAGCGCAGACCAACTGCACTTGCGGCGGCCAATGCGTTTGAAGAAGTCTTCCAAGGCTATGCGGCCTATTTGTTGGCTAGAAAAGAAGAGGCGCAAATCAATCAACAAAAACCGATGAGAAGGTTTCGTAGCCAGACGCTTTAAGTAACTGTTATTTAGCGCAATTTCATTGAAGTTGTAAATATATTGCACAGTTCGCTTAAAGAGTGCTAAAATACTACTATAAAAAGAAAGAGTTATAAAAAACGAGGCGATAATGCTAAGACGAAATACAGCGGTTAAGATTAATTTATTGCAAATTAATGATAGCTATTGGCAGAAGCATAATTTTCTGCTTTTTGGATTATTATTTCAATCGTCGCCCGAGGCTGTGTATGAGGCGGAGAAAGCATATCAATATCACGAACGAAGCATTAAACTTTCACATACCTTAAAAGCTGATTCAGAAAAAATCTTTACCGCCGACCAATCTTTTTTAGTGATTGATAAAATGGGTGAAACTATCGGTAGAGTGCACTTGCTTCCTATCGGCATGATTTATTTTCAAGATACACGAACAGTGAAAAAAGAAACGAAACCAGATTTTAACGCCATTAAAAAAATAATTAATGTTGCGAAGAAAGAATATAAAACAGGTAAATATACCCCAAACCCAATTAGACAAAGTTTTCTGTTTTTAGAAGAAAAAATAAAAACGATTTATGCCGATGAAGAGAACACGGTGCGAGAATATCGGGCATTTCTTGATTTTTATTTAAAATGTTTACGCGGCGCGATTGACTGGAGCGTGGTTGACATTTCTAGTGAGGCATTGTCAAACAATCAACTTGATGAAGCAGCCGCTAACTTTTTAATGGCAACCAAATCATTTAAAAAATTTACAGATACTGACTATTATTTTTTTCAGGGTAAAAAAATTAGTTTTGATGCAATTATGATACGCCGAGAACGTAAGCACAATCGCGGTGAAGCCATTGATATTTTAGCGCAAAATGCGCTTGGTTCTGGCAATTCAGGGATGGTCTACCGTGTTCAATCTGTGTTTGTTGCACCCGAAGCGAAACAAAAAACAAAACAACATCCGTATGTTTACAAGTTAAGTGAAAAGGAAACCTTAGAAGCAGAATATCATGATTCAAAAACAATTGAACATTTGAAAAAGTCGAGAAACCCGCAAATGGGTTTTTTTGCAATGCCGTATTTAGGCCAAAATTTTGTTAATTATTATAATGCGAATTTACGTGTTGCTTCTAAAAAAGAATTTGTTCATCAGATGTTAATTTTATCCGCGCGATTATTTGAAGCGGTTATCGTGCAAATGAAAGGGCAATATCATGGTGATATTAAGCCCGATAATATTTGTATTGATGACAATGGACGCATTAATTTCATTGATTTTGCCAGAAATAATAATGCTACACGACTTTATGCAGCACCTGAAATATTAGCAAATGAAAGTCTTGGAACGGTTCAGTCGGATGTTTATGCACTTGCAAGAACGCTAGCCTTTTGTTGGGGAGACCCACACCCGATATGGGATTATGTCAAAAATGGTGTGGATATTTTAGAGCATGTTGTGCATGGCAAGCCTGTAAATTTACTCGCGTTTTTATTTGAAGATATGCAAGAGCGTTACTCTGATAAGCAATTTCCCCGCACGCTGATGGAGAAATATCAAAACGTGCTATTGCGCTGTCATGAGCGTAACCCTGAAACACGTTTAAGCTTGCAAGCCGCCGCAGAAGCATTCGAAGAAATTCTACAAGATTATTCTGCTCAGATAGTTCAGCAAAAAACATTTAAAAAATAATTTTCATATTAACGAGGTTTTAAAATGCAATCCCGAATGATTAATCTTACCCAGATCAACGACAGTTTTGACCCGGTTAATAACTTTGCCTTATTTAATTTATTAATTAATAACCCTGATACGCTTGATTATCAGGCAGGTGAAATATATTCATCTGAGGGTGGCGATCTGAAGTTATCTCATTCATTAAAAGCAACGGATATTAATCCTTTTACGCCCAATCAAGCTTATGTTGTTTTGAATGAAAAGGACGAAATTATTGGTGATTTGCATTTATTAAATATTGGTATGGTATATTTCAGGGCTGAAATGCCGATGACGAGTGTAAAAACTATCGCAGCAGATGTTTTTCTGACAATTTTACAAGAAAGAGTTCTTGAATATATACGTGATGATAATTTTCAAAATCCAAATAAACAAGCTTGGCAATATTTATTAGAAAAATTAAAGGGTGTTGATGCAAGCGATAGCGCAACCCTGGAAAAATATACGGCTTTTTATTATTTTTATGCCTCACGCTTGTCTGAGAGTTTAATGTGCCCGACGATGAAAATATCACGTCTACAGTTTGGGATGTTAGCGCCTGCGGGGATATTGAAAAATTTCTTACAGGCTTCAAAAGATATTCCTATTTTTGCTGCAGATCGTGATTATTTTTTCCAAAAGAAAAAAATATCGTTTGATGACTGTATTGTTGTTAGACGCGCGCGCAAAGAAAATAGAGGAGAGTGCCTTGATTTGTTGGATCATGATGCAGTCGGGTTTGGCGGATCTTCCAGCGTTTATCGTGTGAAAAATGTTTTTGTAACAGATCAATCTAAAAAACGTTTAAAACATCCTTATGTTTATAAGATTAGCAATAACGCATCATTGACGTTGAAAGATGAGTTTGAAGATACAAAAAGTTTGGCGCATTTGGCGAGGTCGCGAAATTATCACCCGGGGTTTTACGCAATGCCAGACCTTGGAAAATCTTTATATGATTTTCTTGAGGAATATTTATTTGCGATTCGTGATAACCGTAAATTTATTCATGAAGTCTTAAGATTAACAGCCGCTTTGTTTTCAGCAGTCGATAAACAATTAAACGGAAAATTACACGGCGACTTGAAGCATGATAACTTCTGTATTGACAAGCTGGGTAATATCACGATTATTGATTATTCAAAATCAAGCTACTTCACGCCGCCATATGCATCACCAGAAGTATTAAAGTTTGAAGTGAGCAAAGCTGTTAATATATTTATGACTGAGCCAACGGCCAAAATGGGCGTAGTAAGACTGGAACCTAAAAATTTTACGATTGATTCGGATGGGAATATTCAAATGCAAGGAAACGACAGTGGTTCTGTTCACGATAGCGCGAAAATGACGCTTAGCTTTGGCAGAGCTGAAGATTTTTTTGCGATGGATTATTTCGTCTCTGATTTATTAAATGCACCACAAGAGGTCACCGAGAAATCAGACATTTATTCTGTTGCGCGAATGTTAGCGGAAATTTGGAATGACCCGAACGAGATTTGGAATGAACTAGATAATTTTGTTTATATTTACGATACGATTGTTACCGATGAGCCTGATGATTTGCTCGCAGGTCTGTTTGGTGTAATGAAGTTGAAATATTCCGAAAAAGATTTCCCACGGGATGTTTTGAAGACATATCAATCTTTCCTGAGAATATGTCATGCATCGAACCCGGAAAATCGCCCGAGCGCTGCAGAAGCTGCGGCAATGTCTCGCGCCATTTTGAATCATTACGAAGCTTTGCTGGGCTTAGAAGCGAAGAGTAAAGTTCGTTTAGCATAATATTCTTAACAGTGCTTTAACCCCTGTTGTTCGTTATAATAAGAAACAGACTAGCGTGTTCGTTGTTTCGCACCTAACGACAGGGGTGAGCCGTATGACAGATGCTGAGTTGTTGAGTGGGTTGGTTGATCAATTCGCGAACTCATTTTGGATGCACGCAGTGCTTGACCCCATTCCCGGCGCATCTTTCGATACCCTTGTTTTATATCACTACGTTTTGCACGTGAACGCACCCGGCGACGAGGCTTTCCAAGCGCAAATGCTGGCTTTGGCGGCAAAACTCAATACGGCCATCATGCCTTATGCCTGCGAATACCGCGCGAAATTCGGCATTTTTTGTACAGTTTTTTCGACGACGGATGCTAGGATTGCGGTGAAGTCTCCGCTGCAATTATTTCAACACCTCCAAGCGGTTATCACACCGCCTAAACCTGAAGCAAAAACCCTTACCCATTCGGTTGACACCCTGTTCGTCGTAAAAAAAAGACACAATCAAGACGGGTCTGCCTTCAAAGAGTGCCGCCGCAAAACCACGTAACCCAAAAACCCTGACTTTTTCACCGCTAACCGGTTGCTATTTCTCAAATTTCAGATAAAATTTACCCCTTTCACCCCTCCAAACGCTGGCGTAGCTCAGTTGGTAGAGCAGCTGATTTGTAATCAGCAGGTCGCGGGTTCGAGTCCCATCGCCAGCTTGTAAAATCAGGGGTCTTTCCCATTTAAGGGGGCACACCTCTACGAACACAACACCCTAACACGTAGTCGATAGTTTTCAAAGCTCCTAAACCCATAAGCTCGTCGTTGTATCAGTTTCATCTTTCGATGAAACCCCTCCGTGATGCCATTGTTCTTTGTAAATCGCCACATTCTCGCTACCTCTTCACGCCATTGGTAAAGTGTTTTCCCAAGTGTTACTAAACGTCTGAACGAGCTCTCTTTAAGCGCTTTAATCATTCTTAAAAATACAGGGATAATTCTCTGGCAATCTTTTGCTTTCATGGTTTTTTTCATTAACACTCGCCTCAGTTTTTGTTTAAATTGATAAATTGCATTGATAGCAGGTTGTTGCATTAAGTACGCATCACGCTTTTCTAAACGCCTTGCTGATAAATTTTCAGGGTTAGTTCGCAGTGCTGCGAGTAATCCTCGTTTATTTTTCATTTTTGGATCGATATCCTGATAGGTTTGCATGCACATATGATTCATCAACCGAATAACATGGAAGCGGTCTGCCACAATCTTTGCGTTAGGAAAATGTTGTTGTATTAGGTGTCGATAGGTGCTACTTAAATCAATACAAACCACTTTGACACGGTCTTTTCCTTGTAATTGATTTAAGTAATCTGCTAGGTCGCTTGCGGAGCGTCCTTTGACGATATCGAAAATGCGATGTTTTTTGAGGTTGCAGAATGTGGTTGCGTAACCCTGTTTGCGACTGAAAAAATGTTCATCGATTCCTAATACTGCAGGGCAATGCCTAGTATCCACCTCGCTATGTGCAAGCACATATTGTTGATGATACCAGCGCTCGATTGTTGCTTTTCCCATTTTGAAGTCACGAGCTAAAGCTTGTTGCGATGCGCCTTCTGTGTGCCGATGAAAAACGTGATGGCGTAATCGTTGTGTTGCACGTTGGTGTTTGTTGATGCCAGGGAATTGTTGATTGTAATAGCGCTTACACGCATGACAGAACAGCTTGTAGGCTTTGAATCGTAAGATGGTTTGGCGGTGACCGATGGGTTCATGCCGAACTCGCCTGATGTGGCTTGCTTTCTTGCGAACCTTCCGACTGCCACAACTGGGACAGCTGGGTTTGTTCCGATAATGTACATCAATAATGACCGGGTTATAACCACTGGCTTTTTTTATGGAAAAACCAGGTAAACTTAGGATATTATCCTTGCGGGGCATTTTAAATCTCCTTTTTCTTGTCCATTCAACAAGTAAGGTATGATATTTTTAATTAAAATGCCCCTTATTTGGGGAAGAGCCAGATAGTTAAAACCCACCTCGAGGGCCACGCCCAAGAGCGTTTTGTCGTGTAAAATTTCGAAAACGTTCCTCATAATCTCTTGTCATGATGTATTCTGGGGTTATTGGAGGGTATGTTTAATGGTAAAATTGGAAATTGACTTGGAGAAAGGCATTTATACATGGATCAAGGTAAATGGAAGGCGATAGGTGATCAATTATTGGATTCAATAAAAGATATGTTTCCTCTGCATGCGGAATACAGCTCGATTATTGATCACGGTCGGTATGGTTATTTAGCTAATATTCACTGGAAGCTTAATAACGACATAAACCGTCCGAACAAATCATCACGAATTATTTTGATCGTGATATTAGGTGAAGCCTTAGAAGATTCTGATTATGATCATCGCTCCAATCTTGTGCAAGAACGATTTAAAAGGTTTATCAGCGACAAACTAAAGCATCACAATGCCGAGCATGATGAGCCATATGGAAAGGCGCCACCTATAGATGAATGGATAGTAGATAATATTTGCCTTAATGGCTAAGCGTGAAATTTAATAACTATCTGATGCGATATAATAATAGATATTTGCTCTTAAAGAGCAGCTTTTTGTATGGGAGTTTAGATGGATCATTTGCCAATTATTTTACGTTACATCCTGCTTACCTTTTGCAAGAAAAAAGTACAGGGCTATCTTGCTCTGATTTCTGAGCGGTATATATTTTATAGAAACTCCGGTGTTACTGTTCATCAGCGGGCAATCATGGCACTTATTGTTGCTGAGGATCACAGATTCTATAGGCATTCAGGAATAGACTTGTATTCACTTGCACGCGCATTAATAAAAACCATCATTTTCAGAAAGACTGAAGGTGGCAGTACTATTGAGCAACAGTTGGCTAGAACTATTTCTGGTAGATATGAGCTTTCTATCAGAAGAAAATTAATTGAATTTGGGCATGCTGTTTTGATTTCGCATGTTGTGCCGAAAGGCGAAATTCCCGGCATGTATTTGTTTTATGCTTATTTCGGCAGTGGGATGCAAGGCTTTGATCAGGCAACTAAAAGATTAAAATACAAACCAGAAAATTTAACACTTACTGAGGCGTGTTTATTGGTGGCCAGACTGAAATATCCCGAACCAATAAAATACTCGGCACAGAGAAGAGAAAAGATAGTGTTGAGGAGTAACCACATTTTGGCAAAATATCGTGATACTTTTGGAGGGGAGGTTTATGTACCAGATCAAGCCATTTTATCTAACCGGTTCAGCAAGTGATCTTGTTTCAGATTTTCCTGACAAAGATTTTATTTCAACAAGACTTGCTTCTCTTAACGGTGATGAATTAGACAGCTTTATAAGGCTGTGGCTCACGGAAGGATTTCCATTTGCATTTAGAGAAAAGCCCATGTTATTTGAGCTGGCAAGGTACTGGCTCGCAAGAGAATTAAATGTGAATCCAAAAGAAGTAATCTTGGTGGGAAGTGCAAGATCTGGTTTTTCGCTTACACCAGGCAAAGAGTTTGGGAATAGTTTTTCCAGTAATTCTGATCTTGATTTTGCATTAATATCCGATGATTATTTCAAGTCTCTAGAAGCCGCGTTTTTGCTGTGGAAAGTTGACTATGAGGCAGGTAGCATAACTCCACGGAATGACACTGAAACGAAATATTGGTTAAGTAATATAGAGCAACTCCCTAGAAATATCAAAAATGGTTTTATTGACCCGTATAAAATAGCTCATAGAGAAAAATACAATCCGGTAGTTGTTATACAAGATGCTCTAGCAAGACTCAATATGAAAATAAAAAACACAGCGCTCTGCCCTCGAATAAAAAATGTTAGCATAAGGGTATTTAAAAACTGGGACGCATTTATGAAAAGAGCAAGGTTCAATTTACGGAGCATCGAAAAAAATAAAGCTCATCAATAATCATTTATTGTTAATGACAGGGTGGCTGTTGCCGGCTAGCGAGTTTTGTCAGTTAAGTTAAAAATTATGTTGTTGTATAAAATCCATTAGATGATTCGTTAGCTTTGCAATGTTTGGAAACATTAACAGTGAGGCGTGAACATCCTCGAATGTAAAAGATGCAATGTTTTCAGGATGTCCGGCATCGTTACGTGTACGGCGAATTTGTTCGTTGAGTGCTGGCCAATAAGCGTTATATTCATCTCGTAATTCGATTTGCATGCTGCCGCTGTGCTTATCTAAAATGGATTTGACAGCGCTGAATACTGTTTTTGCTTTCCAGTCAATTAATTGTTTACTCGGTTTGTTAATTTTAGCAATGAGTATAGTACGTAATTTAAGTATTAGGCACTCGGCGGTTGCGCCAATCATGACGGCGGCTGATTTGTGATGGCCAGAATTAAAGGTGCTAACAGCCTCCTTTAAATATGATCGCTCTACGTCATTGAGTTGGCATTGATTTCCCACATATCGGAGATATTCATTTGGATTGGAAGGATCACGACTTAGGTTTTGAAAAGCAGTGTTGCCGCGTTCTGTTACGTGGAAAAATGGTGGATTTGGATTTCCAAAATTCAAGCCCCATGCAAAATGCCCGGTATTCATCAACTCCTGGAAGGCTGTGAGTATCATTTGCTCGTAGGCAGTACTATTAATAGGAATATCGAGTTTTTTTGCAACTTGGGGTAAAGTAGATGCAGATTGTAAATGCGATCCTATTGACGATCTTTTGTTACGATCAGTTTCCTCCTTTACTACTTCAAGTATTGTTTGGCGGATTTTGTCATGAGATATTTCCATTATTTTCGCATCCAATTAGTGATTTAATATTGACTAAATACCATGAGAAACCAATGTATCCGCTAAGTTTCTCTGAAGCTGGCTAGTCTCTCTGATTCGCTTTTCTAACTTGTTGCACAATTTTTCCAGCTCATTTATTTTATCTACGATTTGACGTTGTTTATCTAAATCAGGAAGCCATATATTTATATTTTTAATCGTCTTTACGGCTGCAAGGTTTTTCATTGCGCTTCCTTTTGTTGTTTCAAGGATTGATGTTTGGAAATAGGAGGATTCGAAGAGTTTAATAAAAAATTGATCATTAATAACAGCTTTGTTAATTCTGATTCGCATGAGTGCCTGATTTATTACGCCAGGTTTTGCATGGGATGGTAAGTAGCTAATTTTACCTATTGTGCCCGCGCAGCTAACAATAAAATCACCTGGTAAAACAGCAAAATTTGATAATTCGTCAAATTTTTGTTTGTTAATATAGTACGTGCCTAAGTTGCAATCATCTTGTATTGCATTTTTTTGCTCGTAAACTTTGAATCCTGAATCCACAAACATATCTTTTCTAATGGAGCTGCCAAAAGGCCCCCTTCGTAAAGATCCTTTTGTTCCTTCAAGAATGTTTTCAAATTTGGTATTAAACATATCAGGCGTTCTTACTTTTGTGCTACTAGTTAAGGCTCCTATTACGGCTAGTTGAAGTAGTGTCTGTTTAAGCGCGTCGATACTGGATTCAGTGGTAAATAGAATATCGAAATGCTCGGCGATGCGTTGCCAGTTTTCGTTGAAGTCTTCTGCATTTTTTGATTGTGTCAGTGTCCCGAGTAGGTGGCTAACAAGTTTTACATGAGCCTCAGCGGCGTTTATGTGCTCAGATTCGAGTTGGTCGCACAGTGACATGAGCTCGTCAACTTTAGCCACGATGCGGTGCTGTTCCGCAAGTGGCGGTAAAGCAATAACGATCGATTTTATTTGCTCTGTACTTAAATTTGGAATTGCAGTTCCAGATGATTTTTGGAGATTGTCGGCGATTTTAGTAGTTAGATCAAAATATAAAAACTTCTTTGATATGGTAAAGGGTACGATTTTTCCTACACGTTGATTAAGATAGAATCTCTCTTTTGTATCATTAAATCCTAGCTTTCCAGTAGTTGCCCCAGACATAGCAATGACAAGATCACCTGGCTCTACTATAAGTTGTTCATCGAGGTCTGCTACGATTTCCTCACGAACTCTCGACATGTTTTCAGGTTCAATGCGCCCTAGTTGAATGTCGCCTATTTTGATTATGCCAATCCCATTCAGCGTGAAATCTTTACTTGAAAATGCAAAACCATTTACATAGTCAATTATGCTATCAAGTCTTGTCCATGCCCAGCCCAATGGTAAATAGAACGGCTTTTCTGCATCAGTTATTGAAGAGTTTGCATGAGCATCTTTGAGTTTTCGTGGTGCCGATTTGCCATTCTTTTCGTTTTGTATGCGTTTAAGTAACTCACTGGCAGGTTCATCAGTTGAATTCTGCGAAACAAGTTTGCCTTGCACAGCTAAATCAAGAATTAGCTCGCGTAACTTTTTAATTCCGTATACAGCATCTGAATTGATTCTGCTTCGCCCACGCCCTGTTTTCTTTTCTGACTCAGCCGCAGTCCAAATATCAATATGATCTGTAATTAATTGCTGAATACTTTTCATGATTTAACTGTCTTCTTTTTCTCGGTGGTTGAGGCAAGCGCTTCGCTTAATATGACTTTTAATTGATTGCGCAAAGAAGAGATCTCATTTTGCATGGCGTTGTACTGAGCAAGCAATTCTTCCGGGTCATGTGATTCTTGTTCACCAATATGCGGATTTTTGCAATCGAGGTTGTAGTTGCGTGCTTTGATGTCATCGATGCTAACTTTCCATGAATATTCATTCTCAACGCGTTTTTTGAAGCTATCTTTTTCTTTGCCCCACCATGCTACTTCTGCATCAAATTCTTCAATTCGCATGGGTTTGGTTTTGTTGTAACTCTTCACGCCTGGCGGGTAGGGATGCTCATAAAACCAGATATCTTTAGTGGGTGTGCCTTTGGTAAAAAACAGCAGGTTGGTTTTAATGCCTGTATATGGTGCGAATACGCCATTGGGTAAGCGTACGATGGTGTGAAGGTTGCAATCTTCTAGTAGCTTTTCTTTAATACGTGTTTTGATGCCTTCACCAAATAAGAAGCCGTCTGGTAAGACAACGGCTGCGCGGCCGCCGGTTTTTAATAATTGCATGATAAGCACTAAGAATAGATCGGCTGTTTCACGCGTTCTAAATGATGATGGAAAGTTGGTTTCTATGCCATCTTCTTCCATGCCGCCAAATGGAGGATTAGTAACGACTACATCCACCCGTTCTTTAGGTCCCCAGCTTATCAGGGGGCGTGACAAGGTATTGTCATGGCGAATATTGCTGGGCACATCGATGCCGTGCAAAATCATGTTGGTGGTGCATAATAAATGCGGCATTGGTTTTTTCTCAATGCCAAAGATGTTTTCCTGCAACTGTGTTTCGTCTTCTACTGTTTTCACGTCTTGTTTGCGTATGTGTTCAATTGAGCAGGTGAGAAAGCCACCGGTACCGCAAGCTGGATCCATCACTTTTTCACCTAGGCGTGGATTTACCATGCGTACCATAAATTCTGTGACAGCGCGTGGGGTGTAAAACTCACCAGCATTGCCAGCGGCCTGCAAATCACGCAGCAACTGTTCATACATATCGCCGAACAGATGTCGTTCTTGTGCTTTGTTAAAATCTACGCCTTCTTGAATCTTATTGATAACCTGGCGGATTAACTGGCCAGATTTCATATAATTGTAGGCATCTTCGAAAACTGAGCGGATCACATAGACGCGTTGGTCGCCACCTTTGGCTTCAAGTTGTTGTAAGGCTGGAAATAAGTCGTTATCAAGAAACTGTTTGAGCGCATCCCCAGTCTTACCTTCTGGATCGGCTGCCCAGTTACGCCAGCGGTATTTCTCGGGTAGTGGTGATTTGTAATTGCCCTGTAATAATTCCCATTCAGTTTCACGATCATCAAATATTTTCAGGAATAACATCCACACTAGCTGGCTAAGTCGTTGTGCATCACCGTCAACGCCAACGTCTTTGCGCATGATGTCTTGAATGGATTTGATAGTAGAAGAAATACTCATATGCTTGTCTGCTTATCGATAATTTGTGGGTTGGGTATAAAGATTGGCTTCTAGTTCATGTAGTGCGTTCATGTAAGCATCTCTGCCGCCGAAAGCTGATACTAATTCGGTGGGGGTGCCCATGCCTCTGAATGGATCTACAGTCAGGATGTTAATATCTTCGATATTTTCAATGCCGGTGTCGGCGTATTTATCTAGCAAGGTTTCAAGAACCTTCCGCGCTTGATCGCCGTACTTGGTGAAGTAGTTTCGTTTTTTTACTTGGTCAGCGCGTTCACGACGTGTTAATGGTGGCTGATCAAAGGCTATATGGCAGATTAAGTCGAATGCGTCAAAATCTTTGCCCACTGTTTCAGCTAATGGTTCGAGTAAGACGCCGTGCTCTTCCAGCTCGCGCAGGATGGTCGCTTTACGGTCGGCCTTATTCCATTGACGAAGAAATATATCGAGAGACTCATAATCCTTTCTCACTGTTTTACGAGTGTAATCTTTCAGTGATTCGGTGATTAATTTGCCGTCTGGTCCGTAATATTGAACGCGCTCAGAGATGACATAAACCTTCACATCTTCGCCGATTACATATTTAACGCGTTTTGTGTTGCCTTCGCCGTTGTATACTCCATCTGTTGTGTCGATGGGTTCTTCAGCATCTGGTAATACTGGGTTGCCATGTTCATCAACAGTGCTTTCCGACAAGTCGTCATCTGGTGGTACAGGTGATTCGTCGCCTTTGGGTTCATAGATCATGACAGGTTCGCCATCAAATGCGGGGTCAGCAAAGAGCTCGGTAGCTTTTTTGAAATCCATGATGGTGAACCAATATTTGTCGTAATCTTCATTGATGCGGGTGCCGCGTCCGATGATTTGTTTGAATTCAGTCATGGATTTTATATGCTGGTCGAGTACGATGAGTTTGCAGGTTTGTGCGTCAACACCCGTCGACATTAGCTTGGAGGTCGTGGCGATGACTGGGTAACGTTCTTCGGGATTAATGAAATTATCCAGTTCGGCTTTGCCTTCCATCTCATCGCCGGTGATGCGCATGACATATTTGCGATTTTCTTTCACAAGCTCGGGATTAAAATTGACTAGTGCTTGTCGCATGCGCTCTGCGTGGTTGATGTCATCGCAGAATACAATCGTCTTGGCGTAAGGGTCTGTTGTTGTCAGAAACTCAGTGATTTTCTTTGCAACCAGTTCCGTGCGCTTTTCTAGAACCAATGAGCGATCCATATCTGTTTGGTTGTAAACACGGTCTTCAATTACATTGCCGTATTTATCAGTCTGGCCTTTGCTTGGACGCCAACCTTGAAGGTCTTTGTCGAAATCAATGCGGACGACTTTGTATGGAGCAAGAAAGCCATCTTCTATACCTTGTTTTAGCGTATAGCTGAAAATTGGTTCGCCAAAGTAATAAATACTGGATACGTCTTTGGTTTCTTTTGGTGTGGCTGTTAAACCGATATGCGTCGCAGATGAGAAATATTCCAGAATTTCGTGCCATGCGGAGTCTTCTGCTGCGCTACCGCGGTGGCATTCGTCGATTACCACTAAATCGAAGAAATCGGGTGTGAACTGTTTATAGATGTTTTTCTTTTCTTCATTGCCGGTGACGGCTTGGTAGAGTGATAAATAGATTTCATAACTTTTATCGACCTGGCGCTTGCTGATTTTAGTCATGGCAGGGCCGAATGGTTTGAAGTCATTATTTTTGGTTTGATCAACCAGAATGTTTCGATCAGCAAGAAAGAGGATTCGTTTTTTGGTACCTGATTTCCATAATCGCCAGATAATCTGGAACGCGGTATAAGTTTTGCCTGTGCCGGTTGCCATGACGAGTAGGCAGCGTTGTTGTCCTTTGGCGATAGCCTCAATAGTTTTATTGATGGCATTCGCTTGATAATAGCGGGGGGTGCGGCCTGTGCCATCGTCATAGTAGGGCATTTCAACTGTATTTAGGGCTGTGGCTGTTTCTATACCTTTCCATTTGCAATAGCGCTGCCAGAGTTCATCTGGAGAAGGGAATGCGGTTAACGCCAATTCTTGCTCAGTCTTATCACTGAACCCAGTCTTGTCATGCAATAAGAATGCATCGCCATTTGAGCTGAAGACAAACGGTACGTCTAGCGAGTCTGCATAGCCAAGTGCTTGCTGCATCCCTGCGCCCAGGTTGTGATTGTTGTCTTTGGCTTCAATGACGGCGAGGGGAATATTCGGTTTGTAGTATAAAATGTAGTCAGCTCGCTTTTTCTCACCTCTAGAGTGGAATTTGCCCTTTACGTGTATTCTGCCTTTGGTAAAGGTTACTTCTTCGCGAATCTGGGTAAGCAAGTCCCAGCCGGCATTGGTGATTGCTGGGGTGATGAATTTGGAGCATATGTCGCGCTCGGATAGCTCTTTCTTGTCTGTCATGGTTTAAAAATAAGCAGTATATCAGGCCGCAAAATTGCTGTGCCAAGTATACACAAAGTTTGCTGATTTTACTAAGGCGATGAATGCAGGCGTGGCGGCGCATTTATGTTTAATATTTGCACAGCTTTTGGTTGATCTGCGAAGGTCAGTATTCACAAGATTCTTTGATTGTGCCATTGCCGTTCAGTCGCTTGACAAGTTTTATGTACATTGTCAGGACATTTCTTTCCATAAATTTAGCGTCTGAGATGATGCCAATAAAAGAGCAAACATGTATGCCGTTAACTCGATGCATGATAAACGCTGGCCCGCCGCTCATGCCAGCAGGATCATCAGTTAAAGTAAGTTTATGGCTGAATTCGCGCTCATAAATCCTGAAGTCAGATTGACAAATAATGTGATGGTTGTTGACGGAAACTACTTCAGCGAAACACACACAAGGGTGAAACGAAAATAGATTATTTATATCGTTTTTGTATCGCCAGGTCGGTGCGCCGGGAAAACCAGCGACGACGATCACATCATTTTCTTTGATTTGGCCGATATAAATTTGCTTAATAAATTTGGTGCCGCATAAATTCTGAGTGTAGGGTATGAGGGTTAATTCATTCTTGTGAAGTTCCAGAGTGGCAATATCAAGGTCTTCATCACAAGCTATGATTTTACGCTCAATTCCTGTTGCTCCACCGATATATAGTTGAGCATTGATTCTGTCTTTATGGATTTCTCTAAATTTGTGGAATTCTGCAGCTACATGCTCACAAGTTAATGCAAAAGGACCGTTACCCAGGTCGACAAGGGTGGCTGTTCCGGAATTAAAATCGTAATTATCGGGATTGGGTCCGTACCCAAACGCAAATGGAATCATGTACTGTGACACGTGATTTACGATTTTTTTGTAGATAGGCCATATTTCGTTTGGCCGGGGTGTTGCGGCAAGCATGTCTATTCCTGATCTAATTCAATATACACGTATAGATATATGATGTCTGTTTCTGTTATTTCAACTACGGGCAACCAGCCATTTTATGAAGGTGAATCATTGCACGTCGCAGTTCCAAATCATTATAAACTGATTTGCTAGATGATCAGTCAGTATGGGATCAGGCAGAAGAGTCGATAATGTTTTTTCACCTATAAAATCGTAAATTGGTGTCGGGTGGATCTTGAACCATGTCATCACATGGTTGCGATTCAATTCCGCTTCTGCGCAGAAAGCATCAAACGCGTTGTACAGCGACAGTATGCATGACGCCTGGTCGTATAAGCATTCAAATATTTGCACTGCACCGTGAAGCCTTTGATAGGTTCAAAGAGCCTTAACTTGAGGCGAGGTGCGTTTTGGGGTACCAGAGAATTTCGCGAGTGTGTATTTTTCAGAGGTGCTTGCAGACTTCTGCCGTATTCATCCGTGCATTTTACTGAATATTGTGTGCGACTTAACACTAAATTTATTCGATCGTTTTAAAAAGAAAGAATTCGATTTGGTATTGGTTAAAATGAATCGGCCAGAAGATTTTCCTAATGGTTTAGATGTGTGATCCGAGCCCCTTAAATGGGTGGGTGATGCCAGTTTGATTCACTCAAAAAAACCTGTACCATTAGTATCAGCGCCACAACCTTGTGTTTACCGTGCATCGGCATAGAGTGTGTTGGAGAGCGCAGGTAAGGCATGGAGGGTTGTTTTATCAAGCCCTAGTTATGCAGGCACCATCGCAGCCGTGAGAGCGGGCATGGGTATTACGGTGATACCACACACCATAATCCCGAACGATTTACAAGCTACCGATAGCGCATTGTTGCCTAAACTTGCTGATACGCATGTTTCATTGCTCAAACATCGTGCAGACAATGCCGCCATTAATACCTTGGAAGAGTTTGTTTTGAGAAAGCTGAAGCATTAAAAAAGGATGAATTGAAAATGAGGAAAGGAATGATTCTGATTATTGTAAGTGTTATTGTCGTGCTTATTATGGGTGTGGTTTTATGGGGTCCAATTGCGAGCCGTGTGGAGCAGGCTAAATATACGGTCGTTCAAAAAGACGGCGACTTTGAAATTCGTTATTATGAATCAATGCTCGTTGCTGAAACTTCGGTTGCGGGCGATAGAGAAACAGCCATTAACCGTGGTTTTCGTGTCATTGCTGATTACATTTTTGGGAATAATGCCAGCACGCAAAAAATCGCAATGACAGCACCGGTAACACAAAGTTGCGATGGAAAATTGTGGTTAGTGCGGTTTGTGATGCCAGCTAAATATACGATGGAAACGTTACCAAAGCCCAGTCAGCCAGCAGTGAAACTTCTAAAAATTCCACCAAGCCGTTACGCTGTTGTGCGGTTTTCAGGCGTCGCAAATGCTGAAAGCTTGGAAAGGCATACGCACGAATTAGAATCTTTTATCAATAAAAATGAGCTTAAAGCAGTTTCAAGCCCTATTTACGCATTTTTTAACCCGCCATGGACGTTGCCGTTCCTTCGTCGTAACGAGGTGATGATTGAAGTGAAGGCTGAGTGATTAGTGAAAATTAGATTGTAAGATAGTGATTTTCAAATCATCAATTACCGATTTGCAGGCAAGCAATTATAAAAAATAGGTTGAACAACAATGGAAAACAGTAAAACAAATTCGTTTAAACAATTATTGGCAATATTTATCATTCGTGTGAGTTGCTCGATGGCGTTTGCGGTGTTTTTTTCTGGGTTGTCGTTATATTTGATACAGAGTTTACATTTTCAGAAGTTAACAGCAACGGCAATTGCGGGTTTGTTTTTGTCATTAAATTATTTTTTACCTTTGATAGGCGGGTTGTTTGCAACACGAGTAATTGAGTATAAAAAACTCTATTGTCTAGGTACTTTTTTGAGTTGTTTAGGCTGTGTTTCACTCGCGAAAAACTATAATTTATTTATAGGCTTGAGTTTGTATTTAATGAACAGCCTGGTATCTAACGTATGCTTAAATATGTTTGTAACCTCAATATATGAAAAACATCAGGTAGCTGAACGAAGAGTGGGGTTTGTTTGGAATTACATCGGTATGAATATAGGGTTTTTAGGCGGATACTTTTTAACCGGCTTTTCAACCATCCTCAATAGTTACACAAATTTATTTTATTTAATGTCTTTGTTAATGCTGGTATCTTTCATCTGTGCTTTCTTTTTTATCAAAGAACCATCTATTAATACAGGAAGCCGCACTGCCAAATATCCTATTGCTTACACAGTCGGGTTTATGATATTCGCAATTGTGAATATTAAATATATCCTTGAATATGGCCTGTCAACAAAACCATACATCACGACAGCATCAATATTAATACAATTTATTATTATGTATTTTGTGTTTACAAAGGTTAACCAGGAAGAGAAACAAAATATTGTGAAATTTATTGGGTATTCATTGATGGCCGTTGTTTTTTGGTCTGTCTATATGATTACGCCTATCGCAATGATGCAATTTATTGAAAATGATGTTAATAGAATCGTGTTTGGTATTACCTTGGCACCGCAATGGATAGTGAATATCGACTCGATTGTCATTTTAATGCTAGCACCGCTTTTCGCCGCATTGCTAGGACGTAAAAATGGGCAGAGCAAAAGTGCGTTTGTATACTTCCAATTTGGTTTTATAGCTGCAGCGGTATCCTTTATTTCATTGTATGCTGGGTTGGTCACATCAGTTGGTTTGAACACCATTCCAATGCTGCCTGTTCTTTCATACTTAATATGCTTGGTACTCGGCGAAATAGCAATTAGCCCGGTCGGGAATTCATTGATTGGGGAACTCATCCCAACCGACATGCGAGGTTTAATGACAGGCGCATGGACAATGAATATTGGCATTGGCGGCTTAATGGCAAGCTACATCAGCAGCCATTGGATATTACCGAACATTATTGCCTCCGGATTAAATAAGCAAATTTCTGCGCAGCTGTCTCGCGTTGCGTTATCAATTGGGATTGGTTTAATTGTTTTAACTGTGCTATTAGAACTTATAAGTAAATTAAGAGTTGAAACACGCGTGCTTCATTTGAAATAAAAACAGTTTAGATGCCGACCTCGAGCGAGTATTACCTTCGTATAGATAACTTAATAATAGATATATTGATTATAGCAGAACATGTATATTGAGTAACAGTATGATTTTTTTGGGAAATAATGCGCTGAGTTAAAATATCTTCCCTGGGTTAATGATATTATTTGGATCAAAGACCTGCTTAATCGCACGCATATAGTCTATTTCAGTGGGGCATTTTGAGAAGTGCAGGTAGTCTTTTTTCAGCAGCCCAACGCCGTGTTCTGCTGAGATAGCCCCGTGATATTGCTGAATTATCTTGAAAACCTGTTCGCTGGCTTTGTCGCAATAAGCAAAAAATTCGTTTTTATCGATATTTTCAGGTTTCAGAATATTCAAGTGCAAGTTACCATCACCCACATGACCGAACCAGATGATGTCGAAGTTTGGATATATTGTTTTGAAAAGTGAATCAACTTCTTGCATGAACTCAGGAATTTTAGAAGGTAAGACAGCGATGTCGTATTTATAGGGTGTGTGTTTAGCGAGTGATGAGGAAACCGATTCGCGGTACTTCCAGAATGTTTCGGCCTGTTTAGTATTCGTGCTGACTAGTGCATCGATCAGCCAGTTTTTTGCTAAACAGGCCTGGGTAAGGTTAATAATTAAATCATCGCTATTCTCGGTTGTTTCATATTCAATAAGCAAGTAATAAGACGATTTTTGTGAGAAAGGATGTTTGAGATTTGTTTCTTGAATAACATGTAAAATCGCAGCTTCAGAAAAAAATTCAAAGGCAGTAATAGACACTTGTTCACGAAAAGCATTGAGAATATCAATAAATACATGCGTGTTATTAACAGCAAGTAGCAGAACCTTTGTTGCAGGTTGCGTTTTCAGTAATTGTAACTTTGCTTGTGTAATAAAGCCTAAAGTTCCTTCAGATCCAATAAGCAAATGCCGTAAATCATAACCGCCAGCATTTTTAATCAAACCATGATTAATGCTTAACACATCCCCTTTGCCAGTCACAACGCGCAAACCACACACCCATTGACGCGTTAAGCCGTACCGAATAACTTTAATACCACCAGCATTTGTTGCAATATTCCCACCGATTTGTGACGTGCCTGAAGAGGCAAAATCAACCGGGTAAAATAAATTATGTTTTACCGCAAATTCTTGAATGGTTTTAGTCGTAACACCCGGCTCGCACGTTACCTGCATAATCCCAGCATCAAAAGAAACAATTCGCCTCATTTTATCGAACGAAACAAGAATTTCACCGTTCAAGGCAACAGCGCCGCCGCTGTAACCCGTTCTGCCACCAGACGGCACAAGTCCAATATTATGCTCATTCGCAAATTTAACAACAGCGACAACGTGAGCTTCCGATTTCGGAAAAACAATGGCAAGTGGATTCGGCTGATAATTTTGTGTTAAATCTTTTCCGTATATTACCTTCGATGCTTCATCAAATAAAACATTTGAATCACCGAAGATGTTAATTAATCCTGAAATTGCGCTATTTTCTGACATTATATCAAGCTCGAGTTAGATCAACGTTATTTGGCATTTTAGTTCAGAAATTTGCAGGTTGACTGAGTAGTAAAATGCGTATTAAGTATATCTTGATGCTATCACAGATGAATGGTAGACTCCATAGAGTCTTAGGTATGTATAAAACTATATGGTAAATAAATACAATTTAGCTTTTATCCCCAAATTAAAAGCTGATCAGCAGAAAATAATAGAATATGCGAACAAGCACGCAAGCGTTGCAGGGCAGTATATGCTCGGTGAGCATTCCTTGCCGCATGTGACTATTCATCAATTTCATGCTGATAAACTACAGGCTGAGAAAATAATCAATGCAGTTGAAGGTTCTCATTTATTGAAATTTATGAACCTGAAATTTGAAGAAATAAGTTGTATTAGCTTTGATAATAAAACTTTCTGGGCATCATTAATGCCTAATCAGCGTGATACACTAATATCGCTACATCAGCATTTTGCAACAGTACTTAATTTTCCCGTTAAACAAACCTACGACCCGCACATGACCTTATTTAATAGTCTAGATTCTTCTTATAAGATTTTAGTGAACAGTATTAAATCTCAATATCAAACAATTTCTGCAGATTTTGTGCTCGCGCTTGGCGAGTGTGATGTTATTGGGCAATTTACACGAAGCCTTCATATATTTAATTAAATTCTATTGAGTGATATATTAATTCTTTTTAGCGCAAATAGGTTTTAAATTGGTTAGGTGTTTTTTTCACGATTATTGACATGAAATTTTTTTTTCAAAAAAACAGACACAGCTTTTAAATATTTATCTTTTGCATCAGTCGTAATCGCATGCCCGCATTTTGAGAAAATTTTCAGTGTTGCATGTTTAATATGTTCAGCTATTATTTGAGAATGACGCGGGTGGCAAATCCAGTCATTTTTCCCAGCCAGAATAAGTGTTGGGCAGCGTATTTTTTTCAGTTGAGGAATAAAATTAAATTTCCGTAGAAATGTTGAAAAGCCAACATTCAGAACCTCAGGCTCAAGGGTTTTAATTTTTATTGCTTTATTATTTTTGTCTTTAATCACTTTCCCGCGGTTTTTTCGTTTTTGTTTAGTGTAAACGTAAAGCGGGGTGGTTATTTCGTAGTAATCGAGAATTTCTTTATCAGAGCTAAATTTGCCAGGCCATAATAATTTATCACATATATTTTTTTGCGCTAAGGTGCCGTGTTTATTCAAATAATTTTTAGCATCATCGATGAAATGATAACTCGGTGCTGTCACAACTAAAATAAGTTTTTCGACATGCTTAGCATATCTAATGGCATAGCCTTGCGCTACCATCCCGCCGTACGAAATGCCAAGAATGCTAATTTTATCTAATCCTAAGTATTGTCTGAGTGCTTCAATATCTTCAATGTTGTTTTTGAGCGTATAATCAGATGCGCGTGTTTTCTTGCTCATGCCCGAGCCGCGTTGATCAATGAAAATTAGTTGCGCCTCTTTCTCAAGCGTGATTGAATCGAATTTAAAATGAATATGATTACCACCTGGCCCGCCGTGTATGAGAAATAAAACGGGTTTTTCAGTAACGACGCCATTTTTTCCAGTGCGAAACTGAGAGCCTGCTACGTCGAAAAATATTTCTGTTCCACGAATTTTCGCTTTCATTAGAGAATTACCTTAATTTAGTGTATTATCACGAAAATATAAATGTATGATTAGATTATTTTCGCGCAAGTTTATCATAATTAACGTGAATATAAAGTAATCTATTTCAGCGCTATATAGACAATATTTGACCAAAATGCTGAGGGTGTTCGTATGAAGATGGAATTGGTAACTAAACCCGAAATCAAACTCGTTGGTTTAACAGTCAGAACAAACAATCAAAATGAAATGAATTCTGCAACGGCTAAAATCGGTGCATTGATGGGGGAATATTGGCAGCGAGGCGGTGCATCGCAGGTTGCTGCGCGCAAACAGGCTGGCGTTACCTTTTCTGTTTACACAGACTATGCAAGCAACGAACGCGGCGACTACACCTACTTTGTGGGTGAAGAAGTAAACACTTTCGAAATCATTCCCACCGGCATGCAACAACTCACCATTCCCGCAGCGACCTACCAAAAAATCACAACCCCGGCTGGAATAATGCCAGACGTTGTCATTCAAGCTTGGCAAAAAATTTGGAACATGAGCGCAAATGATCTTGGTGGAAATAGAACTTATATCGCAGACTTTGAAGTTTACGACGCACGTGCAAGTGACTCATCAAATACCGTTTTAGATATTTATATTGGCATTAGAGAGTAAGCTTGCGAGCGGTGATCCCTCAGTTGTAGGGGTTATGTTAGGCTAATGAGTTCAACACGTTGATTAAATGATAATTAATATCGCGATCATTTTAATAATGGTGATTATCTGCTATACTGAAAATAATATTAAAATTACCTATAAATGCGTATAAATCAAATGGAGTTTTATTTCATGAATAAAAAAGAACTCGTCGAATTCTTGAATCAAAATCAATATCTCAATCAATTAAAAGAAGATAATGAAGCAGCGATATCTAATTTATTTAGAAATCAGCAATTGACGAGCAATGAACAGAATAAAAAGTTAGAGCAATCGTTGATCGAGTTAATTGATGAACAAAAAGGAAAGCAATTTTCTGATGATAAACAAACTTTGAGTGCCTGCATGAAGTTGATGCAATCAGCAGCGCCAATAAGCGACAGTAGCAAGCGAATACAGTCAGAAGAAGAATTGCGAAAATTAATAGATCTTTGGATGGGTTGGCAAGCTGGTGCAGGCCCTCTAGGTGGAGCAGCATGGGTTAAGAGTGTTCCTAAAGATATCCAAGAGGAATTAAATTCAGCGATAGGAAATAATGCATGTAATGACATTAGAACAATGCATGGTTACTACCGTATTACGGCTAACGAAGATGGAAGTAACACTTTATATGTTGATTCACGATGGCTTAAAGAGGATCGCAGAAAAGATATTTCAACATCACAAGATTACCTAACTGATATTAAAAAAATTATTGGTGATAATGAAGATATAAAAATATCTGATATGAACGGTGAATTTAAAAATGAATCGGTCAAAGACTTTTTTATAAAGCAGATGTCGATTATGGTGTTCAAGTAGCACATGATACGCCTAGGCTCACGCGAGGCTAAATATAGTTTAATTGTGATATAAATCTTACAATATTTATAATATTCTCAATTAAACATCATTTTTAGTGATGGATATGGGTATGATAAAAATTTTACAGCTGAGTAGTCGTGCTTCAGTACTAAGAGCAAAAAACAAGAATTTAACTCCTAATGAAATTTTAAGCTCAGAAATTCAGGCATTAATTCAAGAAATGAAAATGATAATGCGTAAAGCACCAGGGGTGGGTTTAGCAGCACCGCAAATTGGTGTTAACTTAAATTTAGCGGTGATTGAGGATGAAGCAAGCCGGTTGAAAGATGTGCCGGAAGCGGTGTTGGAAGACCGTGGCCGAAGGCCTGTTGCTTTTCATGTGATTATTAACCCGGTCATCACCAAATTCCACGGTAAAACGAAGCTATTTTTTGAGGGGTGTTTAAGTGTTAAAGGGAAAGTTAGAATAACACCACGCTATGAATCTGTGACGGTTGAATGTTTAGATGAGCACGGAGAACAAAAAATCATCGAAGCCTCTGGCTGGTACGCCCGCATTTTACAACACGAAATTGATCATCTGAATGGTCGGTTATATGTTGATATTGCAGGTGAAAATACAGAAATGCGCGTTGATGAGCATTTTAAAAATGAATGGATGAATGCAGGCAGTGATAAACTCGAAAAATTCTATTATGAAGCAAAAATGCTGGAAGCATTACCGCTAGCCTCAATCGAAAACATTAAAATACAAGCCTCGCGTGTGGGTGGAGATGTCAATGCGATTGTTTATCGAGGTAATAACCTATATGAGATTGCATTTTTTGATAAATTAGAAAGCGGTCAATTTATATTTAATCACAAATTCGATTTGGCTGAACTATATAATCGTTTTTGCGCCAACAATCATTTTGATTATAACATTCGGCAAATTGGTGATGTTGTTCTTCACCGTCCGGCACGAGATGTGAAAGAATTTAGTGAAAACAGAGAGCTTAAAAACCAATTAGAAATTATGAAGAGAAATTTATATATCACGGGTGGTGTTGGTATTGCTGCTAATCAATGCGCTGAGATTGAAAATCCTTCAAAAATTATATTGTCTGGCGTCAATTACGACAATTCCGAACACGTTATTAAAGCAATCACACGTTATCAGACTGCATTATTTCCATGCATGAAAGTTCTAATCAACCCAGTGATTATCAAATTAGACAAATCATTGTCTGAGTTCACAGAAGGCTGTTTAAGCGTGCGTGGGGCTATACGCGGTATTGTAAAAAGACCTAAAACCGTCACAGTGAGATATCAAGATTTAAATGGAGAATTTCATGAAGAAACTTTTAGCGGAACTGATGCTCGCGTGATGCTTCATGAGCTAGACCACATCTTAAACGGTTTCGTTTATCTGCAACGATTATTGAATGAATTATCAAGCGAGCAAAAAAGTTCATTAAAGAAAACTCTCCAAGCGATTTTGAAAGGTAATAAACAGCAAGAAAACAAAGTGTTATTCAGTAAACCAGTTACGCTTTTTGAGCGAGATGTCTCTGGTTGCATGATTTTCGACAATCAAACAGCGAATGAAGTTTTTACAACAATGTCGGAAGAAACATTAACAGGAATTTTAAGTCAATTATGAAACCCTCATCCCACCAATACCACGACCTTACCACTGAACTCTCACCACAAACCGTCGTCTACCCAGGCGACCCAGCGTTTAATATAGAAAATATATGCAGCTTAGAAGATGGATCACCCGTGCATTTGTGTCAGTTGCATTTTGGCAATCATTTAGGCACGCATATCGATTTTCCGTCACATGTGATCAAGCATGGTAAAACCAGCAGTGATTTCGCGATTGATCACCTCATTGGTGCAGGAGTTATTATCGAAGTGCCGGAGAATATAAAATCTATCAATCGTGAATTTATAAAATCACAAACAATACACCCAGGCGATATTGTCTTTTTTAAAACATCAAACAAAAATATATCCAAACAAGCCGCCTTCACCGAAAACTATGTTTATATAGAACCCAATGCAGCAGAAGAATTACTCATAAAACAAGCCAAAATCGTCGGCATCGATTACTTAAGCGTTGATCAGCACAACGCACACACACTCCCTGTGCATCACATGCTTCTTTTAGGCAATATTCTCATCATTGAAAACCTCAACCTCAAAAATGCCCCAGCCGGCCGCTGCGAAATTTTCATCTTGCCGCTCAACATCTCAAATCTCGACGGCCTCCCCGTGCGCGTGATAGCGAGGATGTGATTGTAGAGCGTGTATTGAGAGTGGGTGCAGCTTGCAGACATCCGCTATTCATTGATCAAATTATAGCCACTCACTAAACACAAGTATCAAATTGACCTCGATTAAATTCTATAAAAAATGTATTGCATCTTAAATTTTTTCTATTATTATGATAAAAACTTAAGGAGTTAAGTGTGAATACAAATTTTAATAAAACGTGGACGTTGGGTTTTTTGATTGCGGTAATCTTGATTGATTTTATGGGTATGTCAACGGTTGTTGTTATCTTCCCCCGGTTGTTGCTATCGAGCAACGAGATATTTTCAGCCTTAATGACTAAAAGCCACCGTTTAATGTGGATGGGCGTTTTGTTGGCGCTATATCCGCTTGGGCAAATTGTCGGCGCGGCATTGTTTGGTAAATTGTCTGATTATTACGGCCGAAAAAAATTATTAATCACAACATTATTCGGGACTTTATTAAGTTTTCTGGCATCCGGTGTTTCAATCGCAATGCATCTTCCTGCATTGTTATTTGCGAGTCGTTTAATGGCTGGCTTCTGCGCTGGTAATGTTGCAATTGCACAAGCAAGCATATTAGATATTAGCTCAAATGAAACAAGAACGAAAAATATTGCACTCGGTCAAATGGCAATGGGTTCTGCTTATATTGTAGGCCCTATATTGGGTGCTGTTTTATCAGAGTCAACCATCATTCATTGGTTTAACAGCGCAACACCTTTTTGGTTTTTTAGCATTATTTTGGCCTTAATGATATACATGACTTCGTATTGCTACCAAGATACATTGCTATACCCTAAAAAAGAAAAAATTGAATTATCAGGTAGTATTAAACAAATTTATGTCGCATTAACGAATGCAAGACTCAGCGGTGCATTTTTAGCCTGGATGATATTTGTGAGCGGCTGGTGGTTGTTTGAATCTTTCATGCCGGCATTTTTGCTGCAACGCTTTGATTTTACCACATCACAAATTGGCAGTGTTTTATCATTCAACGGCGCGCTATATGCTGCGTTTCAATATATTGTTGTTCAGCGATGCGCGAAACGCATTAGCCCAGCAACTATGGTTAAATATGCTGGCTTGCTCGTTGCTAGTGCTATTATCGCTTTAGTCTATGTTAATAATATATTGGCCTTATATATTGTAATGTCTGTTTTTGTGATGTCGATGGGCTTTATGATTCCAGGTATTATTTCATATATTGCCAGTCTTGCTGATGAAAACGAACAAGGCCAAACAATGGGTATGATTAACTCAATTCAAGCTGTTTCAACAGTTATAGTGATGTTATTCGGTGGATATTTAAACGCGATGAGCCGTGATTACGCAGTCATTGGAGGCGGAATGTTGGTGGCGGTTAGCTGGTTGGTGTTTTTAGTGGCGCAAGCAAAGCGACATCCATTAACAGCATTACCTATAAAAGAAGAAGCCTATTTGGTAGATTGATTGAGCAATGAGGATGATAGTATGCCAATAACACGAATCAATGAAACAAATTATTATTACGAGTTGCATGGTGCTGGTGTTCCCATGGTCTTAATCAATGGCCTTAAAGCCGACCACACTGGCTGGATGCCAGTATTAAGCATGTTAAGCAAAAATAATACGGTATTGATATTTGATAATTTGGGCGTTGGTAGAACAACAGATGCGGGTGAAGGGTTTGATATCGCAAAAATGGCGGATGATACAATTGCGTTGTCTCGACATTTAAAGCTGGAAAATCCACATATTGTTGGACATTCAATGGGTGGCGCTGTTGCGCAATGCATCGCACAACGTTATCCGGGTGTGGTTAAAACATTAGCTTTATGTAATACTTTTACTAAGTTTAATGATGATTCAAAACAAGTATTCAGTCGTGTGCTTGAAATGTATCAATCGGGCAGTTCTCAGGCTGACATTATGAGCGCTATCTTGCCTCATGTATTTTCAGCAGATTTTTTAACACCTGAATTAGAAAAAATAATTCGGCAATTTAGCAACGAAGACCCTCACGCACAAACCGCACAAGACTATGCCCGCCAACTGCATGCGCTCTACGCTTTTAATGCTAACTCCTGGCTCCACACAATCGAAACGCCAACACTAGTCATCTCGGCAAAGCACGATACTGTTGCATTGCCTGCGCAATCAAATGAAATAGCAAACAAGCTCAAAAACGCAACCCTCGTTGAGCTCAACACTGGTCACGCATCACAGGTTGAAAAACCTACCGAGTTTGCAGAGGCATTATTGGCGTTTCAAAAGGGGTATTTGTAATAGCCGGGTAAGCCTTGGGATCTTTCCATTTCTTGAGTATAGGCGATAACCAGTTAAGCTCAGTGATTTAATCTACATCTAATTTTAATCATGAAGATGAAGAAAATAATACACTAGGTCTTTAGGAAATTAGGTAAAAATAAATTTTTATTTTGAGTATTATCGATGAAACTAAAAATAATCTCCGGCGGGCAGACAGGTGTAGATAGGGCGGCTTTAGATGCTGCGATCGAGCTGAATATTCCGCATGGTGGATGGTGTCCGAAAGGTCGATTAGCAGAAGATGGGCGTATTGATGCGCGTTATGCGCTTGATGAAACTGAATCTGCTGACTATAGTGAAAGAACTAAACTAAATATCCGTGATGCTGATGCAACTTTAATTATTTTGCCTGAGCAAATTGATAAAATATCAGATGGTACAATTTTAACAATCAATGAAGTGAAAGAGAAACAAAAACTATTCTTATTGGATAATATTATCGAGGCAGATTTAGAAAATAAAATATTATGTTGGCTAAATAGGTATGGTTTTACAACAGTTAATATTGCCGGCCCTCGTGAATCTCAATCACCAAATATATATCGTGAAACTTATAATTTACTGGTTAAGGTGCTATACGAATTGAAGTATCAAAATCAGTGTAATAGCAAGTCTTTAAAAGCCCATTCATTTAGTCCGTGAGGAAACGATGATCAAACACATTTTAGAAAACTTTCTCCCCTGGATTTTATTTTTCGCGCTTGCGGGTAAATCGCAGGGGCAGTTAGATGCTGCTATTATCTGTGCGGCGGTCGCGTCGATATATTTTGAGAGGCAAGGGTTGCGCAAGGGGTTTGTATTAAGTTGGGGTACACTGATATTTTTTATTTTTATGTTTATAGCAGTTGTGGTTTTTAAAAATCAGTGGGTTGCGCAGCACGCGTGGCTATTCTCTAACGGCGCACTCGCTGCAATCGCATGGATTTCTGTGATTATTCGTAAACCATTCACTCTTCAATATGCGAAAGAAATCACCTCACCTGAAAAATGGAACCATCCTGTATTTATCAAAATTAATGATATCCTCACCATGGTCTGGGGTGCTGTTTTCTTAGCCGGTCTTGGTCTCCACATCGTCAAACTATTAATGCCCACCTTCACCGGCTGGACTTTTGAACTCACAACCTATCTCCCTAGCATCTTCGGCGTCTGGTTTACAACGCGCTTCCCTGCATGGTATCGTGATCGGCAGTTGAATGCGCGTGTTGAGAATTAGCAAAAAATGAATGACTGCCAGATTGTTCCTCTAAATAAAAGTCACATAAACTCTTATCGCGAGATATTAGATGCAGTAGCAAAAGAAAGAAAATATTTATCTTTCTTAAAGGCGCCTAGCCTTGAAGCGGTAGAAACATTTTTGCTGAATAATATTCGGCAGAATTACCCGCATTTTCTCGCAATCATTGATGGCGAAGTGGTTGGCTGGTGCAACATCAGCGGTAATCATTTTGAAGTCTACCAGCACGTTGGCACCCTCGGTATTGGTGTATTAAAAAAATTCCGCAGTAAAGGCATAGGTAAAGCCTTAATTTTAAAAACCCTCGAACAAGCTAAACATAACGGTTTAAAAAGAATTGAATTAACTGTGCGAGAAAATAACCTCGCAGCAATCACCTTATACCAAAAGCTCGGCTTCCAAACCGAAGGCCTGCACCACAACGCCTTAGCCCTAGATGGTCATTTTGAAAATGTTATTACAATGGCGCTATTGTTTTCGTAATTTGTAAAATAGTAAGACTTTATTGAATTGTCCAAAGAAAATCGTGAAGGTTTATTCCCCGCCTTATTTAGAAATATAAACAAGCTTCTTATTTATCAACAGGTTGAGAGGAGGTTCGCCACACTCAAAATTAGTTGCAATATGAAACTAATTTAATTATAATAGATTCAAACGATAAATACTAAGAGGCGGAAGGGTATCATGTTCGCATTTTTGACAATTACATTCATTATTTTGCTGGCTGCAATATCTCCCGGCCCGGATTTTTTTCTGGTTGTAAAAAACGCCTTGCTGCATGATAGAAAGGCAGGAATATTCACGGCAATCGGTGTTGCGTCTAGCCTGTTAATTCACGCAAGTTATTGTATTGTAGGTTTGGGAATTATGATTGCACAATCAGTTGTTGCATTTGATGCCATTAAATATTTAGGTGCAGCCTATTTAGTCTATTTAGGCATTAAAAGTTTATTAGCTAAACGTACACACTTAGATTACTCGAAGTTGAAACATGCATCAAAAGCAATAAAAAACAGCCAGTTATTTTTAGAGGGTTTTTTGTGTAACTTGTTAAACCCTAAAGCTATATTATTTATATTGGCTTTTTTCACTTTAATTTTGAAATCGAATACAAGTTGGTTTGAGCGAATAGGCTATGGTATTGAGATTTCAATCATACACTTAGTCTGGTTTTCTATATTGGCAGTAATTATTACACATAAAAATGTGAAATCACATATAGATGCGGTGCAATACTACATCATTAAAATAATGGGTGTTGTATTAATCGCCTTTGGGTCGCATATTGCATTTTTGAAAATGACGGGATTAAGCTGAGGTAGATATGGATGATATGATTAATAAATTTAGGTTTGGCGCACGTAAATTAGTTCGTGAGCTTGGTATTTTAGATTTAGAAAAAACACAGTTAGGCCACACACCGAAATATTGGCATGCGCTGATAGAGATATCGAATCATCCGAATATAACGTTGGCGGCCTTAAGCCAATTACTCGTTTTAACACCCTCAACAATGACAAGAATAATTGGTACATTGCTAAAAGAAACATTGATCAAGACGACTTCTGGTTTTGATAAGCGAGAGAAATATCTCACGCTAACAGCGAAAGGCAGAGATGCAATAGAAAAAGTAGATGAATTCTCAAATCAAAAAATTTTAGGTGCATTTAAATATTTAGATGAAAATGAAAAGCAAGATATCGCAAATGCTTTGTTGAAGTATGCAAATGCACTAGAACGTAGTCGTGAGTATGGAAATGATGTGGCGATACATACGCTATCAACTTCAAGAGTGCTTAGAAAACAAATTATAAAATTTGTCACCGAGATTCAAAAAGATGAATTTAAGATACCGGTTACTGATGATATAAATATTGGTATTTTAAAGGCAGAAGATGAGTATTGTTTTAATCATTCGTGCAATTTTTGGTATGCAGTTGATGCGAATGGAACGATTATAGGCAGCATAGGGTTGAAGAAAATTAATAAAGTCGACGCTGAAATGAAGAAATTTTTCGTCTCAAAAGCATATAGAGGAAAAGGAGTTGCAAAGAAATTATTTTCAACCTTAATATCGGCAGCAGCAAAACACAAATTTAAAAATATATACTTAGGAACGGTAGATACGCTGCAGGCAGCTAGACGATTTTACGAGAAATCTGGGTTTATCAGTATTGATGTTTCAGGGTTGCCCGCTGAATTTATTAAATGTGATCTAGATACAGTGTTTTATAGCGGGAAGATAAAAGATTTGCAAATCACAATAGAATAATAATTTTCCATCAAAAAATGGGGGGTAACGTGATGAAAAGAAAATATTGGGAAGACACCTATTTATTCGAACATGATGCTAAAATTACTGCTCTTGGAGAAGATGAGTTTGGTTATTATATTCGTTTAGATGAAACAATATTTCACCCACAAGGCGGTGGTCAACCCAGCGATGAAGGGGACATCAATGGTGTTAAAGTAATAAAATTACGTGATTTACGCGATATAAACGAGATAAACCATTACGTTGAAGCGTTTATTGCGTTTAAAGTGGGTGATATTGTGAAATTATCGATTGATCGAGAAAAGCGTCTCGAATATGCAGCGTTACACACGGCTGGTCATATCACTAGTGGTGTTCTCAAAACTGTATGTCAATATAAAGAGCAAATTTCAGCAAATCATTTTCCAAATCAAGCGAAAGTTGATTTTATGCAGGAAGAGGTAGTCAATAAAGCGATAATTGAAGAGAATGTTGTCTCCATTATTAAAAGCGCAAAAAAAGTAACAGAAGAATATAATGACGAAAATGTCAGATGCATCAAGATTGATGGTTTGTGTGTTGACCCTTGTTCAGGAACGCATTTGAGTGATACAGCACAAATATCTGATTATTTCGTTAGAAAGATTGATGCTAAAAAAGGTCGTTTAACAGTGGGTTATAATGCGAAATATAAACCTAAGATAACGTAAATTTTTATGTGATTTCCGCGATTAAGGAAGTAGTATCATTCTAGTCTTTAATGCTAAACTACCTCAATATCACTTAAGGATGAGTTTATGGAAATCATTAAAAAGATTTTAGGCGTTTTGTTGAGTGTGTTAGTGGTTGTTTTGATACTGAATCAGGTCAAGGGTTATCGCGGGGAGCCGCAAGTGTTGAATGTAACAGCCACGGGAAAAATAAATGCCGTGCCTGATCTTGCCACGGCAATGTTAGGGGTTGTGTCTCAGGGCGCAACGCCTGATGAGGTGAAAGCGAGTAATGCGCAGAAAATGAATGCGGTCATTGCTTATTTAAAAGAAATGGGTGTTGATGCCAAAGACATTCAAACCACACAGTTTTATATTTCACCGCGTTATCAATATCAATCGGGCAAAAACACGATCATTGGATATCAAGCAGATCAAACGCTTACGGTTCTATTCCGAAAAGTAAATACCTCGAAAAATCAGCTTGAAACAAGCTTAGATCAAGTCACACAATACGGTGTCAATAACATTCAAGGTGTGCGTTTTAGTTTTTCAGATGATGAAAGCTTGAAACAACTCGCAACGAAACAAGCTATCGATAAAGCAAAATTAACCGCTGAAAATTTAACAAATCAAGCTGGTTTAAAACTCGGCAGACTCATTAATATTATCCAAGCCTCGGGCGATATCCAAATCTCCCCGATGGCCTTTAACATGTCGGCCAAAATGGCCTCCGCAGCCCCAAACGCCATCGAGCTCGGCTCGCAAGAAGTAGCAACAAGCGTGACCTTGGTTTATACGTTGCAGTGATTTGCAAATATTAGCCTGGCTCCGAAGTAAAAAACTAACTCCGACACCCTACCACAGCCTCAGTGTTTATTTCATCTGGTTTTAGTGCGTAGAATTTTTCGATGCAGGAAGCGTAGTTTCTCACATCAGGGTTTGCAGATTTCGCGAATGTTGTGATGAGCGTCAAAACATCATCAAGGGTTGCTTCATTTTTTGTTGCATTAGGAAGTGTTTTGGGGTTGATGGGTGGTGATAGTGTGGGTAATTTGTTTTCCGTGCTATCATTGGCGTTGATAAATTTAGTGGGTACATAGTCGAGGTCGAAGATTTCTCGTAAGAGGGGCATTAAGTAGTTGCCTTGGTCGTGTTGAAGCCTTTCTGTTCTATCAAAGCAATGTTCTAGGTCGCCGAATATTGAGGTTGGGTGAAAAACAGCGGTTATACACGTGTTGGAAGTATCGTTAAAATTAACGCCACAAGCAACGGTGGGGCAATCCGCCGGCCGTTCAGCAAGTGCAATTACTCTCATCGTTCTAAATCGATGAAGAAAAATTTCTTTTTGCGCTTCATTTTTGAATTCAAATATAATTTCATTAAATTCTTTTTCAGGTTTTTTTGAAAAGGTTGATGTGCAAACTTCTGAGATGACCTTAATCACTTTTGTGATCTGTGGGAAGTCTGTGCCGCGGTATGCTTTGCCAAATCGAAGTAAGAGTTGAGTATGAGGTTGTGGTTGAAATAAGCTTGTTTTTAATAAGGATGTAAATTCTCTCGCTGATTTCAATTTTTTATTGGCTTCTTTATTTTCAACGATTAAATCATCAATATAATGTTTTTGCTTTTCTAGCTGTTCGGTTTGTAGTGTGTATAAATCATTCTTAGTTTGAAGTTCATCATTCTGGGCATACACTTCCGAAAGAGATTCTCTCAAGCGTGATATTTCAGCTGCTAAAATATCAATTGTTGCCGCTTTATATTGATTTTGGCTTTTTAAATCTTCAATTTCTCTTGCAGCAAAATTAACTTTATAGTGTCTTTGGCGTTCCATTAAGTGACGTGCTTTTTTGAGCGCATCAAATTCAGGGCCTGTCGAGCTTGTGTTGAGAATACCTTCATCATACCAAATTTTTCGTTCAGCTGATTGTAACAGCACCGCATTAATTTCTTCTAGGATTGTAAGGACAGATGTATAGCATTGATAGGTTGCATCAGTCTGATCAATAAAATGTTTCCAATCGCTAATTTCAAATTCAGACAATAACTGCTTACGCGCAGCATGCACGACCTCAGCCGTAGATGTTTCGGGGATGTTCAGATAGCTGTAATAATTAATAGGCATGGACTATTCCTAAAAATAGTAAGGATGGAAGCCAGCATGGTAACAATGGTGGAATTTGAGGTCAAGCGTAGTAAAATTTCATGATAAAGCGATGAAATTATTCGCTTTTATCGATACTCAGCTTGCCTAAATAATACTCAACAAACGCACGAATTTTCGGCAACTCAAAATCAAACGGCCGATAGAACATATAGATTTCATAAGTTGCGAAGTGAATATCGGGTAACACGCGAATCAGTTTTTTCGATTTTAATTCTGATTTTACTAAGGTATCAGCTGTTAGAAACAGTCCTATGCCTTCACAGCAGGCTTGGTTTAAAGCTTCAAAATTATTCATATATAAAATTGGCTTTGCGCACGGCAGGCGTTTTCCGTCAGAGAGTGGAAGGTTGTAATTGTCTTTGCGCAGCGTGTGTGAAATGAAAATTGCCTGTAATAAATCAGAGGTGTGTTTAGGTTTACCGTGGGTTTTAATATAGTCTGGTGAGACGCACAAAATATTTTTCGTTTCGAACATTTTTCGATATTTAAGTTGCTCAGTGTAGGGATAAATGGCGGGGAAGCCAATCATTACATCAATATCTTTATGCGAAAGCGCAGTGTCTTCTTCTGAAAAGATAATTTCTAATTGAATATGCGGATATTTATTCATGAATGATTTTAAATGTTTCAAAACGAATGATTTCGATAAAATAGTTGAAACAAGAATTTTAAGCGACCCTTCAGGTTGTAATTTTTTAGATTCAAGAAAATGTTGAATAGAAGTTAATTCATCATCTAATGTTTTGCAACGTTGATAAAGCATCTCACCAATATCAGTGAGCGTTACTGTACGCGTGGTTCTGACAAATAATTTTTCTTTAATGGCTACTTCTAAATTTTTCACTTGTTTGCTAACAGCAGTTGTAGTGATGTGTAATGCCTCAGCTGCTGCGCTAAAGCTTTGATATTCAGCGACTTTTAAGAAGCAAGTGAGTTGTGATGAGAGTTTCATGGCGTTTTCAATTATCAACTAAAAGTTCATAATAACATAAATTATCGTCGATTGTATACTATTCACGCAGCGTATAAAATGACCTTATCACTAAATAATAAACGAGAGGTGTGTATGAAGCGCGAATTTCATCATGTTGGTATTCCAACAAACGAAGTGCGTAACGGTGAACGTTACAGCTCAACATTTAAAATGTATACTTCAGGCGGCGAAGCACCCACACGCATACAATATCATCGGTTTGAAGCGGGTTCATCATTACATCCTATTATTCAAACCTTGCCACATGTTGCTTTCAAAGTAGACTGCCTTAAAGAAGCCATCAAAGATAAAACGCTACTTTTGGAGCCGTACGAGCCATTTACTGGCTTTAAAGTGGCAATGACCTTAGAGAATGGGTGTCCTGTTGAATATATTGAAACAACATTGCCTGAAGAAATGATATGGAATGATGCAACACATACAAACTCAGTCATTTATCCTGAGAAAACAAAGCACCATGCTTTCTTCATTCGTTAGTGTTCATCACCCCAAACAAGTAGTTACCATCCGGTAACTACTTGTTTTCTATTCCCAATCAGCCTATTTTGATAATGAGACATTAACAAGGAGATCGACATGTCATTATCAATCATTCAGAAAATTATTGAAAAAAAGAAATTAAAGAAAGATGCGGGTTGGTGCAGTAACACATGGTGCACTTGGCAGTAGGTTAAGCGATGAATAAGGTTGCACTTAATGATTTACTGCGCTATAAAAACAAACGCGTAGTAAGTCGTTATCGAAAAGATTTCCCGAATGCGCGGCTATCCCCAGAGAATGCGTTGCGGGAGTTTTTGAAGTACGTCTGGTTGGTGCATCAGCACCAATCAGATTTAAAAAAACAGCCAAAAAATGCAGATTTAGCATTTGAGTGTGTAATGCACGAAGAGATGTTAGCAATTGATGAAATGTGGCATACGTTTATATTATTCACCCAAGATTATCAACAATTTTGCGAAAACTACTTACACGGTAAATTCTTCCACCATCAACCCGCTGACGAAACCGCAATACAACCTGATGAGGTAACTTACCTTGCAACGCTCGAAAAATATTTAAACTATATAAAAAAACACCTAGGTGAAGAAACACTACATTGCTGGTTCGACATTCGTTAAACCCAATAAAGCATCTGTGTTGTGTTCTGACCAGTCGATTAAGTGTTTAGCAATGTGACTTAATTCCAAACCTAAACGCGTTAATCGATATTCCACTTTCAACGGCTTCATGTCATATACTGTGCGTTGAACTAAATTCAAAGCTTCTAGTTTATCAAGTGTTTGCATGATCATTTTAGGTGAAACCCCCTCAATAATTCGTTTGAATTCACCAAAGCGAAGCACGGAGTGTGATAGAAGCGCTGTTAAAAATAAAATAGACCATTTGTCGCCAATGGTAGAAATAACTCTTCTTGAAGGGCACTGTTCATGATAAACATTTTTATCCATTATCTCTGTAAACTCCATTCACGTGAAAATTCATATGCGGCACGAATATCAGGTGTTAATTCTCGGTCTTTTTGCAAAAACGGCACAACGTGTCGAAATGCTGTATAAAGCTGATTCGTCCCTTGTCCTAATGCCAGCGCCGGTGTTTGGCGTTTCTTCAAATCAACGGCTTGGCTTGCGTGCATTAATTCAAACCCCATCAGTTGATATAAGTCATCAATAATTTTATTTAAGTGTTGTACAACAAGCAATGAATTCGTTGCGGTATCTTCAATTTCGCCTGCAACAGGATAAGAAATGGTTGATACAGGAATGGTTTCTTGCTGGATGTCAGTATTCAAATACATAATGGGCTTTTGAATGGCGGCATAGGCAATTGTTGCATCATCGGGTGAAAGAAAGCGTGACATTTGGTTTATGCAAACGGAGCTTAATTTGACAATGCGTTGTGTGCTGCTGGCAGAGACATGCCCAAGGGCGATATTCAATTTTTCAGTATCTAACACCCATGTAATCGGCTCAAAATTCGCTGTCGGAATGACAGCACCAAATAACACACCATTTGAAACATAATAAGACTTTTCTTGCGAAGTGGCATTTTGCGATGGTTTGATATCGAGAATCACAGTGGGATTATCATCAGAAGTGTTAATTTGCATTATCAAATCGGTTTCTAATTGCTTTAACGCAGTTTGTGCTGCGCCATTGACTTGACTGGCCGTTCGAAAGCTCAAAGGGTCTTGCAAAGCGCGATTATCAGCAGTATTAAAAAGATAACTGCCCTGCAAATTATTTAATATTGCTACTGCGGCACTTTGCTGACCCGCGTAAGGCCGCAATATTTGAACAGGCGGTAACAAAGGTGCGATATTACCATTGATGCCTTCTAAGCTTAAGCCGACTAACACATTATATTTATTTAATAAATTATCAGCATCATGCGCCGCTAAAGCCACGATAGCTGCAGTGTAAGCATTCGAACTAAAAATAGAAAGCGCATCTTTCGCGTAGAGTTTTATCGGTTTCAGTTTTGCTAATGTCAATGCTTGATTCGCTGGCATCACCTTGCCATGATATTGCACTGTGCCTTTGCCCATCATGGCAAGACCAATGTGAGCAAGAATGGTAATATCTGCTTCACCAATAGAGCCACCTTCAGGAAATACAGGTGTTATCCCATCATTTAAAAATGCTTGAAGCAGTTCAATCACAGCAGGTTGTGCGCCAGTATGGCCCAATAATAACGTATTTAAACGAATGAGCATCGTAGCGCGAACAACGCTAACCGGCGCATTCTCACCTACAGCAGCACTGGTTGCATAAATATCGTTAGTGTTAAATTGTTCAGACGCTTCACGCGCAGCAGGTGTTAACACATCGCCTTGAAAGATGGTTTTGTCTTTATTTAAACCAACACCACGGTTGACACCGTAAATAGGTAAATTATTTTTCGCAGCTAATAACAGTAAATCATGTGAGCGTGTGACAATATCTAATGCTGATGAATCAATATCAATTTTTACATTGTTTCGCGCAACATCAACAATATTATTAATTGTTAAATGCTTTCCATCTAACAGAACAGTTTGTGCGAACGTTGAAGAGGATAAGGCAATGAATAACAAAGTAGATAAAATTTTTATAGATTTCATAGGTAACTAACCATTGTGTATGTAGGTAGATTATACGTTATTAGACGATGAAGTCAAACTTTAGCCAGGTATTGCGCCTGCATCAATAATATACTTGTATAGATTACAATTTTTTATTACGCTTGTATTGAAATTTTTAATCAATTAAGGAAAGTCTGATGAAATATATCAAAGAATTATTAGCAGTTTCTACCGCGCTCGCATTTATGCAAACGCCAGCCAATGCAGCAATTGCAATTACAAATACAAGCGCTAATTTCAATCCGGTTGAGTGGCATTTAACACAAGATAATGGCCAATATACAATTATTAACGCGACATCTCGTGTGCAATTCGTTCTGGTGACGCTAAAATATGGTGCCGTAGGAACATTCGCATCGACTTATGATAATGAAAATACGCCAGATTGTATGGCAACATTAAGTGATGCTACTTTCCAGCATTCGATTTTATGCGAACTAAAACCAAATTATTTTTTAAATATTGATAAAGACTTTTCGAATGAGCACGATGCGAAAGGCACATATCAAATTGAAATGTCACGCAACGCGGCATAAATCATTTTTTTGTTGGCCGGACGGGTTGTTCGCGCTCGACGGATGACTCTGAACTATTGTGTGAAGAAGTGCTTGATCGTTTCGCTTCTTCACGCATTTGAGCGCGCTTTTCAGCTATTTCACTGCGTTGTGTATTAAGCTTTTCAATTTTATCACCGTGCCCGGCAGCAATAACTATTTCTGCTGCGTTTACAGGCGTTGTGTTGCCCGGTAATAAATTCACGCATTCTGCGAAAGCTTCCATACATTTATAATCACCAGCGAATATATCGTAACTTTTAGTGGCGGCAATCTTTTCGGTCAGTTTAATAAATCCTTCTTTGATAGCTTCAGAATTATATAAGTCTGGGTTTTCATTCATGCTGGAAATAAGATTGTAAATATCTTGATGGACATCCGATTTTTTAATTCCAGGCATCATCATATCAAGTGCTGAACCCATCATTGAAAATAATAGTCGCATTTCACTGACGCGCGCATCTTGAATTTGATGCTTTCTTTGTCGATGTGTCTCAAACAATTTATTATAGTCTTCGCCCCATGTGTTTTTGTTGACTGAACATAAATGTAAGGAAAGATCTTGAAACTCACCTGCAGCTTGCTTATCTTTTAATACGCGCAAAGCACCTAATAAATTGGGAATGGCATCATCCACCATCCAAACATCTTTAAGATCTGGGTTTTCTTCTAAGAATGCTTTAAACATTTGTGTTTTGGCGCCAAATAAGCTCACGCGATCATGAGTGTCATCTTTTCCATTAAAATATGCCATTCTTGCTCGTTCACTATCATCAAAATTTTTACTCATTTGATCAACGAGGCCTTTCATGCTGGGCAGTTGCATTAATGTGTTGTAATAGCCGGTATAAAAGTCACCTTCAGTTGCATGTGGTGCCGCATCAGCTTGTGTGTAAACGCCGCGTACTTTGAAACCTTTTAAGGCCATATAAGCGATTAATGCAACACGAGACATGTCGTTTTCATCGACGCGGGTTGCATTGTCTGGGCTCATACTGCTGAACAGATAACCCTCAGTTAGGCCTTGCTTGATTAACCCATCAATTTGTTTCGTGTTAATTTCGGTCTTTGCGCCAGTTCCTTTTAATAGGCATTGGTCAACATCTAATAATACCGTTGGTTTTTTTGTTGAAGCAACATAGCTCATGCTTGAGGGTAAACAAGGCGAAAAGCCCTTATCGGTAGCGGCTTTTTTTGCAATTTGAATTCTTTCGGCTTCAGTTTTGGCTTTTTTGAATGCTTTGTAGTAATCAATGGTTTCTTGAGCTTGGCTGCGCATGAGGTTGTCCTCTATAGGTTCTATGCTTAGTATAGGTGGCATATGCAAGATTTACCATTTTTGTAAGTTATTGATCAATATGCACTATTATACTATGAAAGTCGTGAGCTTTGAGCAGATTAATGATACCATAGTATAGATAAAAACTGGAGAGCGCTATGAAAAAACACTTATTCACCACACTGGCTATTTATAGTATCGCCAGTTTCGCTTACGCTGATGATGCTGTCCTCGTGACTGCCCCCACGCAACAAGAAAATACCAAAACATTCGTTACCATTAATGTCGGCAACAATGGGCAAGCTGCTAAAGTGACTTTAGATACAGGCTCATCTATGTTGGTCATTGAAAAGCAATATGTCTCTCATTTTCAACCAGACCCATCAAACCGCAGCATCTCTATGGGTTACGGTAACGGCGCAAAAGTCGTGAAAGGCAGCATTGGGTATGCAGATGTCACTTTGAATACAACCCCTAAAATCACTGCAAAAAACGTGCCTATTTTAATGGTGCCGAATAACACCTTTACCGACCGCGCCGGTATTATGGGCGTTGAAATGGGTAACCAAACATCAGTGTGGCGATATTTACCCGTGCCTTATAATCAAATGATGGTTGTGAATGGTCCTGCTTCAACCGTTTCATTCGGTAACATTCCAGATGCGCAAATTAATACTTACGCGACCTATCAACTTGATGAAGGGCGTTGCAACAATAGCATTCAGCCTGATGCAGCGCATCAAGGCATTACTTGCTGGGCAACACGTAAAATTCCTGTTGATTATACTTTTAGTAATGCAATGGGCGAGACAATTTTTAAAGCAACCTATAACACTGTGTTTGATACTGGCGGTGGATTAACTCATTTTTATTTGCAACCCATTCCCGCTGCGATAAAAAACATCGTGCAGAATAAAACCTTGAATGGTGGGTTGAGTATGGCATTGAATTCTGAAAACCAGGGCGTTATTAATATTCCGGTTACACAAAGCGTTAAAATATTTCCGAGTAAACGTAATGTAGTGAATTCAGGCAGCCAAGTGTTTTACGACAAAACGGTGTTGTTTGACGCACAAGACGGCGTGATTGGGTTTAAGTAAACCTTAGCCTTTTAAAAGCCCGCAGTTAGCGGGCTTTTTTATTTTAGAAAAATGTTGACGATTATAAAAAAATTTAGTACTGTCAAAGCATGAATACATTAAACCGCAAGTTACATTCTCAACATCATTGGTGCCATTAATCGGCGCTCACCCCAGCTTTACCCGTAAAAAAACCTTATTTTTTGATATTTTTTAAATAGTTACACCTAACCTTAATTATACAGGAGATCAACCATGTTGACTTTAAACGCAATTGCTTTGTGGCGACACCATCATCATTCACTCAAAAAATTAAAAAACTTACTAATGAATTTTGATGATGGAGAAAACCCATGCAAGCTAGAAATGAACAAATGCGAAAGATACTTAAAAACGACCCTTTAATAGGCGATACTGCTTGTCAAAACCGAGCAATTTATCTTGTTTGTATTGCTGAAAGAGTGAGACTAGGAATACCACTGACCAAAGAAGAAGAGCAGTTTCTTGAAGACTGCGAATTTCTCACCAAAATTAAAAAAGATACCGAATATTATCTGAAGATTCAGAATGAAGGCATCATTATCAAAAAAGAAGAGATCGGTAAAAGCCTTGATCTCAGCTCGGCATTATTCCCTGCTAGCGTTAAAAGCAAAGGCGCCCGTGATCGTTATATTAGTCAAAAGAAAGCTGAGGTTGCAAAAGCCAGTTTGCTTTTTATGTTAAAAAATTTGGCAGACCTACAAATTTCAGCCGAAATGACGCCGGATAACGAATATACATTTGGGGCGCTGACAATTAGCAATAATTCAATACCTATTTTTCCTTTTTATTTAAGTGTGAAATTATTTATAAAGATCTTAAATAACAAAGGGATTGATTTAGTGGTGACGGCACTTGTTGTGCAAAAAACAGGTGATGGTTTAGAAAGTTGTAATATTGTAGGGAATGAAAAAATATTATATCGAAAACAAAATAACCAATACCGTCCTGAGCTTTTGTCACGCGCTGTGAGTGAGGAAAAAGAAGCAGTAGAAATTGTATTTGTAGAAGCGTATTCTGCGGGTGCAGAAGTGCCAAATTATGCAGCTTATCTTGATAATTTCCAATCGGAAGATATTTTAGAGAAAATATTGCGCTATGGGGGAAATCACCCGCAATATCCCACTGGGTCTAGTATGCGCATGAAAGAAAAAATGAGGCTATTTGGCTCAACGGTGGCACCTTATCAAGGCGAGAAACCCATTGTGATGAATGACTGTAGTCTGGCTGATTTTGAAAAAATGAAAGCACTTGCTGATGAAACAGGGATTATGCGAAACGTAAAATTTGTCGATCACGTGGCATGTACAATGGTGCCTTTCCGAGCAAGTAATTAAAGTGGATAAACAGATAATGAAAACCCAAAACTGGTTCCAGCTTAGCGCCATTCAATTGAGTGGCGCGCTTTCTTTCCCTATGTTAATGATTGGATATTACCTTGGTCTGTACGAGCCTGGTAAAACAGTGGTCGAACAAATTGTATTGGGTAATATTATTTCATTGATATTAGGTTCCTTATACTTATTCCCCATTTTGAAATATCGCGTCATTACGGTCGAGATGGCTAGTTTCTTATACGGAAAAGTCGGGTTGACCATTTGTAGTTTAAGTTTGTTAATGACTTTAATTGGCTGGTCTGTCATTCAAATGCAATTTATTAATAATGCTGTTTCTTCGATGTCTGCAAACCAAAGCGATTGGCTGAACCAGCTATTAACAGGCGGACATCAATACGGCCACATTAGCATTTCATTTAGTTTAGGGCTAATCATGGTCATCACAAGCGGTTGCGCGCTAATTTTTGATTTACCTACATTCTTTCGATATGCCAAAAATAAAAGCCACGGTGTGCTAGGTTTGGTTGTTATTTACTGCATTGGTATTATCTTTATTCAATCACTAGGCTTATATTTGTCACAACACCAGCAAACGGTGTTGAATTTGGCGCATTATCAAAAGCTATTTGGCGCCGGCATTGTTGTAACAGGGCTTTTTACCAATGCCATTAATATTTTTTCATCAGGCATGATTTTGCATAAGCTATATAAAATTCCCCTGAAAGCTGCTTATCTTATCCCCTCTATTGTTGTTTTAGCAGGTGCGCAAATTACCTTTATGGGTCGATTACCTGAATTATTAGAATGGATGAGTTGCTGTGCTGAAATTATTTTATCAATGACCTTAGCCTATATCGTCATCAAAGGTTTAGATTTGTCTTTAATTAATTTTAAAGATAAACGCGTACATTACTTTATTTTTATGCTTACCTTGGTGTGTGTCACGATTGGGCAGTTGACAAATATTAAATATTTGTCTGATAGTTTCATTGCTTCTGGGCTCATTAGCTTTATTTTGACCTTCCTTTACCATAAGGTGACTTATGAAAGAACTATCAATTGCTGATTTAAAAAACCTTGCACGTGGCGCCGCATTTTTAGGCTCAGGTGGTGGCGGTGATACAAGCATTTTGTATCCATTTGCTTATCATCGCTTAAATAATAAGAAAATAATATTACGTAAAATAAGCGAATTAACTGGCAATGATCTGGTTATACCCATTGCCTATGTCGGCTCGCCAGCAGTGAGCAAGGCCACAGGTCCAACAGAGGCGATGTTTTTAAATCACATCAAAGCAATTTGTAAACAACACCCAACAAAAAATATTCTCTTAATGCCAGCAGAAATTGGCGGGTGCAATGCTTTTGCGCCTATTGTGCCCGCTGCTTTATTAAATTTTCCGATATTAGATGCTGATTTGCTTGGCCGCGCATTTCCGAAAGTTAAAATGTGTAAACCTGCAATTACGCGTAAAAATCAAACCATTGAATTTTACATGGCAAGTCGTGAGGGTGAGGTGCAGTTTGGTATTGCAAAGTCGGTAGATGAATTAGAGGTTAAAGTGCGTGACATTGCGGTTGCTTTTGGTGGTAGCGGCTGTATTGCAACCTATTTATTTTCAGGGGATGAATATCAAGATTTTGTGATTGAGAATAGCATTTCAAACGCATGCAAAATTGGTGAAACGAGTAATACTATCGGTTGCAATCTTGTGGAAGCTGGTATTATTACCAAAATAGTTATTGAAAACGCAGGTGGATTTCTGTCGGGGTTTGTTGAGATAACGCAAGGTGATAGCGTGTATCGTATTGACTGCGTCAATGAGTTTTATACAGTAACATTACAAGGGATAACACTCGTTGAATCACCTGATATTATTTCGCTTGTTGATGTGAAAACAAACCTGCCGGTTGCTTCAGAGTCATTATTGCTTGGCATGTGTGTGAATATTAATATTTTACCAGCACCTGATTTTTGGAAAGGCGATAACGCAAGATGCTCCGTCACGCCTGACCAATTTATTATTAGCTAACGGTAAACCGCTGCAGCGCCAAACAGCATTAAAATAAACCCGGAAATAACATTAATGCGTTGCAGCCACACATTATTAATGCGCTTATGTAAAACACGCGAGATGAAGCTTGTTAAAAACAACCACCAGATCGCAGAGCCCACCGTAATGCCCGCAACTAAGGTAATTGCTTGCATGACACTCGCGTGTAAAGTACCTAACCCTAAGCCTGCAAAAATAGCAATGAAAGAAAGAATTGTCATGGGGTTGGTGAGTGTTAATAAATAAGTGGTATAGAGTGCATGAAAAGCTGATTTTTCAGCGAATTTCGCAGTCAAATGATTAACCGGCTTTTTTAAAATAAGTTTTAACCCAAGATAAAATAAAAAGAACGCACCAGCAAGTTGAATATGCGAAGCTTGTTGAATTAAAAATGTAGATAAAGCACTCAAGCCCAAACCTGCCATTAAGCCATACGACCCATCTGCTAACGCAGCACCCAAGCCTGTCGCCAGACCCATTTTAAACCCTTTGTGCAGTGTGCGTTGAATGCACAAAATGCCTATGGGTCCCACAGGCGCAGCAATTGCGAGCCCGACAAGTAAACCTTGTATAAATAGCATATTTTTAACTCTTTCAATTAATTTTGATGAATAATGCCTATTTTTCAGGCACATTTCAATGAGTATTAAAAATTTTGGGTTGATCGTGTGTGACCTGGAAGGCATAATGGTGACACTAGAATTTTAACGAGGTGCATCATGTTTAGAACAGTTTCTTTTAAACAACAAGTTAATCACTATATACGCATCATGGGTTACATAAACGTTGATTTAACTGAAAGTGAATACGATCACCTTCAACGTTATCAAGGCAACCGTACAGCAACACCCGAAGCAACAAGTGCGCAAATTAAAGACAGTCTCGATATTGAAGTGAAACGCGGTCTTGCAAGGCGAAATGGGTTTGAATTATTAAACCTCGCTGGTGAATTGAAAGCAACAATACCAGCATTATCCGATCAAGACGAAATTATCGAAATCTTAGCGAAATTAGCTGAACTGCACCACGATTTTATTGAAGAGCAATCTGATGAACCGCTTTCATACGATAATTTTATTATGCTGGCTAAAAATGCTTATGAATTAGATGCACACCTCAAGCATGCCATTCGCATTAGTTGTTTTTTAACAATGAACGATTACTTAAAACGCACTGTCGGGCCGTTGATGGGTGAGATCAAAGACAGCGAAATATTTTTGTCACGTTTGGCAGAATTAATCAATCAAGGTGCGGTTCAGCTACCTTTAACACAAAATGTCTCACCTGAAACAAAACAACATTTATTAACATTATTTTACCCAGGCATGCACTTTCGTCACATGTTATTCACAGAGGGCGGTGTTGCAATGTTTAAAACATTTCGAGCAGGGGTTGTTGCTGAAACTTTTACACAAGACATGTTGAATGCTTGGTTTTGGCGCTGGACAACGAATTTATTCGGCTTTCAAACCGGTAAAGGTGCTAAGGTTTATAATGAAAGCATGCACTCGATTGCAATAAATTTGAAATTAGACCTCGATGAATTATTTAAAAACCAAGATGCAGATATTCTTCAATCTTACTTATCCAGCCGCGCAATGCGCGCCGGGCTTGATTTGGTGAATGGTAAGATGGTTGATGAAAATCTTAAAAAATTCTACGGTCATTTGGCTGCAATGTTTCATGTGATTATGATAGACGATGCAGCTGGTTTAGGTGCGGCAATGGTTGCGGGCTATGAAGCATTCAAACAAAAACATCAAGATGCAAGCCAATTGCAAGACTTGTACATCGCACGCATTACTAACATTGAATCAACAACACCAACCTACGTGCCGGCAATTTTAAATAATGCATACGCCTACTTTTTTAATGAAACAAACAGTGTCACTGACGCAATTCAACTCGCCGTTGAATTTTCTTGCGATGCATTCTTAGCGCTAGAACAGGCACTTGCATTAAACCCGAAACAACTCATCTCTTGCCTTGAGATTTCACAGAGAAACAACTTAGATAATCTGCTCGCTGCCTGGAAAGACAATAAAAGTGCACTCGTCTTCGGCGTTGGAGAAGAAAATGACGAATTAAAACTGAAAGCGATTGAGCATTCACCAAGGTTAGGTTACAGGAATTAATTGATAAGGAGTTTTTATGCCCGAAAAAGTCATACTCTGCTACGGCGATTCAAACACCTGGGGTTATGTGCCGACGACGGATTACACGCTGCCGCGGCAGCGTTATGCGCGTGATAAGCGTTGGCCTGGTATTTTACAGGCGCAGTTGGGTGGTGGGTATTATGTGATTGAAGAAGGGTTGAATAGCCGCACGACGAACATTGACCACGTTACGCCGCCTGACCGTAACGGTAAAACCTACCTTTTACCGTGTTTATATTCGCACTCGCCGATAGATTTAGTTATTTTAGCCTTAGGCGGCAACGATGCAAAGACGTATTTTCATCGAGATGCACAAGCCATTGCTGCTGGGTTGGAAGATTTAATTCAAACCATTCAAGCTTCGCCTTATGGTACAACACCTGTACTACCACCTAAAATTTTATTATTAGCACCTGCAACCCCGCCTGCATTTGTTGAGGCGTTTACAGATGAAAACGGCCTTGCATTTTTGGCAGGTTCTGTACAAAAATCAATTGAGCTAGAAAAAATATTGCCTAAATTGGCTGCGAAATATCATTGTGAGTATTTAGATGCGAACGATAGCATTAAACCATCGCCTATTGACGGTGTGCATTACGATGAAGCAGGTCATGCAAGTTTAGCGGCTTTATTACATGCAAAAATTAAAACGTGCTTGGGTTAAGCAAGCACGTTTTTTATCTTAATATAAGGTTGTTAACATTGAAGGTTCGTAAGCGACCAGCGGTGTTTGCTGCTTTAATTTTTCAACATAATCAGGGTTGGCTAAAAATGGCCTGCCAAAGGCTACCAAATCAAACTGTTTATGCTCAAGACCGTTTGCAGCACGCTCAGGTGTATAACTTCCCGCTGCAATTAAATTTCCTTGATAATGCTTGCGAATAAAATTACTCATTGTTGATTCGCCGAGCTCATTAAATTTCACAGTGTCATTAAAGTTGCCTGTGTGAACATAAGCTAAATTCAATGTGTTTAATTGTGAGAATAAATAAGCAAACACGGCAGCATCACGTGCATCGCCCACAATTTCATTTAAATAAGCGCCCGGTGATAAACGTATGGCTAGCCTATCAAACCCAATCGCTTCACCGCAGGCTTTCACCACCTCAAGCGTAAACCGTGACATATTCTCGGGTGTTTGGCCGTATTCATCATCACGCAAGTTGGTGCAGTGATGTAAGAATTGATCGATCAAATAACCGTTTGCACCGTGTAATTCAACACCGTCAAATCCCGCTGCAATCGCATTTATCGCCGCTTGTTTATAATCTTGTATCAGCAAAGTAATTTCATCGCGTGTTAACGCACGGCATTTTCCGTAAAATAACCCATTACTACGGGGAATAGGTTCCTTCATCAGGGTTGCTGAGGCAGAGACAGGCAGTTCACCGTTTAAAAAATTCGGGTGCGAAACGCGTCCCACATGCCAAATTTGCTGGAAAATTTTCCCGTCATTTTGATGCACAGCTTCAGTTACTTTTCTCCATTGCGCAATTTGATGCGGCGTGTAAATGCCCGGCACGTTTTTATATCCACTCGCCATGGGGTTAATCACCGTACCCTCGGTCACAATCAAGCCCGCATTGGCACGCCTTGCATAATACGCCGCACTCTGCGCCGTGGGGCTCTGCGTCTCATCTGCCATCGCGCGGGTCATGGGAGCCATGACAATGCGGTTTTTAAGCGTTAGGGTTTTGGTAAGCGGATACGGCGTGAATAAAGGTGTCTGTGTCATGGGTTCCTCCCGTTAGATGTGCGCATTTTAGCAGAATGAACCACAATAATCTTGGCTAAAAATTGACATTACCAGAGTAAGTGATAAAATATTGCGCATAACAAAACGAGGGCGAGATGAAATGATGAGCGACACGAAAAAGTTAGTGCTTTGGTTGATAGGCGCCGCAGGGTTTAGTGCGATTGCGGTGATGACGGCTTTCGCTATGAAGTTGGTTTTACAGGAGAAACCTGAGGTTGTGGCCTCTGCGCCGGCTGCAGTTCCTGTGCCTGAGACCGCAGAAGTTGTGAGTGTTAAGCCGCACTACGTGACAGAATCTTACCCTGAACGCCAATGCCGACGCGTACAGCATACGGTTTACGCATCGCAGCAAAGCGCGGTGTCTGGCGCAGGCGCTGTGATTGGTGGTGTAGCAGGCGGGCTACTGGGTTCAACCGTGGGTGGGGGCACCGGGCGCATTGTGGCAAGTGCCGCGGGTGCGGTTGTGGGTGCAATGACCGGTTCAAGCATGCAAGACAACATGAACCAACCCCAACCCTATGCCGCATACAGCACACACTGCACAACGCACACCGTGAGCAACGTGGTGCAAAAAGGCTATGAAGTTTCCTATCGCTACCACGGCAATGAAGGCATGGTTATTTTAAACAACCCGCCTAGCATTGGCAGTGCGTTACCTTTAAGTTGATTTTCTGACGACCAATGTCGTTGACGGTTCGTTAACGGCATTGGTATTAATTTCCCCAATTGTAAAGAAATAATGACGACTATTGTGTAAGTGTCGCTTGTATTGCGAAATACTTAATTCACGTTCTGTGTTATCAGGAATGAGATAGGCAGCAAGGTCTAGAATAAATTCCGTCGGAAAATGATGAAAATTTGATTTTGGTTGTAAAACACTTTGTAAAAGGTTGAATAGCGTGAGGCGCAAGTTTTGTCGCTTAATAATATCGGGAATTGTTGAGAAGTAAGTTTGTTGGCTGAGCGCATTGCCGAGATGTGAAGTTCTTACAGTGGTGAATAACTTGCAATTAACATCACTCTTATAAGCAGGTTGAATAGGGATATTAACAGCGATATTTGCACCAGCTTCAAGGAAGAGTCTAATAAGCGGTTGGCAATTGAGTATCATTGCGGCTTGTAAAAAAGAAATGGAGTTAATACCCGCATTATAATTGGTGTAACAAATTTTGACAACTTCTTTTATCCACTGGAGTTGATTAATGCTAGAGATCCCAGTAAAAACCACATTAACATTCGCGCCATGCTGAAAACATTTGCTCATGAAAGGGAAAATTTGTTTTTGAAAAAAAGGTGTATTGAAATCAGTTGTGGTGGGGATGAAGAAATCGAATAACATAGCGACTAGCCTAGTCAGCGTAGCACCAGGCGTTGTTTCAATGAAATCACTGAAAATGTCATGGATATTATCATGCCCAGCTTTAATGGCACGCGTTAGTATAAGCGGTGTTAGTTCCGGTTTAGCTTGCTGACGAAGTACATTCGAAAAGAAAGCAATACCGTAATTTTCAATGAATAAACAAAGTGTTTCTGTATTGGGAATTGCACCTAATGTTAAATATCGTTCAATCTGTTTTGCATTATCATGTGTTTCTGCTGATAATTCGAGCGCGAAAGCAAGCGCATCTTGAAAGTCAGTTTCTGCAGTTTCTAATTCTTCAGGGGTGAGCTCAGGGTAATTTGATAAGATTCTTGATAAAGCTTCAATATAAGCAGAGATAGTTTCTTGGTCGGCTTGTTCGAGAAATTCATTTCGGTGTGTTAAAGCATGAAGAATATTAGCTGAGCTATCGTGAAGTAGTGCGGTGACAATATCGGGGTAGTGTTTAATCATTGCATAATAGAACGGTGAGTCTTCGTTGGTTGAGATAGTGTTATTAATGCCAAGTTGAATACAAGCTTCGACGAGTGGGAAAATGTGGGTACGATCGAACTTACGAAGGTAAAAAGCAACTAAATCAGCACGTGTGGTATTATTTAAAGCCGCGAGCGTGCTACCAAAAGCTTCTAAAAGATTAATCTGACTAGCGATGCACTTGCTGATCAGGCTCCATGAAAATAGATCGATCTCATTATTTCGAGCTATTAAAAAATGTGTAATCTCTACTGTTCCATCGATTAATGACATTTCTATCAGTTTAGTATTGTCACTGATAATGGGGTATTCACAAGCCAGTTTGACGAGTAGTAAGCATTGGTGCTGTATGGCGCCATTAAGCACATAATCAGCACATGCACCGAGGTCAAGATACTTTCTAAAAGTTTCAGATTGATCAGGTGTGTATAACTCAGGATACTGAACACTTTCTTTTAAATACGTGTTTAATTCACTTAAGTATAGTTCACGTTGTTGATTATTAGGCATGATGTGACCCCGTTAGTGTTTTTTTACAATGAGAGTGTTTGCAGGTTCGGTGACCAGCGTCGTTAATTGCGGGTGTGCATTAGCAAAAAGTGACTGCGGGTTAATTTTTATCACGTGTTGATAATGTTGAAGCCATTTTTCGCGAGTTATTGGAATGAGGTAATCAGCAATAATGAATATGACATTAGGCGAGAGGTGAGATGCAGTTTGTTCTGGTCTGTTGGCAATAATTTGCGGAAATCCTTTTAATAGTATATATAAAGCGAAACCTGTTAAATGTTCTAATTGAAGTGCTGCGCCGGTTCGGAAATAAAATCGCTTTCTTTCAATTTCATCATTGTTTGATAACGAAAAAATGGCTGATTTCAGTAAACAGCGGTTAATGCCTGATTCTGCTCTTGGTTCTTGAGTGAGAGCACATAGCATAGAAATACAAATACCCGTGTTAATAAGGCATTTAATTAATGCGTGTTCAAGATAAGGTGAATTGTCTGCCAATGGCGTTTCCTCGTTTGCGGAGGTTTTAATGCGAACGACAATATCAAGGTTGCTAGTGGGGTGATTATTCACTACCACATCGGCACCATGCAGGAAACACATTCTCATGAAAGGGAGAAGTTGTGTTGTGATATAAGGTGCCAATGAGGCATCTTCTTTTTCAGATAACTGAAAAAGCGAATTTAAGATACCTGTTAGGATGCTGGGATGAGTCTTTTGGATATAACCTGATAGTTGGTCGAAAATAGGTTGGCATTTTTGCACAGCAGCAATCATCATTGGAACGGTTAATGAGATGTTGGGTGATTTAGCAAATATACTCGCAGGAATAGAGGCTTTTCCATCGTTGCGTGTGAAAAGGATTTCGGTTTGTTCGGTCGTTAGTTCAGCACCAAGATCAATATAATACTCTATTTTACTGGTTTGTTCAGTTTCAATTTCGCGTTGAAGCGCCAAGTTGAGCATTTTTGTGAAATTATCTTTTAAATGTTGTACATGACTCGGTGATAAGTGGGAATAATCTTCATCAAGAATTTCTTTGACGGTCTGGATTAAAGCGTGACACATTTTACTATTGCTTGTGGCGAAGGCATTTTTACCAATGGTGGTATTTACCGTGAGTGGTGAGGCGCCAGCTGATATTAAAGCCTTCAATAGTTTACGATGATTATAGTAAATAGCAGCATGAAGTACTTGTGATTTGAGATGAGTGCTGTTGAGATCAGCATATTGCAAACAGCGAATTATCAATGGATAATCAACGTGACGCAGACCATCACGTGCAAAATTAGTGAGGTTAACATTTTGGTAATCAGCTAAAAAACGCACCAGTAGCTCAGACACCTGTGTGGGTGGTAATTTTGCGATATGTGAAGTTGTCATTGGCTCGCCTGTCGATGGGTGTTTGGTTGTGACAGGCTCTAAAAAGAATGCGAAACGATGTCTGTTTTCACGACATAGTGAAACAGAACCCTCGTTGATATTAAAATGAATTTGCTTAGCTAGCACAAACTTGATAATTTCGTCATTTGAATTTATTAGCGCATGATTAATCAGGTTTTCTGTGACCATGAATCTAAAGGCTAATGCAAGTGAGGGTAAGTGTTTAGCCCAAATAGCAGCGTGTGCAACAATGTTTGCATCCGCGCCAATGAGAAGATATTGTTCTAGTTCTTCAAGATTTACATCTGCGTAAATGGCCTTAAATTTTTCGCCTGCTTTAAACCTAAGAAAATTATTTAGGTCTCTTAAAAATTCTTGTGCGATAGGCATATCTAGCTCCTTGTGATGGGGGTTTTTATAGTGTCTAGCAATAATTGTTGGGGTATTTCGGCATGTTTTGTTTCGTTGTTGAAGAAGAAATGTTTGTTATTATGAAATATGTTTTTGTAAGACGATAGGGTGTAATTGAATTCTTCATCATCTGGAATGAGATAGGATATAAGCCTTAGCATTATATCGGCGCTTAACATTGAAAAATAAGGAGCCTGATCTTTAGCGCTCTTTGTTTGAGAAGTGCTTTGAAGTATATTAAAAATAATAACTCGCATTTCTTGTTGCGGAATGACGCGTGTTGTGAGTGTTTGATGAAAATCAAGGCGTGAGTGTGCATCACCTAAGGCGTGTGTTGCTGGCCCAAAGTCAACATCAGTATTGTTGTCAAGAGATCGGCATTGCATGCGAATGTCAGTTCTCGCATCTGATTCTAGCAAGAGTGTTATTAAAGGCTTAGAATTGGCTATCATTGCGGCATGTAAAAAAGTAACTCTCGATGGCGGCATACTCATTTTTTTATTAGGTACTTCATCCGTATAAAATCTATTAGGTGCAATACTTAATTTCCATGCATGCTTTGCATTATTTGAGGCTGATAGATCGTTATGTAGCATATTTATATCAACACCTTGATGAAAACAAGCTTTCATAAAGGGTATTACTTGTGTCGTTTCTATGTCGCGTTCAGAGAGGGGGGTATTACGGACATAGCAGATAAAAAAATCGAGGAGCTGAGTGATAATGGCTGTTAATGTTTGAATATCTGTGTTTCGAATGTAAGGGCGAAATGCTTTATATAGATTGACTGAGCGATCTTTTAGTGATTGAGAAATAATTATTTCTGTTAATTGAGGGTGTTCAAGTGATTTGAAAATAGTGAAGAAATAGTCCCAACCATAATGAGTAAGCAAGTTATTTAATGTTGAGGGTGTTGGTATGGCACCTAATGAAAGATAGTAATTAATGAGTTCATTATTACCCGCAGTACAAGCAGCTTTATCGAGTGCTAATGATAATGGGTGGCGGAGCTGACACCGAGCTTTACTCAGCTTACTGGGTTCTGCGCTTAATTCTTTGTCTAAATAGACCCATAATTCAGAAATTAAAAGATGAATGGTTGCATCTGATCCTGCTGAAACGAGCGTATTAAGAATGCTATCATCATCTAAATTGAAATATAGAAAAGCAAGACCACCAGCGTGCAATAAGCGTTGAAGCATAGCAGGATGATCAAGCTGCATAGCGATGTTTAAGGGGTTAAAAGGCTTGCTTGGGTGTTCAAAGTAGACACCATTTTCGATACAGGCTTCAACAAGCGGATAAGTCTTTTCTCTCGCTGCTTTTAAGTATAAACATTTAGCAACGACAGAAGATCGTTCTTCGTTTGTTAGAATCTTGATGTATTCCCCAAACATTTGTGCTAAATCATAATTGAATTTGATACAAAGAGAAATTTCATCACCGGTAATGAGATAAGGTTGACCACTCGCATGTCGTTTGATTATTACAGAAATGAGGTATTGTGCAATTTCAAGCGAGCTGACTCTGAGTGCCTGTTCGATAAAATTATAGGTTACCTCGTATTGAAGCGCAATTTTAACAATCTCTATATTTTTATAAAAAATCGCAGATCTAAGGACAATATTAGCATTTACACCGCGTGCTAGACACGATTGAATGAATTCGAGGCATTTGTTTGTTTCATAAATTGTACTAGCGTGAGCGTTTTTGGTGAAATCTAACATCGCTTCTAACGATGCAACCAGTTGGTTATACTTATCGCTGGGCGGCATTGTGTTCTCCTTATTGATGCTGGGATTGTTCTATAAATAATGTCTGAATGCAACGGTAAGCACTGATTAGATCATCTATAAAATATATGTATATATGCGTGTACTTTATTCGAAAATATTTGACAGAAAATAGATTACAGCGATAATATTCCACTATTAAATAATGGTTGGTAAGTGCGTGAACAATTCAAATGTCTTGGCGTTGTGTCGTTTTAACTTGCGGTTATATTTTTATCAACTGCATCATTTACTTTTACGCTATAAAATAACAGTTATTTTTGCATTATTATTACTCAGCCCGTCAATCAGTGCTGTGCTTTCTTTTCTCACGTATCCTTTCGTTGAATATTTTAACTTTGCCACGTTTACATCAATGTTTCTATTGCAGTGTGTCGCAGTAGTTGCAGCGTTAATTTATCGGAATGTTTTAAATGTGCGTGAATGGGAGAATTACTTAAAGTCGTTGCCTGTGTCGAAAACAGAAAAAATAACTGCTGATATATTAAGTTTATTATTGATGAATGCGTTTATCAGCGTTTTGATTCTTTATGCCGGCATTCATACACACGCTAACTTACTTCAAATAATGTTATTGATTGCGGTCTTTATAACAACACAGCTCAGTGTCATTTATAAAAAATATATCAATACCTTGTTAATCAGCATGATATTTTTCTGTTTATTGTTAGTGAAAGACGCGCATCAAATTAGCATGTTGATTTTATATTATGCGACCGCGTCGTTTTTACTCTATACGATATCCTATCGTACATACTTAAGTAAAAACAGTACAGCTAATCATGCAGCGCGCACATTGCTATCTTACAAACAACAGCTCGCCTACGTGCCGGCAAGCTCCTCATTTTTCCCCACGGTAAATGGCAGTGAGTTTTTATCATTTATACAAGCGGTGAAAGGCAGGAATTTCACTAGCGAGGTACTGAAAAATACCTACGCAGGCTATCAACTTGAAAATTATTTAACAACCCAATTTGAAAATATGTCAGTAGGTACAAAAAAGAAGTTTTTTCTATCAACGTTCGGCATTCAACACCACGCCATTGTATTACTAGACGAACCGACCAACGCTTTAGATGAATCCGCTAAATCTTTTTTAAAGAATGAAATTATAAAAATTTCGAAAAACACCATCGTCATTATTGCCTCACATGATTTCTCATATTTCGCCGATATTGACCACACGGTGATTGAGTTAAATGCCAACCGCGCAGCCTAATTTATCGGCAGTGGCAGGTGCAAGTAACGCATCCATAAAAGCAATTTCATGATTAATCGACATAAAAAAAGTAGTTTTTACCGTATCTTTTTCGCTCTCATTAACTGTTTCGCAGTAATGATTGAATAAACTAATTAGCGCTCGCGTATCCGTCTTAAAATCTTCTGAGTAATAGCTACTAACCCAATCATAGTACGGATGATCGGCGTTGCAAGGTGACATGAATTCCCCAAGGCGAAAATATAGATAAAAGCAAGGTAAAACAGCAGCTAGTGCTTGCGCAGGGCTGCACAGTGATGAATATAAATGCGAGGTATAGACATCAACCGCTAGAATTTTCTCAGTTGTTTTCGCACGAAACAAAGTTGTTGCTTGCACTAGCGCTAAATAACTTTTTCGCATATCAGCTTCATAGGCAATCATTTTGTCTTTGATATTCGTCAACGTGTCCGTGTGATTTTGATTGGCAGACAATAAGTGTATGATACGCTGAAATGCAATCGCATAGTCTCGCAAATACAATAAATCTTGTTCCATGTAAAACTGATAAGTTTTTTTACTCAAGCTGCCATTTTTAAGCTGCAAATTGAACGGATGGTTGGAAAGATTTTCCCACCGCTCATTAAACAAAGGTTCAATCACTTCTTCGAAAAAATGCTTAGTCATCACTCACCCCGTTAAGAACCCTGATAATGACATAAGCTTGAGGTGATGATCAAGACAAAACCCACATTAATTATCAAACATTCAAGAGCGACTTATTTTTTTGTTTTTTACGATGGTGGAATGTAATAAATGAAAGACTGGCAACCATAAGCATCACACTAACCATTTTGAGTGAGTTGAAAGACCGCAACTGAACAGCAGCGATATTCTGATAAACTAATGAAAAAATAGTCGCGCTGACTACTGTTAAAAATACAGGCTTAATCACTTTCGCGCCACGACTAATCGCAATTTTCGCACCTAACCGCCCACCGATAATTTGGCCACCCGCCATACAAAACGCGATGTGGTAATTCACAGTGCCGGCAAACATAAAACACACCGTCGCGAATATATTACTCTTCAAATTAAACACTTTCGCATATGCAGTAGCATTGATGAATTCATAGCCTAAAAAATACGTTAAAACAAAAACCCATAACGAGCCCGTACCAGGACCGAAAAAACCATCGTAAAAACCGAGCAAAAACCCGAATAAGGCAAAACAGAGCGGTTCACGCATTTTGGGTGGTGCTTGAATTTTTCCTAATGACGGCGAAAAAATGGTATAAGCTAATATAAATGTTAACAAAAACGGAATAATTTGACTGAGAATATCGCCGTTAATAATTTGACTAACGCCTGCGCCAAGCGAGGCGCCAAACAGTCCGAACATTAATCCTTTATAAACTGTTTTCAAATTAAATAATTTTTTCGCATAATAACTATATGTTGCAACACTGGTGCCTATCGTCGTCTGCACCTTATTTGTGCCCAGCGCATAATGTGGTGGAACGCCCACCGCTAACAACATCGGCAAACTTATCAACCCACCACCACCCGCGATTGCATCAACTAACCCAGCAAAAAATCCGGTTAAAAAGAGTATGAAAAGTAGGTGAGTGGTGATGAATGAGGTGATCATGGTCATTTCGCTTAGTTAATAACTCGAATTGGGTTGCCAGCAATATACGCAACAATATTTTCAACGACATCGCCGTAGTAGGCTTGATAATTTCGTTCTGTCACATAACCAATGTGGGGTGTTGGCAGGAAGTTACGTAACTGACGAAATGGGTGATTTGTTGGTAAGGGCTCGGTGTCGAACACATCGGCAGCGGCTGCTTTAATATTGTTGTTGGTTAAAGCATATAATAAAGCTGATTGGTCAATAATATTCGCCCGAGACGTATTAATTAAATACGCAGACTTTTTCATTAACTTAAATTCATTATCAGAAATAATATGCTTCGTTCGTTCACTCAATACTAAATGAACTGAAATAATGTCACTTTCTTTTAATAAAGCCTCTTTACTCGGTGCTAACATAACATCTTCTGTAGATGTTACCGCTTCGGTTAAGTTCTCACTCCACGCTAACACCCGCATGCCTAACGCTTTCGCAACCTTAGCAACTTGCTGTCCAATTTTACCAAACCCAAGCAAGCCTAAGGTTTTACCATACAAATCAACCCCAATTGTATGTTGCCAACCACCACTTCTAACAGCATTCGCTTCTTCTACTATATTTCTCGAAAGCGCATGAATTAACGCCCACGTTAACTCCGTCGGCGGCTCACCAAAATTACGCGTGCCAGATACAATAATATTTTCTAATTTAGCAAACTCAAGATCAATCGCAGCATTTCGCATGCCAGAGGTCACTATCAATTTTAACTTAGGAAGCTGTGACAATAACTTCGCATCAAAAACAGTCCGCTCTCGCATTATCACCACAATATCAGCATCTTTCAACGTAGACACTAATTCAGCTTCATCACTTATATACTGATTAACCACACGAATGTTAACCTTATCCCTCAAAATACCCCACTCACCAAACGAAAGCGCAACGTCTTGATAATCATCTAAAATTACACAGCTTAACATAGGCCAATTTCCCAGGAATAAACAATTTATAGATAAAATTAAATCAATCAAAAATACTTATGTATTACCTGCGTATTATCGTCGCGCGCACGCGAATGTCAAGCAATTCACTTACAAAGTTAACGCTATTAAATGACCGCAGTTGATATAATATTATACTGATGATAACCTCGTTTTTTTATATGGACGTATCTAAAATATGCCAATTCCAAAAATAATCCATTTTATCTGGGCAGGCGGCGAAAAATTATTACCGAAAGTAAATGCAGACCGAATCAAAGCGTGGGCAGCTAAACATCGTGATTTTGCAATTTATTTGTGGATAGATAAAGCAACAACCGCAGCAGAAAAATTATCAGAATACGATACGCATTATCAATTCAATCACATTGCAAATTTGCATCTAAAAGATATTACAGAAGAAGCTGTGGTTGATGAATTTTCAAGATATCACATTGATAAATTGCAACCTAACTACGGAGCATCGAGTGATATACTGCGGTATAGTATTTTATGCAAATTCGGCGGTGCATATTTCGATAGTGACATTGAAACATCTGATGAAAAGCAACCCCTAAACTACGATGGTTTATTTGACACTGACGAAACTGCTATTCTGCATTTAACGCATTATACCCAGCATCACCATGCGTTAGGTAATGATGCATTTATTTGTACACCTCAACACCCCTTTATGCAGGCATTATATGCTACAGTTAAGTCTAATCATGATACTTATTTAACGTCTGCACTGAACCCCTACGAATCTTCAGCTGCGTGGCGCGTTAGCTGTTATACAACAGTGGAAATGACGGGTCCTAAAGCGCTCATCGATGTTTGCCAGAAACTAGATATGCTTCCACTCGTTGCAACAACAGGATCTGATCCACATACACTAAGTGTAACCATCAATAATGTCGAATATTATCAAAAAATAAAAGAACCAAATTTTATTTTAAATCAACAATGCTATCAAAGTTCAGCCTTTAACGAAGCAAGCTGGTTGAGCGCACCTATTAGAACCTGTGGACTTGAAGAAGCAATGCGCATTGCTGTGTGTTGTATCCAATTTGAAGTGGCACACTTTGGTAAATTATGCTTGGATGATCATGTGACGTTTATTGCAAATTCAGCAGGATTAATTAAAGATAAACAAAATATCGCGAAACAACTGGTTGAATTATTAAAAGCGTCAGCTGTTAATTTAGAACATTGTAAAGTTCTTCAGCTGGTGTCACGTTATTCTTGCATTTCCAAATTTTATGCCGACTTTGCACCCCATATACTTGATGGCTATCCAGCATCTTCGGACAGCGCGTTAAGTAAACTGACAGGCGAACTGGAAGATGCGCATGCGCAAAGAGTTATTCAACACTATTTTTTTCATGTAACTGAATATTTGAAACTATCACCTGATAATAATGCAATATTATTAATTAGAACACATCTTCACAGCTTGCTTATGAGATACTTAGATGATGAAGGAGATTTATCATTGATACACGCACAAATTCCACTCTTGAAAGATAATGTCTTAAGAGATCAAGAAGTCGAATATTTGAATAACTGCATTGCTATGCTAACGAGAAGTGTAAAATACATTCTTACGAGTGATAATAATGAATCGGCATTTAAAAGCTCACTCCGCGAATATTTCTGTTTGCACCCTAAGCAAATTCCAATGTTGACTTACCTCATCTTCTGTCTCAAAGAAGGCCAAGTCGTGTTTGAGGGAGCACGTATTTCACTTAGTAAAGAATCCGCAGCATTCGCAACAACATTTAACCATTGGTTGTCGATGCAGCAAAGAGATTTTAACGCCATTGTTTTAGAACAAAAAAGAAAGGTTCACTCAAGTATGTTTTTCTCTCATGCAGAAACCTCGTTAATTACGGAGGGGCAGGTTTATAAAAACAGGAGTTCATCGCAGTGAAAATGACTAGATTTTGTGTTGAAGTGCCTGAAGGACAGTGGTTCGATGTGGCGTGACCGATAAAGACATAATACGGCCATTATAGCCCGAATACGGCCAAAAACGGTAGAATACGGCCAAAAATTCCTGTAATACGGCCAAATCTATCATTTGACGGCCAAACTTGTTAAGGTTGACGGGTTTCAATAATAAGGGTAAAAAGCAGCATTCACCGTTAATGTATTACACCTGAGAACCCCCAATGAACAACATCCTCAAATCATTCGGCCTATACTGGCATGCAGTCTTAGACATTATCCTCACGCATGTTTATGTCATTGCATTTTTACGCGCAGACCATGCGATGTTGGCGGCATTTTTTATGTCGTTTGATTCACTATTGCGAGTGACCTTAGCAGTTATAATTTCGCGCTTGGTCATGTGTTATCATTCGTCTGTGCGTTATCGAATTAGTGCAGTCTTAAGATTAGCATTAATCATTATAGGGCTCATCGCAATTTTTCAAGTGCCATTAAATAAATTAACAGCATTAATTTGCATGCCTTATTTAATCTTCAAACTTGCAATATTAGTTGATGCCGCTTTAACAAGCGATTTAATCTTCGCAGCACATGAAAAATACCACATTGATTTAAGCAAAAGTGCAGCCGCGCAAAATATTTTAGCGCGCGCAAGCACAGCCTTTGCGCCCGCAATTGCTTTAATATTACTGCAAAGTTTCAACGCGAAATTAGCTGGGTTCTTTTCAGCAATCATCATTGGCTTGTCATTCACCTTTGCATTGCGAGCTGTCTTATTCGATAATAAAAACCAAAAAGCCTTACACAAAGCCAGCACATCGTTAACATTCAATGAAATATCTAGAAACCCAATGATGCGCTGGGGTTTGACCTTTCAAATATTAGGGAATTTAGCCTTCGGTGGTGTTTCATTTTTATTACTGGCAATGTTAAAATTACATACTAATGTTTTATTTAATGAAATCACGGCTCTTTACGCAGCCTTTCTTTTCACGCAAGCAATTATCTTAATTTACGGTGAGGGTGTCGTTCCGCTCTATCATACAACCCACGTTGCATATTCCATGGCTTTGTGCGCATTATGCGTGTTAGCAACAAGTTTGATGAGTTTCAGCGCACTAAAATTATGCTTGTGCGCCGGCATTGGCTTATTTTATTCTCTCACACTCTCTGGCATTCAAAAGGTTGTCGTTACTGCCTTAAAAGGCCCAAGCTTCATCTCATACAGCAGCTGGGCGCAAACTGCCAGCCGACTAACGGCATTCCTTGCAATCAGTACACTGGGCTTTTTACTACACAAGGGCTTTGAATCTGCCACCTTGCTCACCGTGCTGGGAATAATGGGCTTGCTTAGCGCGTTTATGTTAATAATGATGTCTGTAAAAATTGTAGATACAAAAAACGCGGATAATCCTATTTGAATTATCCGACAATTCACTAATTACTCAAACCTTTCTGGTCACGCTCAGCAAATACTTCTTTCGCTGTGCTCACACCATTCAATGCAGCAGGAAAACCCGCATAACCTGAAATATGCGTCATAATATTAATAATATCTTCGCGAGTGATGCCAAGATTTAATGCGCCATTGATATGATATGCCAATTGCGGTTTTGCATTGCCAAGCGTAGCAAGCGTCGTTACCGTTAACATTTGCTTGGTTTTCATATCAAAACCATCACGGCTGTAAAGTTCACCAAAAATAAATTCTAAAACATAATTCGCAAGATCCGGCGCGACTTTCCCTAACCCCTTCAACACTGCCTGATCACCACCTTCAACCAACTCATTGATTCTTTGCTTGCCACGCTCAAGTTTTGTGCTATTCATGCTATTTTCTCGTCATAATCAATAAAATATTCGCGTGTATTATCGCCGGCGTTGATGGAATGTCAAGCAGCTATTTTATAGACTGCTGCGCTATAACGCCGCTTATAATAGCCTCAAAACCTTTCACTTCAATCCCCAACTCCATCTGCTTTTCCAACAGCAACGTCTTGGTCTCATTTTTAATTAAATCAAATGGCGCGAATTGAAAATCATTCACATATTCAATAGAAAGTTCAACCTGCATCAGCTCAGCCATTTTATGGCATAACGCATCAGCCTTAATAATTTCTCTCCCAGCAATATTAATCGCGCCGTGAAAGTTTTTAAACGGCAAATCAAACAAACTCGTTGCAGTATCGAATTCATCTATTATTTGAAACGCAGGGTTTAAAATAGGTAATGACATTTTACCGGTCAATATTTTTTGAGTAAGTGTTTGCAACCGTTGATTATAATCATTCGCACCAACCACAACAGGATATCTTGGAAAAATATAACGTTGTGTTAAATCAAAGACAGCTTTCTCTGATTTTATTTTCTCAAATCCGTAATCATTAATTTTATTACGATATGTTTCTATGTGCTCATAGCAAATTGAATTTTCATCAATCCATTCACCAGGCTGATAAACCGCTTGCGAAGATGTTAAAACATATAACCCGCACGAGCGGATAACATCTTCTAATCCCAGTAAATAATCACTCGTATAACAACTCTGGTCGTAAACAACATCCCAAAATTTATCAACAACAAACCGCTCACTAATACCCCGCTCAAACTTAACAAACGCACACCCAGCCACAACTTCACCATTCCCACGTGTCGCAACCGTCACACAATCACCATTTGCCAAAAGCCGCTCAACCAAGTGCTTGCCAAAATACCGCGTCCCGCCTAAAACCAATATGTTCCTTGCTGTCATTGATATTTCCTTGCACAATTATCGAAATGTAGTCCGAATTTATAATAATTTTATTAAGATAATTGTGTTGTAATCACGACCGATTTCCCATCAGTCAATGTTGTCGTCACATGCCCTTCACCGGTCAAATCACTCGCAAACAACACATCGCCAGCCTTAAACACACGACGCTCACCACCGCTTGCTACCACCTCAACCTCACCCTCTAAATAAACAATATATTGCGGCTGCGGCGCATTGTGCCAATCAAACCTCGCCCCCGCTTTAAACTCCCGAAACATAAACCCACACGCAGCATATTTTTCAGAATAAGACCCCAAAGCATGCGCAATATCACAACCCGCATCTTCATCGATAAAATACGACTTGTTTTTATCTGTATAAAGCTTGGTAATGACCATTTTGCACCCGCAAAAATATATTTCACTGCATTGTAGGCGCTAGTGTAGCGAAAAATTCAGCGAGATGAAATCTAAAAATTGTATGTATTAGATTTTTTTGTGCAATATTCGGTGTTTTATTGAGGCGGATAAAAAATATTCGTCAGAGTAGGTTTTTGGGTTATTGTATTATTTTAATCAAATTATAAGGCAATTTGCGCACCTTTTTCGGTTGTTTGTTTTAAATGGAAAACTCTTTGAGTGTATGCTGCTTTTTTTGCCTGCCAAATTAGTATCATAATAACCACTTGTCTTGTTGTGCCCCTAATAATGGAATTATCTGGGGCACAACACGCATCATTACTTGCGAACTAGATTAACCTATTGATATAAAAAATTTATTAATTATATATGTATATAAAACGGAAGGCTTGCTTCATCGTTAGGCGATAAAGCTTTCATTGTGTCTGATTATTTATGGGTGGAAAGGTTTGCAAATAAAAACCCAGCCTACCCTATGTTTTGGTGTATGCTGGGTTGTGATAAACCAAAATTTACATTTTGAAAACGTCAAATTGAGGTGCGGCTTCAGAGATGTTACCTTGGGCTGCAAGCTCTTCCATTCGATTGGTTGGATTTGCTTTGTTAAAGGTAACTTCTTGGTTCTGTCTAAGAGCCGTTACTACTTTGAGAGCGGCGCCTTGACCATTGTCTCGATCATAACACCGTGGATCCATCTCATCACCAGAGATATTAATTTTCATAACACGACCTTCTAGGTAGTTGAAATGTAAATTCCCTTCAGCGACGATTTTTTGTGCTTTACTGTAGCTCATTTCCGTGTTGGAGCCAGGCGCAAAAAACCCTAAACCCAAAGGTTTTGACTGATTAAATAATGCTTGTAGTAGTTTGGCTTTGTCTAAGTCTTTAATATCGATTTTCATTTTATTACTCTGCCGTAGTTTCTATAGTTTAATAATCTTGAGTAGATTAATTGGGCAACAAATGCTTGTCAAAATGTTTGTGTGTCTATGTTTTTTTTGGTCGGGGAATTAGGTCAAAAAATTTACGATAATATTCCACAAGAAGCTTGGGCGCTTTGGCAAGCCCGTCAAACCATGATTATTAACGAAAA
>CBFGYM010000012.1:0-60812 GCA_965653045.1 uncultured Gammaproteobacteria bacterium
CGTCTTTATGCTCGTAAAATAGTAACGGCTACAAGCACTTCTTCGCTTTGTGCTATTGATCTCTTTTCCTTAAATTTTGCGTCTATCCTTCAGGGGCATGCTAGTGGCGGGGCAGGTTTATAAACTGTCTAGTAATATAGGGAATGACGCGGCTTCACTGCCGGCGATATTTTAATGAAGGTTTTAAAAATTTAAAATTTTTTAAGTCTAAATTTATACCTGTGAATATTTCTGCAATAACGATTCAGCAAATTTATTTTTGAACGTCACATATTTATTCAACCCAATTGCAACAACATCAGGGGCTAGTCTTTCCATCTCGCCCATCGCTGCATTTTTTTGTGATTCACTCGATTCAACAGTCTCTAAAACCGCTAAATTCGCCAAAAACGCTGCAACCGTTCCCTTGCGAACGACTTTCCCATTAATCGTCGCAACATCATCCCCACTCGGAAGAATATCCTCCGGCCGAATCGCATTTCCCATAAACACCTCTCAAATTGGTTATATCCTTTATATGGGGATGAATAATGCCGGTTTCAAGGTGATTAATAAAAATACGCTACCGAATAATCAACGCGGCGGCCACGTTGCGGTCTTCGGAGGCAAGTGCGTTGTAAGTGCGGCAGGCGGCGCGGGTGCTCATAAATTCAACCCCGATGCCGGCGTTGATGAGTTCACCGTAGAGGGTAGGGCTTAGGTAGGCCATGGCATCGCCTGTACCGATGAGTAAGATGGTAGGCTTGTGGGGTAAAATAACCTGCAAATGTGTAAGCGTCAGGTCTGCCACGGTCGCAACTGGCCAAGGATGAATCAGTTCAGTTGGGGTAAGAATAAGACTTTCATGGTAATGCGTCTCGTTGATGAATAAATCACCAGGCGTATACGCCCGAATCATGAAGCGCGATCTATTTTCATCTAAATTCAAGTTAGCCATGCAAACTCCCCTTTTTTCAGCGTATAATCTAGCATTCTTCGCAAGCCAAAGGAACCAGAATTATGTCAGTGGAAAATAGTCGCCTCCCTTTCAAAAGTGTCGGTGGCGCATTGCTATTCACCGTTTTATTGGGGCCCCTAGGTTTATTATACGCAAGCTTGCGAGGCGCGCTGTTAATGATGTGCTTGCTTTTAATTGCACTAAGCGGTTCGTTCAAATTTTTAATGGTAATGATATGGGTGGGTTCTTGTGTGTGGAGCGTGAGTGCGGTTGAGCGGTTTAATCGAAAAAATATTAAGAGTTAATCCATGCAAAAACAAATTATTCGACGTGATGCACCCAACGAAACACCTGCAGAACTTACAAACTTACATCCCTTATTGCAGCGTGTTTATGCCGCACGTGCGGTGACGTCTTCCCAAGAGCTTGATCGCAACTTAGATCAACTCATTCCTTATCATCATTTACTCGGTATTGATGCTGCCGTTAAAATTTTAGCGGAAGCAATATTTAACAAACAATTAATTTTAATTGTCGGTGATTTTGACGCCGACGGTGCAACCAGTACAACCGTCGCAATGCGTGGTTTACGTTTATTAGGCGCAACGAATGTTAATTTTCGCGTGCCCAATCGTTTTGCGGATGGTTACGGCTTAACGCCTGAATTAGTCGCACAATTTGCTGATGAAAAACCTGGCGTTGTGTTAACCGTCGATAACGGTATTGCAAATCACGCGGGTGTGTTGGCCGCAAAACAACTAGGCGCGAAAGTGGTGATTACTGACCACCACTTAGCCGGCGAAACCCTACCCGACGCTGATGCCATTGTGAACCCCAATCAACCCAACGATCCCTTCCCCAGTAAAAACCTAGCCGGTGTCGGCGTTATTTTTTACGTGATGCTTGCACTGCGTCGTTATTTAACCGAACAAAATTGGTTTGTTTCGCAAAAACGTGAAGCACCCGCATTATCGTGTTTGCTTGATTTGGTCGCGCTTGGCACAGTCGCTGATGTGGTTGCACTTGATCATAACAACCGTATTTTAGTGCATCAAGGTTTGCGTCGTATTCGAGGTGGGGTGTGCGTGCCGGGCATTATTGCTTTATTAGAAGCGGCCGGTCGTGATTTTTCAAAAGCCCAAGCGTCAGATTTAGGCTTTGCAGTCGGTGCACGTTTAAATGCAGCCGGCCGCTTAGAAGACATGTCTTACGGCATTGCATGTTTATTATCAGACGATTCCATCGAAGCGCGTTCCATGGCGCAAACCTTAGACCGTTTGAACGATGAGCGCCGTCACATTGAACAAGGCATGCAAACGCAAGCCCTAAAATCACTTGAGCAATTAAATACCGAATTAAAAGGCGAGTTACCAAAAGGTTTGTGTTTATATAACGAAAACTGGCATCAGGGTGTCATTGGTATTTTAGCTTCGCGTATTAAGGACAAACATCACCGTCCTGTCATTATTTTTGCTGACGGTCATGAAAGTGAATTAAAAGGCTCTGCTCGTTCTATTGCAGGCCTGCACGTGCGTGATGCTTTAGCAATGGTTGATGCGCAATATCCGAATTTAATTAAAAAATTCGGCGGTCATGCGATGGCAGCCGGTTTAACGATTGCGAAACAAAATTACGAATTATTTTGTAAAGCTTTCAATGAAGCAGTGAGTGCGCGTTTGCGTGATGATCAACTACGTCATTCTTTAATGACCGATGGTGCATTAAACGAAAACGATTTTAATTTAGAAGTCGCGGCCATGTTGCGAGAAGGCGGCCCTTGGGGGCAAGCATTCCCTGAGCCTTTGTTTGATGATACGTTTGAATTAATTGAGCAACGCTTGGTGGGCGATAGACATTTGAAATGTCGTTTACGAAAAGCGGGGAAAATTCTCGATGCGATTGCGTTTTTTGTTGATACCGAACAGTGGCCGAATCATCGTGTGCAACAAATTCATGCGGTTTATCGTGTTGATATTAACGAATATAAAGGCCGTTCGTCCGTGCAATTAATGCTGGATTATTTGCAGCCTATTTAATCGTTTCTTTTTGCATGCGAGACCCTGAAAATTGGCGCATCACTTCAGCAACATGTGCGTGCGCTAATGCAAAACCGTGAAATACGGCAACGCGTAAATAAAGGAGGGTCATGTCAGTTTTTGCAATAACAGTTGCGGTTCTTAACCCTGAAAGCGAGTAGAAACCGGTTTCGCTTAATCCAATTGCTTGGGTCTCTCTTAAGGTTGCAACATTTTTATCTTGTCGTTTACCATCAACCAATTGGCTGACGATAACATCGGCCTCACCTTCGGCGATTAAATAAATGCTATCAACAATATCGCCTTGCTTTACAATTTGTGCCCCGACAGGGAAGTTTTTGACGGTAAATAAATCAGCAAGCATGCTTATTTCTTCGTCATTTAAAGGCTTGAAACAAGCTTGTTTGTGAATTAAAGCAATCTTGGCAGCTGCATCGAGTGTGTTTTCCACGGCATCCTACCTCTATTATCGTCTCCTTATATTATAGAACGTCTCCCACCGAGAAGAAACAAGGGTTTACCCTGCTACTTCACATGTCAACAACCCATTGATTTTTCATTGCTTTCGGGGTGGGTGAGAAGTGGGTGCAATTTGGGGTGGGTTGGGTCATAATATTGCGCTAAATGAGAGGGGTGAGGTGTGACGGTAAGAGAAGAGCTTGCGTTGGCGTATCGGGTGTTGGGGCGTTTGGGGTGGGATGATCACACTTATACGCATTTATCGGCGCGTGACCCCCATGATGCGAATGCGTTTTATATTTATCCGTTTGGAATGCGTTTTGAAGAAGTGACGCCTGCGTGTTTATTGCGAGTGTCGTTAAGCGGTGAAATTTTAGAAGGTGAAGAATATCAATATAACCGCACGGGTTACATTATCCACGGCAATGTTTATCAACATCAACCGAATTTAAATGCTGTTTTTCATATTCACACCCCTGAAACGGTTGCGGTTTCTGTCCAGCCTGAGGGTTTATTGCCCATTAGCCAATGGGCTTTGCATTTTTATCAGCGTGTGAAATATCACGGTTATGATTCTTTAGCGATTGAAGCGTCACAAGGGCAGCAATTAATTCAAGACCTAGGCGATGCACGTGTGATGCTATTGCGTCATCACGGGTTATTAACCTGTGGTGTGACTTTGCAAGAGGCGTTGTTTTATACGTATCACATGCAAAAAGCCTGTGAAACACAGTGTTTAGTGTTATCAATGAATAAACCTTATTTACAACCTTCGCATGAGATTTGCGAAAAAGCAGTGAGTGATTTGTTAAGTTTTGAAAAAAACCTAGGCGAGCGAGATTGGGAAGCCTGGCGACGTGTGTTAAATAATCAATAAATTTTTTTGAGGTGATGAGATGGGTGTAAGAAGAGTTTTATACGTGGGTAATGAGTTGATGGGGTTGTTTGATCGTGATTTTCAATGCAATCTTCGGTATCAATTTAATAGTGTTAATCCATTAAGAGATACCCTTGATTTGTATTTTTTTATGAGCCAGAGTTACACTGCAAAATTGATAAGTGCAGAAAACGCGTTTCGGGCATTGCTTGCTGATATGAAGGCGAACGACTCTCAAATCACTGATCTTGTTTTAAGTCTTGGTACATTTGAATTGTATCCTGAGCATTTCGACGCAGAAGTTGATGCGAATGCACTTTTGGAATTTAGCGAGCATTATCAGGCACTGATTGCCATGTTTGCTGAAAACTTTGAGTCGCTGCAACGAGTGATTCTGGTTATTCCACCCGTTATGTCAGCACAGGCAAATAAAAAATTAATTTCTGAGAATATGTCCATGATGTACAGGGATGTTTTGACGAAAGAACATCCATTTCAGCTTGTCGCAATTGATTTGTTGAATTCAATGCAAAACATTCAAGCGGCCGTCAATAGTGATAAAACGAAATTGACAGATGATGCCTCGACATTTGCACTGCGCATGGTTGCAGAAGGAATGCACTTGCCAATAGATACCAAAAAATTGCTTGTTGTCAGCGGTGATCAGGCAACGAATAAAATTGATAAAAAATCCGTTGATTTAACCTTACCAGAGCATGAGGTTGATCTTAGTCATTTGAATCCTGTTGATTTATTCAGAACGAACTTGATGTTTGCAAAACCAGCAGTGACAGAGACGACAGCAAAAAGCGAATCAAAATCGTTCGTCAGTTTTAAAGAAACCGCCAATGGTATTATGGCTTTATGTGGCGCGCTTGGCACGATAGGCGCTGCGACGGTTGGTATTGTTGCATTGGCGGGTGTGATTGCTTTGTCTGCAACAGGGATTGGGTTGGTTGCAGCGGGTTTAGTGGTGAGTTTGGGTTTGTTTGCGGGCGGTTTAGCACTGCTTCATAAACGGCACCCAGAGAAATATGGATTTGCGCAATTATGTAATTCACCCGGTGCGGCGTTTAATTATCCAAGCGGATATTTTTGGCCTATGGGTGGTATGACTTTATAAGTTCACGTTTTTTGAAAGCGAGGTAATGTATGGGTGCTAAAAAACACAAATCGACTGAATTAGATGAACAGCCTGTTTGTAAAAAGAAAGACCCTGATAGACGTTGGTCTGTTTTTCAAGATGCGTTAAACCACACGCTGACGGTTGCGAGTGGCTTGGGTGCCATGGGTGCATGCGCGGTTGCTATTTGCGCCTTGGGTGGGGTGATTGCGTTGTCTAGTGCGGGGATTGGGTGGTTAGCAGTCGCTGGCGCAGGTGCGTTGGTGATGTGTGCAATAAGCGCGATGATGTTTTTTAAACGTCACCCGGAGAAGACGTGTATTCCGCAGGTCGTTGGCGGTTCAATCTTATCAATGCCACCAAACGCTCTTCCGTTTTAATATTTTCGCGCCCAGAGAGGGATGCGCTGTGCGCTCTAAAGCGCTAATGCGTTTTAGTCGAACTGGATATTTGATTGTCGGGAGTTCGAATCTGTCTTATCTGGCCACAAAAAAAAGAGTCACCTCTACGAGGTAACTCTTTTTTTTCGCGCCCAGAGAGATTCGAACTCCCGACCACTTGGTTCGAAGCCAAGTACTCTATCCAGCTGAGCTATGGGCGCAACAGTGGCAAAGTTTAGCATTTTCTCAATAGATTACAAGTGGATTGCTAGGATGTCCGTGAAAGGATGGTAGGGCGCGATTAGGATTGTGTTTTTTACAATCCGTAATCCGCCAACATTAAAAGCTTTTAAAATTTTAAAAGCTTTAATCGATGGCGGATTACGCCAAACGTAAAAAACACGTTTGTCTAATCACGCCCTACGCATTGTTCGAGAGAATTATTTAAGGATGGAAAAAACCCGCTAATGCGGGTTTTTATTATTTTTCGCGCCCGGAGAGATTCGAACTCCCGACCCCCTGGTTCGTAGCCAGATACTCTATCCAACTGAGCTACGGGCGCATGCTTTATTTGTTTTATTTCGGGTTTAAAACCCGCCATATCACCAATTCAACGAGGGCGTATCTTGCTGTTATTCTTATGATAAGTCAATGTATTTTTACATCAATTTCACGATTCTTCGGAGAGGGAGGGATTCGAACCCTCGATGGAGTTTTTGACCCCATACTCCCTTAGCAGGGGAGCGCCTTCGGCCTCTCGGCCACCTCTCCTTAACAGCTACTTACTTACTCTTTGCTTTCCTTATCTGCTTTGTCGACCTTACTTTCCCGCTTCTTGCGAATAACGGTTGTGGTAGGGGCGGCAGGAGCAGCAGGTGCCTCGAACGCTGGCGCTGGTTCAGCAGCAGGCGTTGTTGTGTTCTTTTCACTCTGAATGCGTTCGTAGATCTCTTGGCGATGCACAGACACATTTTTAGGCGCATTAATACCGATACGCACTTGGTTGCCTTTAATGCCAAGCACAGTCACGACAACATCATCACCGATGACAATTGTTTCACCCACACGTCTTGTTAAAATGAGCATTGTTCCCTTCTCCTTTAAACAAATTGCCTTATCCCTTCGCTCATCTGTTCATTTATAGCTCAACCCATCAAGGTTTCGCTGTTTCTTCATTTCTGTCAGCGCGCAGGCTGAGAACAGGGGCGCGATAGCAATTTTATGTTTACCCGCATATTGATACCTTTAAGGTGAGCAATACTAAACAAATTTTTCCTAATCTGCAAATGGGTTTTGCAATTTTTTGTAACTTTTTATTCGATAACGCTTTTTTCTGTCGTTTGTGACAATTTATCGAGCTCAAACGCCTGGTGAACGGCACGAATGCCGGCATCGAGCAAAGCTTCATCAATCACTACCGAAATTTTAATTTCAGAGGTGGTAATCATTTGAATGGGAATATTGGCCTGACCCAGCGCTTTAAACATAGTGGTGGCCACCCCTGCTTGAGAACGCATGCCAATGCCCACGAGTGAAAGCTTCGCTGCACGTGCATTGGTACGTATGCCGGTCGCGCCGTAGCTGTCTGATAATTGCTGAATCACAGCCAACGCTTTTTCATGCTCACGACGTTGTACGGTAAAAGTAAAATCAACCGTGTCTTGACCCGTGGTATGCTGCGCAATCATGTCAATTTCGATATGTTCACGGCTAATGCGTTCTAAAATTTGGCCTTCAAGCCCCATTTGTTTAGGAATGCCGGTAATCGAAATGACGGCTTCTTCACGACTAAATGCAATACCTGAGACCAGACGTCTTTGCATAACTCTATCCTCAAAAGTGACCAAGGTGCCCGCGCCATCCGAAAACGTGGAAAGCACACGAATAGGCATATTATGTTTACTTGCTAATTCAACTGAACGCATTTGTAATACTTTCGCACCCAAACTTGCCATCTCTAGCATTTCTTCAAAGCTAATTTCAGGCAGCAAACTCGCTTCAGGAATCAAATGCGGATCAGTGGTATAAACACCGTCAACGTCGGTATAAATTTGGCATTCATCTGCTTTTAAAGCAGCCGCAATCGCAACGCCAGTTGTATCAGAGCCGCCACGACCCAGCGTGGTGATATCACCAAACTCATCAACGCCTTGAAAGCCTGCAATGACAACTACGTAATCATTTTCAAGGGCTTTAAAAATGCGGTGGGTGTCAACGTCTAAAATTCTGGCTTTCGTATGCACGGCATCAGTGCGTACACCGGCTTGTGCGCCGGTGTACGATTTTGCTTTGCAACCATGCGTTTCAAGCGCCATTGCGACTAAGGCCATCGATACTTGTTCACCGGTTGAAATGAGCACGTCCATTTCACGCGGGGCAGGGGTTTGCGTTAATGCATTGGCAAGACGAATTAAACGATCTGTTTCGCCGTACATCGCAGAAACCACAACCACAACTTGGTTCCCGCGCGCTTTTTCCTTCATCACTTTTTTTGCAACGTGATGAATGCGATCAAGCGTACCAACCGAGCTGCCGCCGTATTTTTGGACGATGAGTGCCATTTATGAAACCCCTTGTTGTTCTATCCAAGTGTAAAGGGAAGTTAAGGCGCTTGCTAGTAGTTCCGGTTTATTTCCGCCGGCTTCTGCCATATCAGCACGACCGCCGCCTTTACCACCCACTTGTACCGCAACGTGGTTCACTAAATCTTTCGCGCTGAGTTTATCCACTAAATCAGGTGTTACACCGCTGACTAAACCCACTTTATTATCTTTGACGGTTGCAAGCACAATGGCCGCTGAGCCAAGCTGTGATTTGAGGTGATCAAGCACATTACGCAATGCTTTTCCATCTAACCCATCCACCACTGTTGCCAGCACATTAATTTTACCAATGGTTTTAGCGGCTTTTGCTAAATCGCGGCTAACTAAACTGGCTAATTTGTCTTTGAGTTGCTGCACTTCTTTTTCAAGGGTCAATGCGCGCTCATCCGCTTGCGCAACTTTGTCTTTAAACGTTTCTTCGCGTTTATCAAGGAAAGCCAAAGCAGCCTCACCCGTCACGGCTTCAATGCGGCGAATGCCGGCCGCAACGCCAGATTCTGAGGTAATTTTAAAGAGACCAATATCACCGGTGTGACCAGCGTGTGTGCCGCCGCATAATTCAACAGAGGGGCCAAAGTGAACCACGCGCACTTTGCTGCCGTATTTTTCACCGAACAAAGCTACCGCACCGCTTTCAATCGCTTTTTCAGGGGTGGTAACATCGACGTGTGCGGTATAATTCGCACGAATTTCTGCATTCACGCGTTTTTCAATTTCAAGACATTCTTCTGCAGAAACAGGGGCGCTGTGTGAAAAGTCGAAACGTAAACGATCTGGTTCAACCAAAGAGCCTTTTTGCAAAGCATGCTCACCTAACACTTGTTTTAACACCATGTGTAACAAGTGCGTTGCGGTGTGGTTTAACACAGTCGCCGCGCGGCGTTTGGCATCGACTTCGGCTTCAACCACATCACCGACTTTCAAGCTGCCTTTATCGCATTTGCCTAAATGTAAGTGCATGTGACCTTGTTTGATGGTGTCGTGCACTTTAAAATAAGACGTTTGTTGAATACGCAATAATCCTTGATCACCCACTTGGCCGCCAGATTCTGCATAAAAAGGCGTTTTATCTAAAACGATAGAACCCTTTTCGCCGGCATTTAACACGTCAACAAATTTGCCGTCGCGGTAAATAGCAAGAATTTTACCTTGATCGTGAGTTTGGTCGGCTGCCAATGTTTTGTGTCCTGTAAATTCAGTCGGTGGGTGGTTGTCTTGTGCAACGGCATATTCATTACCAAATTGGCTAGATTGTCTGGAGCGTTCGCGTTGTTGATTCATTGCCGCTTCAAACCCAGCTTCGTCAATGGTATAACCGCGTTCGCGTGCGATATCAGCGGTTAAATCGGCTGGAAAACCGTAAGTATCATACAGTTTGAAAACGGTCACACCAGGAATGACTTTATCTTGTAATTCGCTAATGGCTTGCTCAAAGAGTTTTAAACCTTGGCTTAAAGTCGTGCTGAATAATTCTTCTTCTTGGCGTAATACTTTTTCAACGTGGGCTTGTTGTTTTTTCAACTCAGGATAAGCATCGCCCATTAAGGTCACTAAGGGTTGTACGAGTTGATAAAAGAAAGGTTGCGGTAAGCCTAATTGGTTGCCGTGTCGTAATGCGCGACGAATAATGCGGCGCAGCACATATCCGCGACCTTCGTTTGAAGGGGTCACACCATCAATAATTAAGAAGCTGCAAGAGCGAATGTGATCTGCAATGACGCGTAATGAAAAGTGCGTGTGGTCTTTTACATGACCTAAGGCCGCTGCTGCTTTAATTAAGGGCACGAATAAATCGGTGTCGTAGTTGTTGTGAACGTGTTGAATGACGGCGGAAACACGCTCAAGACCCATGCCTGTATCAACCGAAGGTTTGGGAAGCGGTGTTAAGGTGCCATCAGCTGCACGGTCGTATTGCATGAACACTAAATTCCAAATTTCAGTGTAGCGGTCACCGTCGGCCTCAGGGCTGCCGGGTGGGCCGCCGGCAATATGTTCGCCGTGGTCGTAGAATATTTCTGTGCAAGGGCCGCAAGGACCCGTCGGCCCCATAGACCAGAAATTATCAGCATCGCCGCAACGGCTAAAACGTGTTGGGTCAATTTTCATTTCTTTTAGCCAAATGTCTTCGGCTTCTTGGTCTTGTTCGTAAACCGTGACCCAGAGTTTTTCGGGCGGTAAGCCTAATTCACCCACTAAAAAGCCCCAAGCAAGCGCAATAGCGTCGCGTTTGAAATAATCGCCGAAGCTGAAATTACCTAACATTTCGAAAAAAGTGTGGTGTCTGGCGGTGTAACCAACGCGCTCAAGGTCGTTGTGTTTGCCGCCGGCACGCACGCAGCGTTGTGAAGAGGTCGCGCGTGTGTACGGGCGCGGGTCGCTGCCTAAAAAGACGTCTTTGAATTGCACCATGCCCGCGTTGGTAAAGAGCAAGGTGGCATCATTGCCGGGAACCAGCGAGCTGCTGGGTACGATCGTGTGCCCGTTTTTTTCAAAATAGCTTAAGAATTGGCTGCGGATGTCGTTGCTAGATAAAATCGATGTCTTCGTCATGGTCTTCATTAGTGTCTTTTATTAGGCTGTTAATGTGGTCTCGGGTAAAGCCCCGAGCGATCAAAAATCGAGCTTGTTTTGCACGTTCAGGCGGGTTTTCAGGAATTTTACCTTTAAAATGACGCCGCCAACACTCGCGAACAAGCTTAAACCATGCATTATCGGCCATCTGAATGAGTTCTGCAATCATCTCCTTGGAAATGCCGCGCAGACTTAATTCTTGCCGAATTTTGATGGGTCCCATGCCTTTTTGGGAGCGTGCGCGCAAGTAGCATTCCGCAAAGCGTCTATCGCTTTGCAGATTGTGCTCAGCGAGGATATTTAAGGCGGTATCGATGTCAGGTTCTGAGTATTTTTTTGCCATTAGCTTATGGCGTAATTCCACGCGGGAATGTTCACGACGGGCTAATAAATATAAGGCGGTTTGATAAGCGCGGGTGGGGCGAGATGAGTTCATGAAACGACCTTCGTCACAAAGGTAAAAGAGGCGTAAAAAACAGCCCAGCGTTTGCGCGCTGGGCTGAGTGAGCGTTTATAAAACTTACGCGACGTTTTCTTCTTCAGCTGCTTCCGCTGCTGAGTCACCTTTCACGACGTGTGCGTGCAAGTTGATCATGAGTTCGCGGATTTTCGTTTCAATTTCTTGCGCGATTTGTGGTTGATCTTTCAAAAACTGGCGTGCATTTTCTTTACCTTGACCAATGCGTTGACCTTGGTAGCTAAACCAAGCACCCGATTTATCAACCAAGCCTTGTAGTACACCTAAGTTGATAATTTCACTTTCGCGGGAAATACCTTGGTTGTAAAGAATATCAAACTCAGCTTGTTTGAAAGGCGGTGCGACTTTGTTTTTAACCACTTTTACACGGGTTTCACTGCCAATCACTTCATCGCCTTCTTTCACGCTGCCAATGCGGCGAATGTCTAAGCGCACGGAGGCGTAGAATTTCAAGGCATTACCACCTGTCGTGGTTTCAGGGTTACCGAACATTACGCCAATTTTCATACGAATTTGGTTGATGAAGATAACGAGGGTATTAGAGCGTTTAATATTCGCGGTGAGTTTACGTAAGGCTTGAGACATCAAGCGAGCTTGCAAGCCCATGTGCTGGTCACCCATTTCGCCTTCAATTTCAGCTTTGGGGGTGAGCGCAGCCACGGAGTCGATGATTAAAATATCAACGGCGCTTGAGCGTACGAGCATGTCAGCAATTTCAAGGGCTTGTTCGCCGGTATCTGGTTGAGAAACAAGCAAGTCGTCAATGTTGACGCCTAAACGCGCAGCATAAGCGGTGTCGAGGGCGTGTTCTGCGTCGATGAAAGCCGCGGTGCCGCCTTTTTTCTGGCATTCTGCAATGGTTTGCAGCGTTAAGGTTGTTTTACCAGAAGATTCGGGACCGTAAATTTCAACAATACGACCTTTGGGTAAACCGCCAATACCGAGTGCAATATCAAGGCTTAAAGAGCCGGTGGAAATCGCTTCAATGTCGCGGGCGTTGGCAGCTTCATCACCAAGACGCATGACACTGCCTTTGCCAAATTGTTTTTCAATTTGACTTAATGCAGCAGAAAGTGCTTTCTTTTTGTTCTCTGTGGAATTGTCGGCCATGGAAGGGTTCCTTTTAGTTGGGTATGCGCTCATTTATAACGCGTATTTAATTTTTCAGCAAGACAATCAAGCTGGCATTGTATTTCTACAAATTTTGTGGACAATGCGAAGGATTCAATATGGAGATGAGCTATGTTAAGACAATCAAGCACCTTAATCCCTGCAGCCCTTGAACGAAAAAAAGGCAGACGCCGCCGCAAAGGGAGTACTTTTGTGCTTGATGTGTTTGCAGCGATGGCTCCCGGGGTGTATATCGCCTCAACGCTGCAAGGAGCCAATGCAGAACCCATCATACCGCCCATTGGCGCGCAAGTATTAATGACGGCCGGTATGATGTGGGTGCAATTAACACGTGATACCTTGCGTATCACATTTACAGCGGCTGATGCGTTAAGTTATTTGCGTCGTGCAGGGAATGGTTCGCTGCCGAAAGGATTGGGTAATGTTACCGCGGTTAACCTTGTTTCAATGGTGATTCCCATCGGTTATGCAGTTGCTTACAGTGCTGTGATGGATGCACTGCAAACGAATGCTGAGAAAAATAATAATTTGCAGTTAATGGTTTTATTTAATGTGCTTGAAAACCCATTACTTCAATCTACTATTTTAGCTGTGCCGGCTTTAGCCGCTTATGGCATGACAAAGCATTTGATTTATAAATCTTTTGATATGCAAAAAAATACGCGACTGGCCAAAGGGGATGAATTATCGCTTTGGAAACGCGCAGGATATGCCGCGACATTTCGTATTCTTGAAGGGGTAGGTTTAGGCGAATTAATGTTTGAAGCCTTTCGCACGTTTGGCCCTGCGTTAGTTGTGCATTCTCCATTTAGTACAGTGATTCCCGTTGCGTTAGAGCAGTGGGTTTTAAAACCTTTGCGAGAATATCAAACCCCGACAGACGGCGTTGAAGTGGTTTCATGTTTAACACCGAAAGCGGCGAGTTTGTACGCCTTAAGATCACTCGGGGTTATCGGTGTGACTTTGGGTTTTTCGTGGTTAGTGTTAGGTTGGATAGATGAAGACCGTGACCCTGAAAGCTTGCCAGAGCCGACGAATCTTTTTTATGAAATCGCATTAATGGCCGTGGCCTTATTAGTAGAGCAAGCGATTAGTCTAACGCCCCCGTTTCGTGAAATCACCGGCACGTGGTATCACAAAATGGGGCTATTTAAAGCGAAAGACGCCGACTTGCGCCCACTCATTGAAAGAGAATATAACGCTTCTGTGATGTACGACAGTCCTTAACGCGTTTGTGTCACAATTAATTTTAAAGCGTAAAGCATTGCGCGGCGTAATGATTCATCACGAATGTGGTCGCGCGTGCCTGTTAATTGTTCGTGAAAAGTTTCTATCGCATTATTTTTAATGCCGACACCAATGAAGACCGTGCCAACCGGTTTATCAGGTGTGCCGCCGCCAGGGCCTGCAATGCCGGTGATCGCAATGCTAACATCAGCTTCGCTATTGACCAGCGCGCCGCTTGCCATCTCTAGTGCGGTTTCAGCACTCACAGCGCCGTACATGTCGAGGGTGTTAGGATTCACGGCCAGTAATTCGGCTTTTGCGGCATCGGTGTAAGTAATATAACCGCGATCATACCAAGCTGAGCTGCCAGTGACGCTGGTTATCCAGTACCCTAATCCGCCGCCGGTGCAAGATTCAGCGGTGACTATTTTTTTTTCATGTTGTACGAGTGCTTGCCCGAGTTGTGCGGCAAGTAAGTGTAGTGGATGGTTCATTATTGTATTCCTTGTGTTTGACCTGCGTTTATCTTGTGTTTAGTATCGCTTAAAATAATTTTATTTGAAATAAGGAAAGCCAATGGCATTGGCCAGCAACGATTTACCCCGTGAACATACCCCGATGATGCAACAATATTTGCGCATTAAAGCGCAACATCCGCATCAATTAGTGTTTTATCGCATGGGCGATTTTTACGAGCTATTTTTTGAAGATGCGCAAAAAGCGGCTAGGGTTTTAGATATTACCTTAACGGCGCGCGGGCAATCGGGTGGGCGGCCTATCCCGATGGCAGGGGTGCCTTTTCATGCAGCAGAAGGGTATATGGCGCGGTTGTTGCGTAAAGGTTACTCAATCGCCATTTGTGAGCAAATGAGTGAACCCAAAGCCGGCGCAGGACCCGTTGAGCGTGAAGTGGTTAGAATTTTAACGCCAGGCACGGTGAGCGATGCTGCATTTTTAACTGAGAACCAAGATAATTTATTGGTTGCTTTATTTGCAGCGGAAGGCAAATTTGGGTTGGCGTATTTAGATATTAGCGGCGGGCGTTTTATGCTGCTGGAAGTGGACGGTGATGAAGCGCTGTACGGTGAATTGGCGCGTTTAAAACCGGCTGAATTATTAGCGAGTGAAGACTTTGATCATCCTGTGTTACGAGATTATGCACAAGCACTAAGACGTCGTGCGCCGTGGGAGTTTGATTTAGAAGCGGCAAAACGTTTGCTGACGGAGCAAATGCAATCGTTTGATTTGGCCGGGTTTGGTTGCGCAGATCAAACCGTTGCCTTGTGTGCAGCCGGTGCGTTGCTTGAATATGCAAAAGCCACACAGCGTGCCAATATGCCGCATATTCGCGCAATTCAAGTAGAGCGTCGTGAAGAAAGTTTAATTTTAGATGCGGCGTCGCGTCGTAATTTAGAATTAACTGAAAATTTAATGGGGGGTACTGAGAACACGCTTTCGTCGGTATTAGATACTACCCAAACGGCAATGGGGAGTCGTTTATTGAAACGATGGTTGAATCGTCCATTGCGTGAGCGTGCAACCTTATTAGCGCGCCAGCAAGCAGTGAGTGCTTTAATTGAAAGTTGCGCGGTTGACAATATTCGTCAGTGTTTATCGCAAACAGCCGATTTAGAGCGTATTTTAACGCGGGTTGCTTTGAAAACGGCAAGGCCGCGTGACTTGCTAGCAATGAAAGCCACATTACAGCAAAGCCCTGTATTGCAATCGTTATTAATCAGTGTGTCATCTCCTTTATTGCAAGAAATCGCCGGTGATATTCAAACGTTTCCTGAGGTGGTTGATTGTTTGCAGCGTGCGATTGTTGAGAATCCACCGGTAACCATTCGTGATGGAGGTGTTTTTGCGCGTGGGTATGATGCTGAGTTAGATGAGCTATTGTCTTTATCTGAAAATGCCGGTGAATTTTTAATAGCGTTAGAAGAGAAAGAAAAAGCACGTACGGGGTTATCTACCTTGAAAGTGGGTTATAACCGTATACACGGTTATTATATTGAAATTAGTCGGTTGCAGTCAGACAGCGTGCCGCTTGATTATCAGCGTCGGCAAACGTTGAAAAATGCAGAACGTTATATCACGCCGGAATTAAAAGCATTTGAAGATAAGGCCTTGAGTGCGCGTGATCGTGCATTGGCGCGTGAAAAATATTTGTATGAAACCTTGTTGAGTTATTTAAATACGTTTTTAGGCGGGTTGCAATTGTGCGCGCATGCCTTGGCAAGCTTAGATGTGCTGACGTGTTTTGCGGAGCGAGCTTTGCATTTGCGGTGGGTGTGTCCGCAATTGAGTGATGCACCGGGTATTTCGATTATGGGCGGACGGCACCCTGTTGTTGAGAGTGTGTCGAGTCATCCATTTGTGCCGAATGATGTCTGTTTAGATGCGAAAACGCGTATGTTGGTGATTACTGGGCCGAATATGGGTGGTAAGTCGACATATATGCGCCAGATTGCCTTAATTGTGTTGTTGGCGCACGTGGGTGCGTATGTGCCGGCCAGTGAAGCGGTGATAGGTTCGGTTGATCGCATTTTTACGCGAATTGGTGCAGCTGATGATTTGGCAAGTGGTCGTTCAACGTTTATGGTTGAAATGACGGAAACCGCGAATATTTTACATAATGCGACAGCAAATAGTTTGGTCTTGATGGATGAAGTCGGACGCGGAACCAGTACGTTTGATGGTTTGTCTTTAGCGTGGGCATGTGCGCATTATTTAGCGGAAGGCTTGCGTGCCTTTACCTTATTTGCGACGCATTATTTTGAGTTAACCAGTTTGCCGGAAGAAGTTGCAACGGTGAGCAATGTGCATTTGGGCGCAACTGAGCATCAAGATAAATTAGTATTTTTACACACTGTGCAAGCAGGTGCGGCAAGCCAAAGTTATGGCATTCAAGTGGCACAATTAGCGGGTGTGCCACGCACGGTGATTCAGTGTGCGAAAGAGAAATTAAAAGAACTCGAAAAGCAAAGTTTACTGGCTAAACCCGTTTCACCCAATCAAACACCACAACACGACCTTTTCACCGCCGCAACCCTCGACCACGAAGTTGTCAAATTACTCCGCGACTGCGAACCCGACGACCTCACTCCAAAAGAAGCCCTGGCGTTTTTATATCAATTGCGCGGGAAAATTTAATATAGAGAAAACAATTAGTTATATATTTACGGTGAGATTTTAGTTTATAAGTGTAACTTTATAGGTTACAATAAAGGGAGTGGTGTATGATTAAGTCTTTTAAGCATAAAGGGCTTGAGCGGTATTTTGTCGAAGATGTTAAAAAATTTCTTAATGAGCGTGATTTGAAGAAAATTGAACGAATATTAGACCGTTTGGATACAGCTGCACTTGTTGAAGATATGAATATACCGGGGTGGCGTTTCCATTCATTACGTGATAATCGAGCAGGTGAATGGAGTGTCAGAATCAGAGACAATTGGCGAATTACTTTTAAGTTTGTAGCTGGTGATGCTTATGATGTAAATATTGAGGATTATCACTAATGAGTATAAGAGCAAAGAAAAGAAAGCCGACACATCCAGGTGCGATACTTCGTGAAGATGTATTGCCAACTTTAAATATCTCACAAGCAGAACTTGCTGATTATCTGGGTGTTTCGCGTCGAACTATCTCGCAAATTTTAAATGAACATAGGCCGCTTACGCCTGATATGGCTATTCGGTTGGCACATTTTTTAGGTACAACTCCAGAAAGCTGGCTGAACATGCAGCAAGCTTTGGATGTGTGGGTGTTAGAGAAGCAGAATGCCAAAATTTACCAAGGCATCAAATGCGTCGCGTAGGGGTGATGATGGGGGTAAGGGTGTTGAGGGTTTGGGAAAGGTGTAGTTTTTTGCTAAGGGATGATTTGTGTTTTTCAGTTTTTTCGTGAGAGGCGCCGTTGAGGTGTTCGTATTTCGAGCCGAAGAAGGTGAGCGAGACGGCTGTACTGCTGCCCGCACCCAGGGCGCAACCGACAGCCGCGCCAATGCACAATGCTGGAATGCATCCAATACCGCACGTCAGTACGCCAATGGCAAAACCAATCGCCGCACCGATTAACCCACCAAGTACCATTGCAAGAACCGTTTTTGTTTGCAGCGATAATTTTGTTTTATCGTATTCGTTATAAGTGCTTAGTGTGTTCTCAAACATTTTTTTGGTTTCTGTTTTGAGAATCTCGGGGTCTTCTTTAAAAGCGGTTGCAAGCTTTTGAAAATCTTGAATCACTAAATTTAAAATAGGGGAAGGCGTTTCTTTTCTAAATATTGTTTTTAACGGCGTTAGCAAGGTTTGAATGTCAGTATGCTTGATCGCATCAATCGTTTCATCAAGAAGATCGAGTGGTGATTTGTGAATATCATTATTTTGCAGTCGACGGGCGGTTGTAAATAAAGGTGTTCGTGTCAGGTTTTGTATTTGCGTGTGCTTAGTCGGCGGGGTAGGGACAAACAAGGTCGGCGTTGTTGTTGGTGAATATTGCTGTAATGTTGTTTCGCTGGGCTCTGGTGAATGTTCAATTTCTTTTAAAGTAATTTCTTTCCCGTTATCTAGGATAAGCGCCACGGTATTATCAGGCGTAATATTTACTTCGTCGTCGGAAAAACTCAGCTCAATAAACATGCCATTCGGATTCAGTTGAATGATAGGCAGCGAATTTTCGGCTTCATTTTGTACAAGCGCGCAGGCGCCCTCCGCACCGAATTCGTCGAAAAGACTGTCAATGCCTTCCAGGCAATCATCGTAATTGTCGTTATCTATTTCTGTTTGATCGCCACGCTCTGGCATAATAACCCTGTTTGATCGTGTGTTTAAAATTTTATTATTTGACGCAGTGTAATAAAACCTGTGATTTTAAACAATCATTTTCCTAGATGCGTTCAAAAAATTGCCAACATGCTCTTGAAGTGACAATTTTGCTTCCCCTAATTGTGTTTCTTTTTTCTTCATCTCGCGATAATACCCATAGCCAGAACCGCTAGTGACTAAAAGTGCGCCAACGCCAATCGCGACTGCGGGTAAGACGGCCAGGTGGATGAAAGGTAGAAATACCAAGCTTGTGACAAAGGCGGCAAAAGCTAAGACCGCCACAGCCACGTACAAAGCTGTACGAAGTTTGGGGTGAATGGTAAATGTGTTATTAAATTTCGATTCAAAATGATTTGATAAGAGCGTGAGTATTTCTTTCAAATTTTTTTCTGCAATGGACGGGTTTTCTTGCAACACCGTTGTCAGCGTGGCTGCAATGGTCTTTAAGGTAATCGTTAACCGTATATCTCGTCGTTTCGCCCCTGCTGCTGATATTTTTGGGTGCGCGAGTGCTCGGTATAAATTTTCATAAGCGCTAAGAAAAGCAATAAAATCTTTATTGCTTATTATCGGGTTGGGTGTTTTTTCTGGAATATCATCAAGGGGTGTCTGCGGGGCTAGATATGCATAAATACTGGAATCTCGCAGCAAATGATCCATTGCCACGGTTAATCGATTGGTGATTATTTTTAAGTCTTCAGCCGCCTCGCGCGGCTTGAAGAGTCCAAAATCGCAGCCCATTATTATACTTCTCGTTTTGGGGCATCCGTACCGTGTTTAATGAAAAACTCATCATAACACGCACAAGGTTAAGGAAAGATTAACGCTGTGTTATTTAGCGGCTCTGCGTTTTTCTTTGTGGGTATCTCGTTGTTTGGAAGACACTTTTTTAGGGTTGGGGTGTTGTTCGGCTTCAATTTCTTCCGAGCGTATTTGATGACGGTTAAGCTCTTCGATAAATTGCGTTAATCGTTGAATTTCATCTTCAGTCAGCTCAACGTGGCGGCCGCGTTTTAAGCCCGAGGGTAGGTAAACATTACCAAACCGAATACGAATTAAACGACTCACTGTTAAATCTTGTGATTCCCACAAACGACGCACCAAGCGATTACGGCCTTCTTTGACGACCACGTGGTACCAATGGTTGGTGCCTGTGCCACCCGCTTCTGAGAGTTGATCAAATTTCGCAAGCCCGTCTTCTAGCATTACGCCTGCTTGCAACCGGTCTTCAATGTCGGGGGTGACATCACCACGTATACGCACGGCATATTCACGCTCAATGGCAGAGCTGGGGTGCATTAATTGATTTGCTAAATCGCCATCGTTGGTGATTAATAACAGGCCTGAGGTGTTAAAGTCTAAACGGCCGACGCAAATCCAGCGACTGTTACGAATTAAAGGTAAGCTTTCAAAAATGGTCGGGCGGCCTTCGGGGTCGTTACGCGTACACATTTGCCCTTCAGGCTTATGATAAATTAACACGCGTGTTTTTTGATTTTTACTTTTAACCAGTTTAATTTCACGCCCATCGACAGTGACAATGTCGCGATACGTCATGCGGTCGCCAATTTGCGACATTTTACCATTCACCGCGATGCGGCCTTCTTGTATCCAGGTTTCAATTTGACGGCGAGAACCTAAACCGGCATTCGCCAGAATCTTTTGAATTTTATCGCTCATGACACACCTTCTATGCTGGGACGAGGGAAGCTTCATCTTCGAGAGAGAGGGTGATTTCTTCAATCACTTCTTCTTCAAAGGCGAGCACGGGTGTTGCTGTGTCCAATTCCGTGGTGGGTGAGTCATCCGTTGAGAGTATGGCCTGATTTTCTTCAGGGATAATTTCGCTGTTATCAGGGCCAATATTGCTTTCTTCCAGTGCCATGGTGACTTGTACGGCACCTTCATTATCAAAATCTTTAAACTCGGCTAAGGTGGGTAATTCAGCCAAGGTTTTTAAATTAAAATAATCAAGAAACGTTTTCGTGGTGCCGTAAAGCGCAGGTTTGCCGGGTAAGTCACGCACGCCGACAACGCGTATCCATTCACGCTCTTGCAGGGTTTTCATGATATTGGTGCTGACGGTGACCCCGCGAATTTCTTCAATTTCACCACGGGTAATGGGTTGTTTATAGGCAATGAGTGCCAAGGTTTCTAAAAATGCACGAGAGTAGCGGGGAGCTCTTTCTTCCCATAAGCGGGCAAGCCAGGGACTCAGTTCTGCACGGGCTTGAAAACGATAGCCGCTAGCCACTTCCATTAAGTGAATGCCGCTGTTTTCATAGCGGTCGGCAATTTGGGACAGCGCCGTTTTGAGGTCGGCAGGCTGGGGGCGTTCCTCTTCGGGGAAGAGTTGTTGCAGGGCCGGAATTGTGAGCGGGCGCCCAGCAATCATGAGGGCTGCTTCAATAATGGACTGCAATTTTTCAACTGTCATCAGCGACATGAGGATTCTCCAGCAATGGTTTAGAATATGCTAGCAAAGTATGAGAAATAATCATATATTTTCCTCATCTAAATTGTGAGAAATTGTACAGTGACCCAGCTAATCCGATCCTTAACCGAGGTGCCTTCTGTCTTTCAGGCGGGTGTTGTGACGCTTGGCAATTTTGATGGTGTTCATTTGGGGCATCAACACCTGATTTTAAGCGTCATTAAGCGTGCGAAAATGCTGGGCTTGCCGTCTGTGCTCATCACCTTTGAGCCTCACCCCTTTGAATTTTTTTCCGGTGAAAAATTGACCATACCCAGAATTACGCGCTTTCGTGAAAAATTTGAACGCATCCGTGAACTGGGTATTGATGCTATTTTAGTTCTTAAGTTTAATCAGTCACTTGCTGATTGTTCTGCAAGTGATTTCGCAAAAGCGGTTCTGGTTCATGCTTTAAAAGCAAAGCACGTGATCATTGGCGATGATTTCCACTTCGGTAAAAACCGGGTGGGTAATTTAGCGCTGCTTCAAAGTTTAGGTCAATTTGAGGTCGAAGCGATGCCCACGTTTTTGCGAGATGGGATGCGAGTCAGCAGCACGCGGGTGAGAGAAGCACTCAAGGCATCGAATTTAAACGAAGCAGCACGCTGTCTCGGCCGGCCATTTACCCTGACCGGTAAAGTCCGTCACGGGCAAAAGCTTGCTCGTCAGTGGGGGGTGCCAACGGCGAATATATTCCTACATCGACGTTTAACGCCGGTGAGAGGGGTGTTTCATGTGCGTGTGCACGGTTTGGGCGATGAGCCCATTGCGGGGGTGGCGAATGTGGGCACCCGGCCGACGGTTGATGGCACGCGAACCCTTCTTGAAGTACACTGTCATGACTTTAATCGTGATATTTACGGCCGTGTGGTAGAAGTGGAATTCTGTGAAAAATTAAGAGATGAAGTGCGTTTTGAGTCATTAGACGCATTGAAGGCGCAAATTTTGGCTGATGTTGAGATCAGTCGTGATTATTTTCATAAGGCAGACACAAAATGAGTGAACAAAGTAAAAAAGATTACAAACCAACCTTGAATTTGCCCGAAACCAGCTTTCCGATGAAAGCCAATTTGCCGGAGCGTGAACCGGCTATTTTAAAACACTGGGATAGCATCGGATTATATGCTTTGTTGCGTGAACAAGGCAAAAACCGCCCCAAATTTGTATTGCACGATGGCCCTCCGTATGCCAACGGTCATATTCACGTCGGTCACGCTGTGAATAAAAATTTAAAAGACATGATTGTGAAATCAAAAACGTTTAGTGGATTCAATGCACCTTACGTACCAGGTTGGGATTGTCACGGCTTGCCCATTGAATTAAACGTTGAAAAAAAACAAGGTAAGCCGGGCGTCAATATTTCACCGGAAGCATTTCGCGCAGCGTGTCGTGAATATGCAGCTTCACAACTGGATATTCAACGTGAAGAATTCAAACGCTTAGGTGTTGTGGGCGATTGGGATAATCCGTATTTAACGATGGATTTTCACTACGAAGCGAATATTGTGCGCTCGCTTGGTAAAATTATTTCGAATAAACACATTCAAAAAGGGGTGAAGCCTGTCCATTGGTGTTTAGATTGCGGTTCTGCATTGGCAGAAGCGGAAGTGGAATACGCGGATAAAACATCACCTTCTATTGACGTGCGTTTTAATGTAGTGGATGCTGATGATTTCTATAAACGCTTTGATGGGCTTATTACAAAATCAGAGAATGTTTCTATTCCTATTTGGACAACCACACCGTGGACCTTGCCTGCAAACCAAGCGGTTGCGTTACATCCTGAATTAGAATACGTGTTAGTGTCTGTGAATAATAACGAACACTTACTTATCGCGGCTGATTTATTAGAAAGCGCATTAAAACGCTATGGCATACAAGAACACAAAGTATTAGCGCGTGTATTCGGTAAAGCATTGGTGCACGTTAAATTACAACATCCGTTTTATGACAGACACGTACCCGTGATTTTAGGCGAGCACGTGACGACAGAAACCGGAACAGGCGCTGTACACACGGCCCCAGCGCACGGGGTTGATGACTTTTTAGTGGGTAAACATTATCAATTGCCCATGGATAATCCGGTAGGTGATAATGGCTGTTATCTCGCATCAACGCCTCTATTTGCAGGCTTGCATGTCTCAAAAGCCAATGAGGCGGTGTTAAAAGTATTGCACGATCAACATAAATTATTACATCAACAATCGCTTACGCACAGTTATCCGCATTGCTGGCGTCATAAAACACCTTTAATTTTCCGCTCAACACCACAATGGTTTGTGAGCATGGATCAAGAAAATTTACGTCAACAAGTGGTGAATGAAATTGATAAAACAACTTGGATTCCTGACTGGGGTCAAGCGCGTATTCGCGGCATGATTGAGAATCGTCCTGATTGGTGTATCTCGCGTCAACGTACGTGGGGCGTGCCCATTCCGTTATTCATTCATCGCGAAACGGGAGCCTTGCACCCAAACACGGATACACTCATGGAAAGCATTGCACAAGCCATCGAGAAATCCGGCATTGATGCGTGGTTTCAAAGTGATGCAAAACAATGGTTGGGTGATGAAGCAACACTTTATGAAAAATCATCTGATGTGTTAGATGTGTGGTTTGATTCGGGTGTGACGCACGAATGTGTGTTGAAAGCACGACCCGATTTGCACTTCCCAGCCGATATTATTTTAGAAGGCTCAGACCAACACCGTGGTTGGTTCCAATCATTAATGCTAACTTCTGTTGCGATGAATGGTGTGACGCCTTACAAGGCTGCGTTAACGCACGGATTTACGGTAGACGGTCAAGGCCGAAAAATGTCTAAGTCTTTAGGCAATGTCATTGCACCTGAAGAAATTATTAAAACCCTGGGCGCAGATGTCTTGCGTTTGTGGACAGCCTCGGTCGATTACCGTGCTGAAATTGCGTGTTCAAAAGAAATTTTTGCGCGCACCTCTGAAATGTATCGACGCATTCGTAACACAGCGCGTTTCTTCCTGGCTAATTTAAATGGCTTTAATCCTGAGACTGATTTAGTGCCGACCGAAAAAATGTTAATGCTGGATCGTTTTGCAGTGCATCAAACGGCCAAACTCCAAGCTGAAATTATTGCCGCATACGATGATTATCAGTTTTATCAAGTCGTGCAAAAGCTGCATCATTTCTGTGTATCTGAGATGGGTGGTTTTTACTTAGATATTATTAAAGATCGTCAATACACGATGGAAAAAGACAGCCTCGGCCGACGTTCTGCTCAAACTGCGCTTTACTACATTGTGAATGCGTTTGTCCGTTGGATTGCGCCTATCTTAAGTTTCACCGCCGAAGAAATTTGGCAGTGTTTACCCATTAAAGAACAACCCTCCGTATTTTTAACCACGTGGTTAAAAACACTAACGACACTGCCTGATAATGTTGAAATGAATGCGGCGTATTGGGAAAAAATTCGCAGTGTGCGTGATGCTGTGAATAAAGAAATTGAAAATCAACGCGCAGCCGGGCGTATAGGCTCAGCTTTAGAAGCAGAAGTCACGCTTTACGCGGATAATTCAATGAAGCTCGCGCTAGATCATTTGGGTAATGAATTGCGTTTCGTGTTGATTACCTCATACGCAACAGTCAAGCCTTTCACAGAGGCGCCTGCGGAGGCTGTTTCGATTGAGGCTGGATTATCATTAACGGTTGCGCCAACAACACACAAAAAATGTGATCGATGCTGGCATCGACGTGAAGATGTTAATGTTGAGGCAGCTTACCCAGGGCTTTGCTCACGTTGCGTTGAAAACGTCTCAGGATCAGGTGAATTAAGACAGTTTGCATAAGGAAGCGTTCAATGAAATTCATGCGGCATTCAGGGTTGATTTGGGTAGTGTGGTCAGTGGTTATTTTGTTGGCTGATCGCTACACGAAATTATATATGCTGAATAATTTATCGTTTGGCAACCCGCAACCCGTGCTGCCTGTTTTGAGCTATACCTTAGCATTTAACACCGGTGCGGCATTTAGTTTTTTGCATAATGCCTCGGGTTGGCAAAATATCTTTTTCTCGTGTTTAGCCGCAGTGGTGAGCCTTGTGATACTCAAATGGTTGTGGGAGCATCCCGCACGTGAGTGGTGGTCTAATTTCGCTTTAAGTGCAATTTTAGGCGGGGCACTCGGTAATGTGTGGGATCGCTTAACTTACGGTTACGTCATCGACTTTATTGATTTTCATTGGGGTGGACTGCACTTCGCTATTTTCAATGTGGCTGATAGTGCCGTGTGTGTGGGTGCCGTGATGATGATTTTATATTGGAGTCGTGCTAGCGCGCGGCAACAAAGTTAGCAATCGCTTCAACCATGTAATCGAAATCGGGGTTATACGTTAATTCGTGGCGTTTATGCTGCGTTAAGCCAAGGCGATAGAGGAATTGGTAAAAATCGACTTCTAAGCGGTTATACGCACCATAATATTGATCGGTTTGACTGACATGTGAGGCGGCAGCATAATCGCCATTTTTTCCATAGTGTGCATTATTTTGTGAAAATGGCAGTGAGACGTGCGAAAAATTTTTGATGTTTAAATCAGGATAATTAGACGAGCGAGTTTCGATGCGTGTATCAGCGTAATGCTGTTCGGCAGCCGTATAGAGGATTAACTTACTGTCTTCATGATGTAAACTTTCGAAAAATTGTATGGCTTCATGGCATGAAATGGTTTCATCTTCACGGCTTGCGATCATTAGCATGGGTGTTTTTAACGCGATATTTTTGTGCATGTCTTGTATGGTATTCGTTAATGCATTGACTTGATGCACCGCATTAAAAGTGACTGATAAATATTTTGCATAATCAATTTCGGTTTCTTTGCATAACCAATCTTTATGTTGGCCAAACAATGCAGTGAATTGATACCAAGCGACCATGATATTAACGGGCGCTTTCACTTTAATAGCGGGTGAAAGCAAAATTAAGCCTGCGATTGTCGGGTCAAGCAGGGTGTGATATAGCGAGAGCGCTGCGCCGGTTGAATACCCCATTAAAATGATTTGATCAGCCTCTTGTTTCAGCGACTGAATATTGGCTTCAACGGTTTTAATCCATTGCTCGTAAGTCACCTTCAATAAATTCTCAGGGCGTGTGCCGTGACCGGGCAATAAAATGCTGCGTGATAAAATACCGTGTTTGCAAAGTGCTTTGCCGATCTCAGTATAAGAAAAAGGACTATCGAGTAAACCATGTATCATTAGGATAGCGGTTTTGGGGTGCGTGATGCTTGCGGGGCGATACTCGGTGGGTAAATTGGCTTGAATAATTTTTTCAGCTAAATCAGGATGTGTTTTAATATCTTCTCTCTCGGCTTTGATGAGCTTTAGGCAGGCTTCTTGATAATGAATCCAGGATTCGTTTTTGTTTTTCATGCGTTAATCATCGCTTATTATTGTCTTATCCTTATATAATACACTTTTTAGGAGGGGTGCATGAAGAAATTTTCTGATCAAATACCACTGTTTTTGTTCATTATTCTTGCATCTTCATCGGTTTTTGCTGATGATCCGACCGGCATTGGGGCAGTCGCAACCAATTTAATGGCACCTGTGTCTGTTATTTCTGATTTTGTCTATTCAGCTTGTTGGATTATTGGCGGTGGTTTTTTATTCGCGAGTGTTGTTAAATATTTTGAACATCGTCGTAGCCCATTGATGGTCCCTATCGGGACAGTGGTTTATTTATTTATTGCGGGTGGCATTTTGATTGCGTTACCGTTTTTATCACTTTATAGTGACGATCCTTCCATTCGGTTTTCATTTTTTAATCAGTTTATTCGATAAGGGTTGGGTATGCGTTTACGAGCATTATTTTTTTTAATAGTGATTGGTGGATTGAGTGGTTGCAAACCCGCTGCGAAACAGCAATCGCCGACTTATTATTTGCGTCATACGGGTTTGTTAAAAGAAGAAATGGTTAATTGCCAAGAAAAAATTCAACAAGGACAAATTGCCACACCCTTTTGCGACATGATTGCAAAAACGACTGAACAATATTTTGCAATGGTCGTTCAGCAGCAAAGACAACCTGAAGCTTTCGGGATGCAAGTGTTAAGCACACAGGCATCTTACGGGGCGGCGCGCGAAGCTGCAGAAACGGCAAAACAACATCTGGAAGATCTTGCGAAACAAGGCGCTACCGCGGCAGACATTTCGGATGCTCAAACGGCATATCAAGCCGCATTGGCGACTGAAAATATGTGGAAAGAAAAAGTCGATATTATGCTAGGCGTGTTAGGCGAATCTAGCCCGGAATAATTATTTGTGATACGGATGACCGATTAACAAACTATGGGCACGATAGAGTTGTTCAGCCACTAATACACGGACTAAACAATGCGGAAACGTGAGTGGTGACAAAGACCAGCGCGTTTCTGCCTTTTTCAAACAAGTCTCGCTTAAGCCTTCAGATCCGCCAACGAGTAAATCAAGATGTTGTCCGCCTTGCAACCATTCGGCGAGTTGCGCGCTGAGTTGTTCAGTGCTCCATGGTTTGCCTTGAATATCTAAGGCAATGACGCGATGTTGCGGTTTAATCACGCCGAGCATTTTCTCGCCTTCTTTTTCAGTGATGCGTTTTAAGTCGGCATTGGCTGTGCGTTTTTCAGCAGGAATTTCAACGAGTTCGAGCGAGCAAGACGCGGGCATGCGTTTAGCATATTCGTCATACCCTGCTTGAACCCAAGCAGGGCATTTATGCGTAATGCTCAACAATCGAATTTTCATGACTGGGCAGATTTACCGTCTCGGAGTTCTTTGACGGGTTCCCATAAATCTTCGAGGCTATAGAAAGAACGTGCAGCGGGGGACATCACGTGAATGACGATGTCGCCTAAGTCGACTAACGTCCATTCACTATCGCTTTCGCCTTCCATTCTGACGGTGCTAGCGTTATTTTCTTTCGCTTTAATGGAGACGTTATCAGCTAAGGCTTTCACGTGACGCGATGAGCGACCCGTGCAAATAATCATGTAATCAGCAATGCTGGTTAAAGTGCGCACGTCAAGGGTGACAATGTCGATGCCTTTCAGTTCGTCTAATGCAGCAATTGCAATATCTCTTAATTGTTCAGGTTTCATGGTGGTATCCGGCTATAAATGGTAAATACGTTGTTGTTTTAAGTAATTGAACACAGCGTTGGGCAATAAATACCTCGGATTGCGTCCCATTGCAATCTGTTTTCGGATATCAGAGGCTGAAATTTCCAAGGGTGTCAGGGGGCGTAGCAAAATAACGCCACTTTCTCGGGTATGTATCAGGTTAATGTCGTCTTGCAAGTGCTTGTTTAATAAGTCAGCAATGACACCAGTATAAGGCAGGGCGTATTGCGGACGGTGGGCAATGACAATATGGGCATTTTCTAAAATACTTTCGTAACGGTGCCAGCTCGTAAACCCTAAAAAGGCATCAATGCCCAATAACAAACAAATGGGTTGCTTGCCGAGTTTTTGTTTGAGGGTGAGCAGAGTGTCTATCATGTAAGAAGGGCCGCCGCGGTCGATTTCGGTGGTATCTGCGACGAATGCGGGTTCTTGTTGAATGGCGCAACGAACCATCGCAAGACGATGCTCAGGGCTTGCAGCTGGCTGCTTGCGATGCACTGGCTGAAAACACGGTAAAATATGCACGCGTTCAAGATTCAGTGTGTCGTATAACTCTAAGGCTAGGCGCAAATGCCCGAAATGAATGGGGTCGAAGGTGCCGCCTAAAATGCCAATGGCTTTGAGTGTGTTTTGCATAGCTTAATTATATCAGTCTGAGGCAAAAAAGCATTAAGGCATCCCAGGGGTTGCCAGGTTTTGCGCCCTTAATAATACAGTCAATATCAGCCGCAGCGCTTAAGTGGCGTATATAGCTATCAGGCTGATTTTTTTGAATAAATCGACGTACATTAGATTGTCGCTTAGGGAAAATACGGTGTTTTTGGAAGAGCGTATCGTAGGAGCTGCCTTTTTGATGCTCGTGGGACAATTGCCCCAGCGTACGTATTTCACGTGTGAGTGCCCAGAGGGCTAAAACCGGTTCAATATCGTCTTCTTTCAAGGTTTCTAAGACGTGGCGAATACGGTCGGGTTGTCCGCTTAAGACCACATCGACTAAATCAAAGACGGTGTAGCGTGATTCATCATTTAAAATGGGTTCAATCACTTCAGGAGTGATGGGGTTCTCGGGTTTTAATAAATAAATTTTTTCAAGTAAATGCGTTGCAGCAACTAAATTACCTTCTAAGTAATCGGTCAGTAAGCGCGCAGCATCGGCTTGTAAGTTGAGTTTGTATTTTTTAGCGCGTTGTTGCAGCCAAGCGGGGAGTTGGTCACGCGTAATTGGCCAATAGGTTAAGGTCATGCCAATAGAGTCTAATGATTTATACCAGGCAGCTTTGGTGATTTTATCATCGAGTTTATCAAGCTCGATAATTAATACCGCATCGTTGGATGGATTTTTCGCGTAATTTTCAAGAATGGGCAAAGCAGCTTTTGGGGGTGTTTGATTTCTAAAATCAAGTTCAATTAATTTTTTATCGCCCATTAAAGAGCGTGATTGTAATAAATGATACAGGCTATCCCAAGAAATATCGTCAGAAGTGCTTAAACGTGTTTTTTCAGTAAAGCCTTGTTGTGTTGCAGCTTTACGAATTTGCGTGAGGGCTTCATTTTTCAAAATGAGCTCTTCTCCTGTGATGAAATACACAGGAGAAAGTGGTTTTGTCAAATGTTGCTCAAGTTGCGCGGGGTTTAGTTTCATGGGGTTGATTTCGTTTGATGACGATGTTTTTTGACCGCGGGGATGGGCGCAGGTTTGGGTAAAAAGGCTTGGTTGATAATGTCTGTCACTTCAGTCGAAGACAAGCGCGTCATGATTGCGCTCGCGATCATGCGGCGCATTTGTTGGTAGTAAAGTGAAGCTTCATTGCTGCTACCTAAAATTTGGTTAGATTGCACCGTGATTGACCGCGTTTCTTGTAAGCGCTGATTAGACAGGAGGGTATTGCCTTGCCGGTCGCTTAAATCAAAGGTGACTGTGACAATGAGATTGTATTGACGTGTTTGTTGTGTGCCGCTCACGCTTTGTAATTGTTGCGATGCACTGTCTTGCGTAATGCTTAAGATGGTATCTGCATTTTCAGGAGACTCAACTAATTGTACATTCGAGAGTTTCATGTTTTCTTGCAAGTCGCGGCTGAGCGCCCCGTAGGGATCATCGGTTTTGAGGTACATTTTTTTCAATGGCGGTGCAAGCGGCACTTCTCCTTGCAGGTGAAAGCCGCAGCCGATGAGTAAGCTTGTTAAACCAACATACACAAGATGTCGCCATCCTTTTGACAGCATATTAAGCTCCTGTAACGATGTTGACCAGTTTGCCTGGCACCGTAATAATTTTTTTAATCGCAGCACCTTGAATGGCTTGCTGCACTTTTTCATCTTGTTTTGCAGTGGTTTCAATGGTTGCAGTATCTGCATTGTGCGGAATATTAATTTTACTGCGTAATTTTCCATTCACTTGCACAACCATTGTAATGGAGTCGAGTTTGAAGCTAATGCCAGACGCTTTCGGCCACTCGACATCTAAAATAAAACCTTCGTAGCCCAAATCTTCCCATAATTGATGGCAAATATGCGGTGTAATGGGGGCGAGTAAGCGAATTAAAATACTTAAGCCTTTTTGCAGCGTCAGGGTTTGAACTTCCGTGAGCGGCTGATGGCTTGGTAACTTCGCAAGCAGGTTAAATATTTTCATGCAGCCTGAGACAACCGTGTTGAATTGCTGGCGGTCGTAGTCGTATTTGACTTGATCGAGCACTTCGTAGATTTGTCTTAATATGTCTGTTTCGTCAGCGCGAATGTTTTCCCAGTCGAGTTGCGATAAACGATTTGCGGGTAAAGTTTTATTCGCATTAATCACCGTTTGATGATGTTCGTATGCAAACGCCCACAAGCGTTTCAAGAAGCGATGCGAGCCTTCAACACCAGAATCAGACCATTCTAAGCTTAATTCAGGGGGTGCTGCGAACATAATGAATAAACGAGCAGTATCGACGCCGTATTTTGCAATGAGCGTGTTAGGGTCAACCACATTGCCTTTCGATTTTGACATTTTGGTGCCTTGGTTTAACACCATGCCCTGCGTTAACAAGCGCGTGAAAGGTTCATTGCTATTTAATAAGCCTTCATCACGCATTAATTTATGGAAGAAGCGTGCATATAATAGGTGTAATACCGCGTGCTCAATGCCGCCGACGTATTGATCGACAGGCACCCAATAATTTGCGCGTCCATCGAGCATGACTTTATTCGCTTTTTTGCAAGCAAAACGCGCGTAATACCAAGACGATTCCATGAAGGTATCAAATGTGTCGGTTTCACGTTGAGCGGCTGCACCGCATTCAGGGCAATCAACATTTAAAAATGCAGGCATGTTTTTAAGCGGTGAGCTCACGCCGGTGAAGGTCACTTCTTCGGGTAAGACGACAGGTAAATCTTTTTCAGGAACCGGTACAGCACCGCATTTTTCGCAATTAATAATGGGAATAGGGGCGCCCCAATAGCGTTGTCTTGAGACACTCCAATCACGTAGGCGATAATTAATTTTGCGTTGGCCGATATGTTTTTCAGTGAGTGCATCGGTAATTTTTTTCACGGCTTCTGTGGAAGCTAACCCTGTAAACTCGCCTGAATTAATTAAGCGACCTTCACCTGAATAGCAGCGTTTATCAAAATCAAACTCGCCTTCAGGTTGAATAACGGGGCGTATGGGTAAGTGATAAGTCACCGCAAATTCATGATCGCGTTGATCGTGCGCAGGTACAGCCATTAAAGCCCCTGCGCCGTAATCCATTAATACAAAGTTTGCGACCCACACCGGAATTTTTTCGCCGGTTAAGGGGTGAATGGCGTGAATATTTAACGGTAAACCCCGTTTTTCCATGGTGGCAACATCGGCTTCTGCGACTTTAGTATTACGGCATGACTCGATGAACGCGTTCAGTTCAGGGTTGTTTTCAGCCAGTTTTTTAGAAAGCGGGTGTTGAGCCGCTAAAGCTAAATAGGTAACGCCGAACAAGGTATCGGGTCTGGTTGTGTAAATGGTTAACGGGTCGTGACCTTCGACTTGGAAAGTAATTTCTGCACCTTCTGAACGGCCGATCCAATGCTTTTGCATGGTGCGGACTTGTTCAGGCCACTGGGTGAGGGTGTCGATATCGTTTAATAATTCTTCGGCATAGGCCGTAATTTTTAAATACCATTGCGGTATTTCACGTCTTTCAACCAAGGCATCAGAGCGCCAACCGCGGCCATTGATGACTTGTTCATTGGCTAATACGGTTTGATCGACAGGATCCCAGTTAACTTCAGCTAATTTTTTATAAACCAAGCCTTTTTTAAATAGTTGGGTGAAAAACCATTGCTCCCAGCGGTAATAGTCAGGGTCGCAGGTGGTGACTTCACGGCTCCAATCATAGGCAAGGCCTAGTCTTTGCATTTGCGTGCGCATGTGCGCAATATTTTGGCGTGTCCATTTTGCGGGCGGAATATTGTGTTTAATCGCAGCATTTTCAGCCGGTAAGCCAAACGCATCCCAGCCCATGGGTTGCAATACATTTTTACCAAGCATGCGTTGTTGGCGTGCAATCACGTCTGCGATGGTGTAGTTACGAACATGCCCGATATGCAAACTGCCGCTGGGGTAAGGAAACATGGCAAGCACGTAATATTTTTCAAGATTAATATCTTCCGTGACTTGGTAAACATTACGTTCTTGCCACAAAGCTTGTGTTTTTGTTTCAATCGATTCGGGTGTGTACTGTTCTTGCATGTTCATCTCTTTTAATTGATGGAGTAGTGTTATATCGGTTGCTTTGACGCTTCGAAAAATAGAGTAAAAATAGCATCAGTGCGACAATGGGGTCAGTGCCGTTTTTCATCCAGGGGGTTAGGCCGACTAATGGTTGTATGCTAACCGTTAAAACAGCAGGTTGATGTGCAGGCGCCGTATCTAGAATAATACCTTTTGCATTAATAGACGCGGTGATGCCGTCATTGCTAACAAATATCAAGGGACGAGCGAGTTCAATTGCGCGCATGGCTGCCATTTGAAGATGTTGAGCTTGTGCGGTCGATTGACCAAACCAGGCATCGTTCGTTGCGGTGAGTAATAAATTTACGTTTCGATCAGTGGTGCGCATTAATTCAGGGAAGGTGACTTCGTAGCAAATTGAGGCGTCAATTTTTAAACTGCCGAGTTGGAAGCTGTTTTGTTTTGGATTGCCGGCAATCATATTTGCCATGGGCACTTTCATAAAATCAAAAACAGGGCCTGCTATTTTTTGGAAAGGAATATATTCACCAAATGGGACGAGTTGACGTTTGACATAAGTTTGTTTATCAAAGCCTAAGCTCAGCAATGCGTTGAAATAACCAGTGCCTTTATTATTTTCAATGGGAATACCCACAATAATGTTTGTGTTTGATTTTTTAGCTAACGTATTTAAACGGCCCAGATAATCCAGTGCGTTGTTTAAACCCAAAGGAATTGCAGCTTCTGGCCACACAATTAAATTAGATTGACCAAATAAGGGTTGAGATAATTCTGCATAGCGTGTGAGGGATAGTTCAACTTGATCAGGATCCCATTTTAACGATTGTGGAATGTCGCCTTGTACGAGGCTAATTTTGACAGGGTTTCCTGAGGAGTGTGTCCACGGAATGAGGGCTAATAAACCGCCTAATACCCAAATACTGGTGAGTGCGAAAACGCGGGTATAAGCGCGTTGATATTTTTTTGCTTGAAATTCGCGAACGGCTTGTACAATTAAACCGCTTGAAATGAGGGTGGCTAAGGTCACGCCGTAAACGCCTAATAAAGGAGCGTAGCCTTTTAGGGGGGAATTGGTTTGAGAATAACCAACCATTAGCCAAGGGAAGCCGGTGAAGAACCAGCAGCGCATCCATTCGAGGAAAACCCAAAAAGTGGGGAAGGCATAAAGCGTGCGGGATTTTTCATGACTACCAAACCAGCGGTTTGTGAAATAACAGGCAAGCGCAGGAAAAGTTGATAAAAAAGCGACCAATGCACCCGTAATGAGGAGGGCAATAAAGTCAGGGACGTCACCGTAGCGGCTGATACTGATAAAAATCCAGTAAATACCGGTTGAAAAAAGACCAAAACCGAAAGAAAAGCCGAGCCACCCTGCGCGGCTGGGTGTTTGTTGCGCAGTGAGTGCAATGAGTCCCGCTAAACTTAAGAGAGCAAAAGGGAAAATAGCAAAAGGCGCAAAGCTTAAGGTGAGCGCAGTGCCGCAGAGAAATGCCGCTGCGACGCTGAAAATAGATTGTTTTTTCATCATCATGAAAATTGAACCAGTTTCGTTGGCAAGAAGGAGAGAGTTTACTGGAGAGTGGTGGTTGCTTTCAACTTTTGCTTGAGTTAAGAGAGCGTTTTTGCTACTGTTCGCGCACTTTTGACATAAGGAGTGGCGTAACGTGAGTATGATTCGATTCAAACCCCTTGTTTTAGCCGTTTTAGCTGCAGGTGTTGTGAGCAGCCCCGTTTTTGCTGATACTACTAATACCGATAGCGCACAACTTGATCAACTTTCAGCGCAAACCAAAGCGATGAAACAAAACTTAGCTGACTTGCAAAAGCAAGTTCGTCAATTAAAATCGCAAATGAAAAATAAAAAGCAATCGGCTGCTGCGCAAACGACCAGCACTGATCAAACACGTTCCATCGTGCCTGCATTACCCACACAAGACGGCACCAAGCCAGAATATTTACCGTTTGACCTTGATGTGCCTGGTCAAGCTTTCGTTTCAACGGGTCCTTATGTTGGTGTGCCCTTCCAATTCGCCGGCGGCGACTTGGTCGTTAACAGCCCAAGCGTTAACACTGATATTCAGTTGTTAGGCATTCGTAAAGCCATTCACGAACAACTAGTGAAAATGGGCGATAACATTTTCAAACAACCATCACACTCTCACTTGTTATTATCAGGTACGGTGGAAGGTGAGGCAAATTACTTCAATAACGGCGGTTCACCTAGCACGACGAACATTGACGTGACCAACGTCGCCTTAGATGCCTTCTTTATGGGGCCTTCTGATTGGATGTTAGGCTTTGTTGAATTTGATTATAACAATGTTCCGCCAGCGTCTGATGTGTTCGGCGGCAGCAATCAATTTACTGTTGCTAACTCACGTTTAATGGTTAATAAAGCGTTCTTTACCATTGGTAATTTCTCCGAATCGCCTTTCTACACAACGGTTGGTCAAACTTATGTGCCTTTCGGTACGTATCAATCCGTGTTAATCACTGATACCTTACCTAAAGATTTAGGTCGCACAAAAGCCAGAGACATTGAAGTAGGCTTCTTGCAGCAAGGGAATAACGCGTTTTATGGTTCTGCTTACATTTTCCGCGGCGACAGCCACGCAGCTTCCGTTGATAAAGTAAACAACGGTGGTTTGAATGCAGGCTTTAAGTTTAGCGACAGCATTTTCAATGGAAATGTCGGTGGCGGTGTGATTGGGAACATGTCTGACAGCGTTGGCATGCAAATGGCAAACAACTTCCAAAATAATGAACAGCTGATTCATCGTGTACCAGCTTATAACTTGCATGGCTTATTGGGTATTACCAGTCATTGGGACGTGATTGCTGAATATGTAACAGCGGCAACTCGTTTCAATCCAAATGACATGGCCTATAACGGTCACGGTGCTAAGCCTTCTGCAGTTGATACACAGTTGTCTTATGCATTCCCAATTTTAGATAACCGACCCAGTGCTGTTGCGATTGGTTATGCACACTCTGAACAATCCATGGCAATGGGTTTACCGCTTAGCCGTTATTCCTTGGTCATGAACACCTCTTTATGGCGCAATACGTTGCAAGCGATTGAGTTCCGTCATGATCGTATGTACCCAGCTAGCAGCACCGGCGGTAATGCGGGTAATGTAGCTGCCGCGCCAGCAACAGGTAAATGTGACAATGCTGTCACCACCACCTTCGATTATTATTTCTAGGGTTGGCTGTTTAAGTCTTATCCGCGCCCGTCTTGGGCGCGGTGTAAGCAAGGAGATGAAATGCCAGGAAGCACCCGTGTTATCCCTGCTGAAGCAAGAGCACATTTTTATACCCAATTTTTTCAAGTGGATGATTCAAAAAAGGCTATTTGGTTAGTAGATCATCAAGCACAATTAATTGAAATTGCAAAAATGAACGAGTTGACGCCGTTCAATATGTATTTTCCGATGTTTTTTCAATGTAAATTTGGCAATGCCAGGTTTGATATCGCAAATAGCGGTATGTTGTTTGTAGCATCGATAGATCATCTATTGAAGTTTATTGAGGTGATGAGACCGGCTGATTTGCCGCTGTTTTTGCAAATTTGTTTGCCTGCGTGTGCGTTTTTTAAGTCGCAATCTTTTCAAGTTGCACTGCGGTTTTTAAGACCATTGTTTGAAAAAATGGAAACGCTCGATCAAATATTTTCACATGCGAAGTTATTTTTTCATTGGATAAAAACGACTGACGATTTTAATGAGTTGAAAGCAGTGATGTTTATGGCGATCGTGCAAAAACTAGAAAAATACGATGAAGCGATATTAGAGGCGCAAGAAACAGCCTTGTATGATGATTTTTTGGCATATCAACAGGGTAAAAAAGATAGTATCAGCCCGGTGCTTTTAATTCGTTCGAAAAGCAAAACCGCCGAACCGTCCAATAGTGGTGTTTTTGCAAAGAAACACGAAAAATCTGCCCCCGACCGTAAACATAAACACAGACACAGACATAAAAAATAACACGACGCTTAAAAGCAGCTTCCCCAGAATGAGGTAGGTGTCCCTGGAGGGGCAAGGGGGAAGTCTACAAGCGGGAAGTCTAAAAATATTAAGGCAATTCGTTCAGGGTTTCTCGCAAGCTTTGGAGATAAGCGTTTTCATCGGGTAGATTGCCGTTTTGTTGTGCGTGCCAGAGGAATTGACCAAGCGTGGTGACAAGTTCGTGTTCGGCTTCGTGCGGGTTTGGAAGTTTAGCCAAAACTTCTTGATATAAATGTGTAATGCCTGATGGGCGGTTTGTTTGAATTTGCTCGCGCACGGCCAAATGCAAACTTAAATGCATGAATGGATTTTCTTCCGGCTCAAACGCTTGCGTTAAAAACTTTTCCGGCGCATTAAACAAGGGGTGATATTCCGGATGGGCTAACATAATATTGATAATCTGTGCTTCCAATGGCTCAACCGGCATGTGCTGCAAATGCTTCTGCCAAGCATCAAAAAACGTTTGTCGATACGCATTGCGATTGTCAGTATACATTTATTTCTCCGTTTTATCTGGGTAGCGGCACAAGTCTTTAATTAAACACTCAGGGCACGCAGGCTTTCTTGCTTTGCACACATAACGACCATGCAAAATTAACCAATGATGTGCATTCAATTGATAACGCTTAGGAATAATCGCGAGTAATTGTTCTTCAACGCCGCGTGGGGTTTTCGCATGCGCTAACCCGATGCGATTGGCCACCCGAAAAATATGGGTATCAACGGCCATAGTGGGGTGACCAAAATACGTATTCAACACCACATTTGCCGTTTTTCGTCCAACGCCAGGCAGGGATTCCAAATCAACCCGATTATCAGGCACCTTGCTGTGAAATTTTTCAATCAGTATTGAACACGTGGCTAAGACATGCTTAGCTTTGGTTGGATATAAATTTAAGGTCTTTAAATATTTTTTTAAATTTTCTAACCCAAGTGCTGCTATTTTTTGCGGCGTGTTAGCGACGGCAAATAAAGGGCCTGTGACTTTATTCACGGAAATATCTGTTGATTGCGCCGATAACATCACTGCAATTAACAATTCAAACGGCGAGTGATACACCAGCTCAGTCGTTGGGCTGGGGGTTGCTTGCTCAAACCGCTTAAAAATGGCATTAACGGTGTTGGGGCTTAAAGGTCTCATGAAATTGTTCACTGGGTCTATGTTTATTCCGCTAATGATAATATAATTTGTCCCATTTCCCTAGAGGCAGTGAACGCATGCAACCCTATATTAGTGTGGTTATTCCTGTTCATAATGAACAAGAAGTTCTTGAAACGCTTTACCAGCGCTTAACCGCGTCGCTTGATAAAATTGGCAAGCCATATGAAATATTATTGACCAACGACGGCAGTACAGACCGCTCATCCGAAATGTTGCGTGAATTACATGCGCGCAAACCTGATCAAATTCGAATCATTGAGTTTAACGGGAACTACGGCCAACATATGGCAATTATGGCAGGCTTCGAGCGTGTTCGTGGTCAAATTATTATCACCATGGATGCTGACCTTCAAAATCCACCTGAAGAAATTTATAAACTGGTTGAAGCCATGGAAAAAGGCCACGATGTGGTCAATGCCTACCGGATGAATCGACAAGATTCTTGGTGGCGCCTGAAAGTGTCTAAATGGCATAACAATATCCGTGAATGGATGATGCCGAAATTAAAAATGAAAGACGAAGGATGTATGCTGCGCGCTTACAGCCGACGCATTGTCGACTTGATGGCTTCCACGGGTGAGAGCAGCACATTTATTCCTGCGCTAGCCTTAACGTATGCTGCAAATCCGACGGAAGTGGGTGTGATGCACGCGGAACGCGATGCTGGTACCTCGAGCTACAATTTGTATAGCTTAATTCGTTATAACTTCGACTTGGTGACCGGCTTCTCGGTGTTTCCGCTGCAAGTGTTTACCATGGTTGGTTTTATTATTTCACTACTCAGCTTTTCATTTGTGGTGTTTTTATTACTAAGACGTTTAATCGTCGGTCCTGAAGTAGAAGGCGTATTTACTTTATTCGCCATTATGTTCTTCTTGCTGGGTATGGTTTTATTTGGTCTTGGGATTGTCGGTGAGTATGTTGGCCGCATCTACCAAGAGGTGCGTAAACGTCCACGCTTTGTCGTGCGTGAGGTTATTGAAAAGTAAGGATGCTCATTCATGGACAGATTTATTGCCGGTGTTGATGAAGCCGGCCGAGGGCCTCTTGCGGGGCCTGTTATCGCTGCGGCTGTTATTCTTGACCCGTCACGCCCGATTAAAGGGCTGACAGACTCCAAACTACTTACCGAAAAAAAACGCGAAGCTTTATTCGAGCAAATTCGTTTGAATGCTTTAAGTTGGTCTGTCGCGCGTGCTCGCGTACGTGAGATTGACGATATCAATATTTTGCAAGCCTCATTGCTCGCAATGCAACGTGCTGTTGCAGGTTTAAGCATAAAGCCGCATGAAATTTTGGTTGATGGTAATCGTGCTCCTTTATTCGACGTGCCTGCGCGTGCCATTATTGGCGGTGATCTACTAGAGGCCTCTATTAGCGCGGCATCAATTGTCGCGAAAGTATTGCGTGATCGATATATGGTCTTTATTGACCGCTACTGCCCAGAATACGGTTTTGCGAAACACAAAGGATATGGGACGAAAGTGCATTGTGAGGCTTTGAAAAGTCATGGCGTGACGCGCTGGCATCGTTCGAGTTTTGCGCCTGTGACAGCTTTGCTATCAATAAAAAAACCAATTCCAATTTAAAACTAAACCGGAACTGGTTTTTTGCGTAGCGACAGCTAGTGGCGGATTAAGAGATGACGGTTACGTCTTCTGCTTGTAAGCCTTTTTGACCTTGGGTAACGGTGAATTCCACGCGTTGACCTTCTTCAAGGGTTTTGTAGCCACTGCCAGAGATGGATTTAAAGTGAACAAACACGTCATCGCCTTTGTCACGTTGAATAAAACCAAACCCTTTGCTGTTGTTGAACCATTTTACGGTTCCCTTTTCACGATCTGCCATTGATATAGCCCTTCATATTAATAAACGTTAACTGATAAAGGCGGGGAGCCCGCCGATATCAAAGGATACTTTACCATAAACAATGAAAAGATACATGGTTTTTTAAAGCTCATCTGGCAATGTTATATTTGCGCCATTTATCAAGATACGTCAGGCAGGTGATGCTGCCGGCCAGGAGGAAAAGATAGATGGGGTAGAGTGAAGCCAAATTCCAGGTGCTGACGGCAAATAGTTGTAAGGTATTGGCTACAAAGAAAATAAGCCAGGAGAAAGCATCTTCTGTGTCGGGTTCGCGATAGGTTTTCGCAAGGGTTGGGATGGCGCCAGTAGAGTCGATAATAAGGTTAATAATGAGGGTGAAGGCGGCATCGTGAGATAAAATCCAGGGGATGGTGCTCAAAATAGCAGCTACAATACAGAAGGTATCAAGGCGTGTCCACGTGGTGTAACCGTATTTAATGGAGAGTAAGGCGACGATAAAAGGGCCTAAAAAGTAAGCAAACGGCAGCCAAATGGATTCAGGGTTGCCTTCTGCCATGTATGAAAAGGCTAGTAATCCACCAATAAAGGTCCAAATAATCCAAGTGGCGCGATTGGGCAGGGTTTTGCCTTGAAAAATGCTAATGATGTAGGGAATGTAGCCAGAAATACCGATGGTTGCGGCGATAATGCCTATCACTTCCTGATTCATAATTCATCCTTGAATAAGAGCACGATAGGAATAGTATACCCTGAAATAAAAAACCCCGCATGTTTGCGGGGTTTTTATACGGTGAAAAACGTTAGTCTAACAAGGTAACGCTTTCTGCTTGAGGGCCTTTTTGGCCTTGAGTTACCGTGAATTCAACTAATTGACCTTCTTTCAAGGTGCGATAGCCGCCGCCTTGGATCGTGATGGCGCGAAAGTGAACAAACACATCGGCACCTTCTTCGCGTTGAATAAAACCATAACCTTTATCATTGTTGAACCACTTAACGGTTCCTTTTTCACGAGCTGCTGACATAACGGTACTACCCTTAATAAAAAATAAAAAATTTTGTAACATTCATAACTTATCACAATTTAAGATTAAATGCTTAATTTTTTGTGCTTAATTTTTAAATATAGGGTGTGGTAACAATTTGAGCATGATTTTTTTATCAGATAGCGCTAAGATGCACTCGATGTTTAATTAACAATGAAAGGAGTCTTGTTCGTGCGTGCTTACCCCTTCCCGATTTCCCTTTTGAATTTAGCCTTAGCCGGTTTGACCGCGGGGGCCATTATGTCAGTCACACCAAGTCTTGCGCGCGCTGAAGTACCCGCGGCGCCGGCGGTGAAACCCACGGTGAAACAAACGGCTGATCAATACTTCGACCAATTTCTTTTTCCAAGCAATCCGTCGCTTGCCACTGAATTGGGGGTGCATCAATACGATGCTGATTTAGAAGATTATTCCCCGAAAGCCATTGCTGAGCGCATTGCAAACTTAAAGACGTGGCAAGAAACGGTTGAGGCAATTGATGTGAAAACGGCGCCCGTCAGTGTGCAAGACGATCGTGATTTACTCTTGAATGAGATCAAAAGCGAATTGTTGACGCTTGAAGTGATTAAGCCCTGGCAGAAGAACCCTGATTTTTATTCAACCTTGGTGGCAAATGCGGCGTTTGTTATTATCGCGAGGGAATATGCGCCAGCCAATCAACGCATGCGTGATTTAACAGCGCGTGAACTTAAAATGGTGGAATTATTAAAGCTGGCACGTAAAAATTTGGTGAATGCCCCCAAAATATATACGCAAATTGCGCTAGAGCAATTACCCGGCATTATCGGATTTTTTGAGAACGATGTACCCGCAGCTTTTGTAACACAAACCGCAGAACCGGATTACGAAGCATTTAGTAAAGCCAATAAAGGGGTAATACAAGCACTGCGCTCTTATCAAGAATGGTTGAAAGTAGAAGTGCTGCCGCGCTCAAAAGGTGATTTTCGTTTAGGTGAGAAAGTCTTTCGTGAAAAATTGCAGTTAGATGAAATGGTTGATTTGCCGCTGGATCAATTACGTGCATTAAACCAAGCGAATATGAAAGACAATATCGAAACTTACAAAAAATTAGCGGCGGAAGTTTACCCTGATAAAACTTTGGCAGAGGCTGTGCAACTAATGCAGGCAGATCACCCCATGCCAAATGATATTTTATCGACTTTTCAATCGCGTTTTGATCATTTAATTAAATTTATTCGCGATAAGAAAATTATCGATATTCCATCGGACGTGCAACCGACCTTAGAAGAAACCCCGCCTTTCTTGCGTGCCGTGACCTTGGCTTCCATGGATACCCCAGGACCTTTTGAAAAAAATGCGAAGAAAGCTTTCTTCAATGTTACTTTGCCGCAGGCTGATTGGAGCGAAAAACGCGTTGCTGAGTTTATGGGGCAATTTTCGTATCCTACTTTAAACTCAGTTGCCGTGCATGAGGCTTACCCGGGACATTACGTGCAGTTTTTATGGTTGCATCAAGTGCCGAGTCGTTTGCGTCAAGTGTTAGGCTGTAGTTCTAATGCGGAAGGCTGGGCGCATTACACTGAGCAAATGATGTTAGATGAAGGGTTGGGTGAATATTTGAATGACGGGCAAAATAATACAGCTGCGAAGCAATTACGCATGGGTGAGTTGGAAGAAGCTTTATTGCGCAATGCGCGCTTTGAAGTGGCAATTCAATTACATACAGGCAAAATGAGTTTCAATCAAGCAGTTGACTATTTCGTGAAGTCTGGCTTGCAACCGCGAGCGATTGCTTTAATTGAAACGAAGCGCGCAACGGAAGACCCAATGTATTTGTATTACACCTTAGGGAAGTTAGAAATCTTGAAATTGCGACGTGATTTAGAAGCAAAAGAGGGTAGTCAGTTCAATTTAAAACAATTCCACGACGATTTTATGCGTCAGGGTTACCCACCCATCAAAGTGGTTAGACATGCCTTGATGGGGGATAATTCACCGGTTTTATAGCTATTTACCCTTCATTGCGTTAAGTAACGCACTGCCGAGTGTATTGTTAAAGGGTACACTTTGCGGTGCGTTTTGTTTTGTGCGTTGCGGCGCGCCTGATTTGACGCTAGTGGTAACTGTCGGTGCTTTGTCGTTAAGTCGCATTGAGAGTTGAATGCGCTTGCGTGGAATATCAACTTCAAGCACTTTTACTTTGACAATATCACCCACTTTAACAACTTCATTCGGATCTTTGATGAAACGATCCGCTAACATTGAAATATGCACTAAACCATCTTGATGCACGCCAATATCGACAAACGCACCAAAGTTGGCAACATTCGTGACGACGCCTTCTAAAACCATGCCTGATTTTAAGTCGTTTAATTCGGTCACGCTATCATCGAAGGTGGCGGTTTTGAATTCAGGACGCGGGTCGCGACCAGGTTTTTCTAATTCACGAATAATGTCGGTGATGGTGGGTAGACCAAATTGATCAGAGACATATTTTTTCGCAGTAATTTTAGCGAGTGTTGCTGTGTTGCCCATCAATTCTTTTAAGGTTTTTCCGCAATCATGCAGCATTTGTTCAACGACCGGATATGCTTCGGGGTGGACAGCAGAGGCATCTAGTGGTTGTGCGCCATTAGAAATACGTAAGAAGCCTGCGCATTGTTCAAAGGCTTTGTCTCCCAACCGAGACACTTTCATCAGTTCTTGACGTGATTGAAATGCGCCATTCGTATGACGGTATGTGACAATATTGGTTGCAATGCTTTCGCTTAAACCGGCAACACAGCTTAATAAAGGTACGGAGGCGGTGTTGAGTTCAACGCCAACAGCGTTGACGCAATCTTCCATGACAGCGCGTAGCGTGCGTGATAATTTTACTTGATTCACATCGTGTTGGTATTGCCCAACGCCTATGGATTTTGGTTCAATTTTCACAAGTTCAGCGAGGGGGTCTTGCAAACGTCTTGCGATAGAAACGGCGCCGCGATAAGTCACATCTAAATCAGGGAATTCTTGCGCAGCTAAAGGTGAAGCAGAATAGACTGATGCGCCAGCTTCAGAGATAACAATGCTGGTTAAGTTTAATTCTGCGTGACGTTTTTTTAAATCAGCAACTAATTTATCGGTTTCGCGTGAGGCAGTACCATTGCCAATGCTCACAAGTTCAACGTGATGCAGTTTGCAAAGTTTTGCTAAAACATCAATCGTGCCGTCCCAATCATTGCGCGGAGCGTGAGGAAACACAGTTGTGTTGGCAATGAGTTTACCTGTTTTGTCAATGACAACGGCTTTCACGCCAGTTCTTAAACCAGGGTCTAGGCCTAAGGTGGTGCGTGCACCGGCCGGAGACATCATTAATAAATTTTTTAAATTATTGGCAAATACTTTAATGGCTTCTTCTTCAGCAGCTTCACGAAGACGCATCATTAACTCGACTTCTAATTTTAAGAATAATTTGATTTTCCAAGTCCAGCGTACAACTTCATCTAACCACGCATCGGCTGCACGCCCAGCAGCTTGAATGTGAAAGGCGCTCGCAATGCGTTGGTGATATTGTGCTTCTTGTTCTTCAGTGATGGTTAGGCTTACGCGTAAGCATTCTTCACGTTGACCGCGCAAAATAGCGAGGGCACGATGGGAGGGAATGGACTGTATGCGTTCTTCATAGTTAAAATAATCTGAGAATTTTGCGCCTTCCGTTTCTTTTCCTTTCACGACTTCTGTTTTAACTATGCCTTCACTCCAAAGCGCTTCACGACTTTCACCAATCAGGGCGGCATTTTCTGCAAACATTTCCATTAAAATATCACGCGCGCCGTCTAAGGCTTCTTTCACAGTCGTGATTTTGTGTTCGGGGTTTAAGAAAGTTTGTGCTAGCGTTGCTGGGTCGTTTTCAGGGTTAGATAATAATTGTGTTGCCAGGGGTTCAAGCCCGGCTTCTTTTGCAATTTGTGCCTTGGTGCGACGTTTGGGTTTGTAAGGTAAGTAAATATCTTCTAAAGAGGCTTTGTTGTCTGCGGCTTGAATTGATTTTTCGAGTTCGGGCGTGAGTTTACCTTGTTCTTTAATGCTATCAAGAATGCTAAGGCGTCTTGTTTCAAGTTCACGTAAGTAATGTAAACGTTCTTCTAAGTGGCGCAGGTCGGTGTCGCTTAAACCGCCAGTCACCTCTTTACGATAACGTGAAATAAAGGGAACTGTGTCGCCGGCATCGAGCAGCGTAACGGCTGCATTGACTTGTTCGGGTTTAACCTTCAGTTCCGTTGCAATTTTTTGAACAATGCTCATAACTTCTCCGCCTAAGAATTAAGGGGGGATTATAATGGCTTAGGCGTAGGACGGCTAGTGGTATTCTTCACTGAGACAGGGTTGGAAAATAAGGTCAGGGTATCGCGTTTTGAACTGCTAATGAGTGTGTGGGGCAGTTGCTTATCATCGGCATTTGGGGTGATCAAGCTGGTTTGATGGTGAGTGGATTTAAACGAAAGCCTCGATTTGCTCCGTATGCCTTCTGTGCCAAAGGTGCTGCCCTGGTTGCCGGTCAGCAGATGTACGTGCTGAGATTTGGCAAGGAGTTCACTGGCATTTTCAAAGCCGGGATTCGTGGCTAAAAAGGTTTCAAGCATTAAATCATAGAGGGTAATGCCTGTTCGGTTTTCCCCGCTGGCGCAGCCAAACCAAATAGCGAAGGTTTGCAGCGGGGGTGCGTCGGGCAGATAGGTTTTCATTAACTGATTATAAGTGTCAATGAGCGCGTTGTAGTGTTGTGTGAGTTTTGTTAAATGAAAAATTAAATGTAAATTTTTCACGTCATTATCTGTGTATGCCGCTTGAATTTGTTGAATGGCTTTATAATGCGGATCGTCTGCTAATGTATGGAGGCATTTTAAGAGTTGATTAATGCCTGTGTAATCATTCCGTTCCGTGTGCCGATACCAGTTTAGACATAATTTTGCGTAAAAAGCGGGTATTTTCGCTTTGTTTTGGTAGGCGGCTTGTTCAGTGTATTGAATGATTTTTGTATCATCGTATTGATAGTTAGTCCATTGCACGTAATTTTGGAAATTTCCGACTAGAAAATCACCCATCGTGCTATTGAGGCAAATCATGAGTGGATGTTTCATTTTACTGAGCAAGGCTTCTTGGTATAAATTTTCGCGCGTGATCGCAACAGCGGTTTGCGTACGACATTGACCAAGATAAGCCGCTGTGCCGGTGTGATAATATTGATTTAATTTCCGCATTGGAAGGAGTAGATCGACTTGATAAAGGGTTTCACGATAACAATTTCGTAAAATAGGTAAAATTTGCCTTAATTGGCTGGGGATAACGCGTGTTTCACTTAAAATCATTGGCATAAAAAACTGCACGAGTTGTTGAACGAAAGGCGGTTGACATTGAAACCAAGCTTGATCGTCAAGGTTATTAAAATATTCTTTTTGCGTGTTGGTTAATTGTGTTAGGGGTTTATCGACAATGAAAAAACGCCTCTCTAGCGCATCGTTTAATTGAATTTCAGTGATCAACAAAGCGCTGGGTGCTAATAACCCAACCCAGTTTTTCGTTTCATCTAAGTATTGCATGGCTTCTTGCGAGGTTAAGCCCGTATGATAAAAACATAAAGCTTCTGCAAGGCGTGATTTTCCTTCACTTGGCGTCAACATGCCGGTTTTGACTTCAATTTCAGCGGCAAGCACAGCTTTAGTGTAATTTTCATTGGGGTTATCGGGCGCAATGATTAAATGAACAATCATTGCGGCGAGTAAATACGCATAAAATAATCGTGTGCGATTGATTTCACTGAAGGACGTTTCATGTAATGAATAAGCAAGATAATTATCAGCTGTGGATGTGCGCCACCAAACAGGGTGATGCGACGGCGTTTTCAGAAAACGTGTTTGTATGTTTAACGGTTGGTCGATGCCTTCACTGCGATATTTGAGTAATTGTGTATAGTAATGTCCGACGGTCTCTTGGAGTAAGGCGGGTGTTGCTGGCAGCATGATTGGGAAAAGTGTGTTGAGTGTTGAGTCCTCGGGAGGGTTGGCCAAAAGGGCTTGGATTGTTTTCATTTTTATGGTCCTTGACGCGGTTACACTCTCGCTATATCTTAGCCCAATTATTAATGGACGAATAGAGAGAGACTCATGAAACTCAAACAGTTAGCCATATTAGGACTGAGTTGTATCAGCGCTGCTGCGTTTGCTGCAACCCCGGTAACCACGCCAACCTCATCATCGGAGACACAACAAAACATGTCCACCTTAAGCGGTTCAGCCTTCCTCGAAGCCAATAAAGCCAAACCAGGTGTTGTGACATTACCTGATGGGTTGCAATATAAAATTATTAAAGCCGGCACAGGTCCAAAACCAGGCCTTGAAAGCACTGTTGTGGTGAACTACGAAGGCACTTTAATTAATGGCCAGAAATTTGACAGCTCTTATGACAGAAACGAACCTGCTGTATTTAAAGTCAGCCAAGTGATTCATGGCTGGGTGGAAGCCTTGCAATTAATGCCAGTCGGTTCCACTTGGGAGCTTTACATTCCAGCTGACTTAGCCTACGGCGAAGATGGTGCACCACCGGTGATTGGTCCTAACGAAACACTCATTTTTAAAGTTGAATTATTGTCTATTAAGAAATAACAAAACGAGATTTTAAAAATGTTGAGTCGAATGACAAAGTCAGGCGCGCGGTTATTAACCGCGCCTTTTTATGCCATGAGAAATATATCTGCTAGTTATTTTATCGATACACGCGGAAATACGCCGCTACATATTGCTTTGCATCAAAACAAAATCAACCAGGTCGACGATTTTTTGCATTTTAGCCAATCTTACCCGCCTCATGCGATTTACGATATGACAAAGCGCGTGAATCATACCGGGTATTTACCGATTGATTGCATCGATCCGCAAGAAAGCGCTGATACGCTTCGCTTGGCAAATGCGATTTTAGATCATATGCCGACAGACGACACGGATAGACCGCGTTGTTTTTTACGTGAAGACGAAGTATTAGCTTATCACGGCGATCGAAATAATCCTGATTTAAATGAGCATTTAAAACTGGGCGTTGCCTTAGTCAATGCTGCGAGAGAGCGTGTTTTAACAATTCCAAATCATCCGCGTGAAACATTTCCGCACTTGTCTGAAACAGACGCGCATGAAGTCGTTTATCAAATGCGTGCAAAATTGTCGTATCGACTACATGAAGATTATGCGACAAGTATTTTCGAAAAAGCGGTCTTAGCTGGGCGGTTGAGAATAGGTTATTGCTCAGAAATGACAGCCTCAGTGTTATATGCCTTGGCTGAACGGTCTGATATTGATGCGCACGGCGAAACGGTTGAAATTACGAATGGTGATCACGACTGCGTTGTGTTGGGTCGAAATTTAAAATCTGTCGAGCACTTACCTGCAACCTGGGGTGGGGCAGCCGTCATTGCGGATGCGTGGACGCCAGCTGTTTACCCTGTTGCTGTCTTATTTGACGCAATGCGTGATTATCGTGGTATTCGCATGCCCGCTGGGTTAGGTGATGTTTTATTGCAACCTGAGTCTATCGTTCCGAAAGTCACTTATCTTAATCCGCAGTTTCATCGCATTCGTGTTACCACAACAGCTAATCAATCACCCATTTATGCGGGCTCATTAAAAAATCTTGGGTTGTTTAAGCAGGCAAAATTGCGTTTGCGTCATGAAGAGAATTATACGCTGTATAAGTTGGCTAATCCCTAGGGGGAATCAGGATGAAATTACGATCAAGGATGATTATGATACTCGCAACCAGTTGTTCACAAATGGCTTTAGCGCAAGCGCCTATTACGCCTGATGAAATGACGCTTATTCAATCACATTTACTCGATAACATTGCCACCAGTCAGCATATTTTTCAAAAACCGAACGGCGATTCAAATTTTGTTTCTATGCCTGGTGCGGTGCTTGCTGCATCGCCTGTGCCGACCTTGCATTTTAGCCAAGATTATTTTTTTCACTGGATGCGTGATGCAGCGTTAACCATGCAAGCTACGTTACTCATTCCAGATGTTTCAATGGACACTTTAAAAAATTATATTTTATTTGAAGAAAGCACGCAGCGTAAAATTTCATTCCCTAACGAAGAAACCTTAGGTCAGCCGAAATTCAATATCGATAGCACCATTTGGGAGGGGGATTGGGCGCGCCCACAAAACGATGGTCCTGCACAACGTGTGATTGCATTTATTAAAATTAGTGCGCGCTTACGTGCTGCAGGAGAGCAAGATTTTATTGACCAACACATTATTCCTGCAATCAAAATAGATTTAGACTACATTGCCACGCACTGGCAGTCGCCCACCTTTGATTTGTGGGAAGAAATTAGTGACACCGATCATTTCTACACGAAAATGGTTCAACGTAAAAGTTTAATTCTGGGGGCCTTAGAAATGGCCCGTTATCACGACACGGTTCGTGAGCGTTTATACAATGCGCGCGCGCAGGCGATAGAACAAAGTCTCGCCTCTCATTGGCAGCCCGATTTAGGCTATTACACTGAAACCATGCATCATCTCACTGAGAAAGGCGGGGGGTTAGATGTGTCTGTTTTGCTTGGCGCTTTGCACGGCGTGTTAAGCGACACGGATGCGCTATTAGCCGACGAAAAAATGCAAAGCACCATTGCCGCTTTGCGAGCCTCTTTCGGCAACATTTACCCGATTAACCAAGGGCACATCGATGGCAGCACTTTAATTGGTCGTTATCCATCTGATTATTACGACGGCGACCAATTTCAATACGGCAACCCTTGGATTTTAGCGACGAATGCACTGGCTGAATACGATTATCGTTTAGCTTTGTATTACACGAAACTCGGTAAAATTAATGTGACATCAACCAATTTAAGCTTTTTTCAACAGTTAGATCATAGCTTGATTGCTGCGCCAACGGTGATTGCAGCTTCACAACCTGAGTTTGGTGCCTTAATTTCAGCCTTTATTGCGCGTGGTGATAAAACCCTGCAAACCGTTAAGGCCTATCAAACAACAGGGAGTGATGGAACGCGCATGCATTTTTCAGAACAAATTGATAAACTAAGCGGTGAAGGCGTAAGCGCTCCTGATTTAAGCTGGGGGTATGCAAGTTTTATCACGGCAATGGAAGCGCGTCGAAAAGTTGTTACACCCTAAATAAAAAAATTATTTGCCAGGAGGCAATATGTCAGCTCGTTCAACCCTGAAAGCACTCGCCTTGCTTGCCGCTGCTTTATCGACACCTGCTTTCGCAGGTGATAACCAATGGACGTTTCACGTTTCCCCGTATTTATGGGCGCTGAATATGAATGGTACGGTGCAAGCGGGTAATACGCGCGCACACGTGAATGAAACTTTTAGCGATATTTGGGACCAGCTCGATGTTGCCGGTATGCTTTGGTTAGATGCGGAATATAATAAATTCGGTTTTTTCCTGAACGGCTTATATGCCGTACTCTCTAAAACGGTGCACGATGGCGCAGCGGCAGTCAATGCGAAAAATCGTTTTGGGTTATATAGCGGCGGTATTTCTTATCGCGTTTACGATGCAACGTTTGGTCCTTCTAGCGATTTAAGCATTACGCCTTACGGTGGGTTTCGATATACCACAAATGACGTGCGTTTAAATTTAGATGCGCCGACTATTAATTTCACGGTCGTTAATAATCAATATTGGACTGATCCTATCATCGGTGCGCGCATCATTTATCGATTTGCGGATGCGTGGAAAATTAATTTCAGTGCAGATATTGGCGGCACGAATGCAAGCAGCCAACATAGTTATAACGTTATTGGTTTAATTGGCTATGAAACACAAACACATTTAAAAGGCACAACTGTTTATGCAGGTTATCGTATTTTAGATCAACTATATAAAGATGGTAGCGGCGATAAAGCCTTTGTGTGGAATATGAAATTATTCGGTCCTGTGATCGGTATTGCTATCCCGCTTTAATAGTAACCCTCTATTATTCATTGCCTAACATAGTAGAGGGTTTTTTATGCGCTCAATGAATGACTCGAAGATTGTTCTGGTTCTTCGGTTAATAATTTAAAATTAACCTCAGGGTTTTGCGGTCGGCTATTGTTCATATCAATTCGCAAGGCTTTAAATTCGGCGCAATTTTGTCGATTGTTTAAATATGCATACGTTAATAAACCCACTAATCCACCTGCGATTGCTGTATAGGCAGCGGTGTGCAGCGCAGCTTCTCCTGAGCAAAGCACTTTTGCTTGATCAGGCAACTCTTCAATCGCTTTGATGATATTGTCAGGCAAGAGTTTATCTAGGGCTAATTTAATGGTAGGTGTCGTGATGTTAGGAATATATTTATTTAAATCGATGTGAAATGAAAAACGAAAATTCGTATGCGGAATTCTAATCGTTTCATTAATGATAGGTAGATCATTTAATTGGATGGTAATCGGTGGAATTCTAAAGTTGGCATCCAGTAAGTCGGTAATTGGACTTAATTTGTTGTAGCATTCGTCTTCTGCAAAATAATATACCCAAGTGCTGGCGGCTGAGAATGCGCCGGTGGTGATCAGGCTCAAAATCGTACTGCTATAGAAATTTTTGTATTCTTGAAAATGCTGGCGAATTGCACGCGTGTTCATAGAACCTCCTTGTTCAAGCCGTTACTCTAGCGCAAGCGGCCTGACTTTGGAAGAAAAAGGAATAAATTGCTTGATTCTCAGGGGGTTATTTAGTAAAAATGTCGATCCAGAGTTATCTTTGAGCGCGAATGTGGCGGAACTGGTAGACGCGCTGGATTTAGGTTCCAGTGGGGTAACCCGTGAGAGTTCGAGTCTCTCCATTCGCACCATTTAGTCATGTACGGAATTCGCAAGCGTCTCAGTAGGAATTCAACCCCTCGCTGCATAGGGCAGTGTGGGCTGTTTATTTGTTACGGTGGAGTGTTAATCATGCAAGTGTCTGTTGAAAAAATCAGCAAGGTTGAACGTCGTTTAACGATCATTGTTCCAGCTGAGCAAGTGGAAGCCGCTTATACTAAACGTATTTCTCAGTTTGCACAAAAAGCAAACATCAAAGGGTTTCGTCCTGGCAAAGCGCCTATGTCTGTCATTACACAACAATATGGTGCAGATGCACGTAAAGAAGCCTTAGGCGAAGTGATTCAAGATTCCTTATATCAGGCAATTTCTAACGAAAAATTAAACCCTATTAGCACGCCTCAGGTTGAGCCAAAATCAATCATGCCTGACCAACCGTTTGAATTTACAGCGTCTTTTGAAGTGTTGCCAGAAATTGAACACATTGCATTTTCGATGGACAGCTTAGAGAAAGTCATTGTTGATATTAAAGAAGAAGATATTCAACGCGTGATGGATCAATTGAGCAAACAATACACAAAGTGGAACAAGGTTGACCGCGCTGCGCAAAATAGCGACAGACTTTTGGTGAATTATTATGCTGCTTTTGAGGGTAAATCTGACGCAGACAACGAAATTAAAGATTTTGCTGTTGAGTTAGGCAGCAAAACTATGTTGCCTGGCTTTGAAGAAGGTTTAATTGGCGCAAGCGCTGGTGAGACTAAAACCTTAAACTTGAAATTCCCTGACGATTTTGGCGTGGCAGAACGTGCCGGTAAGCCGATTGAATTCACGGTGAAAGTGAAAGAAGTGCAGGCGGCTGAACGTCCTGAACTCGATGAGGCTTTCGTAAAGCGTTTAGGCATTACGAGCGGCCAATTGGACGATTTGAAAAAACAAATTACCCAATCTCTCACCTTAGAGCGTGATCGCTTAGTGAAAGATCGCTTAAAAGAACAAGTTTTCAAGCAATTAATGGAGCAAAACCCAGTCGAAGTGCCCAAGGCTTTAATTGCCCGTGAAGCGAAAAACATTCACGATGAAATGCACCCACATCACCACGACCATAACCATTCTCACGAAGAAATGGCAGGGTTTGATGCGATTGCTCAAAAACGCGTTTTATTAGGCTTGCTCATTGGGGCGTATGCGCGTCAAGAATCGTTAAAGCCAGACGAGGCCGGTATTCAAGCCCGTATTCAAGAAATTGCCTCGGTCTACGAACATCCGCAAGAAGTCATTGATTGGTTATCAACCGACCAACAAAAGGGCGGAATTGAAGCACAAGTGCTCGAAGATATGGTTTTAGACAAATTAATGTCCAGCGTTTCTGCAAAAGAAAAGCAAATGAGCTATGCAGAACTGAAGGGTATTCGTATATAATAGATTTAAAAGGGAATGAAAACTGATGAGCAAACCATTGCAAGCGAATTTAGTCCCCATGGTGGTAGAGCAATCTGCCCGGGGCGAAAGGGCATTTGATATTTATTCTCGTTTGTTGCGCGACCGCGTTATTTTCTTGGGCGGCCCCATTGACGACCACGTCGCAAACTTGATTGTTGCTCAGCTCCTATTTCTTGAGTCAGAAAATCCGGATAAAGATATTTCTATCTATATCAATTCACCCGGCGGTGTTGTCACCGCAGGGCTCGCGATTTATGACACCATGCAATTCATCAAGCCAGATGTGAGCACCATGTGCATAGGCCAAGCGGCCAGCATGGGCGCATTGCTTTTGGCCGGCGGTCAAAAGGGCAAACGCTTTTTACTGCCAAATGCACGCGTCATGATTCACCAGCCTTTGGGCGGCGTTCAAGGGCAAGCTTCAGACATCGCAATTCATGCTGAAGAAACGCTCAAAATTCGTACACGTCTTAACCAGATTTTGGCACAGCACACCGGCCAGCCGGAAGACGTGATTGCTAAGGATACCGACCGTGATAATTTCATGGGTGCACAACGCGCCTGTGAATACGGGTTAGTCGATAAAATTCTTGATTATCGCGCTAACAAGTCAGCGTAAACGATATGGGTGCCCCCTTGATTGACTAAATCTTCAAGGGGGAGCTTGAATTTGGGTAAATTGTCCCCATCTATTATTGTTGATAACTGAAGAGGCTTTATCCTATGAATAATGACCAGCGTGGTAATGGTGGAAAAGATAAATTATTCCACTGTTCATTTTGTGGTAAGAGTCAGCATGAAGTGCGCAAACTGATCGCTGGTCCTTCGGTCTATGTCTGCGATGAATGCGTTGCCTTATGTAACGACATCATCAGCGAAGAAACCCAAGATGAGAAAAATGCACCATCCTCAGATGTGTTGCCTCGTCTTCCAGCGCCAACTGAAATTCGTCATACCTTAGACGAATATGTCGTTGGTCAAACCCAGGCTAAAAAAGTATTGTCTGTTGCCGTTTATAATCACTATAAACGTCTGCGCAGTCATACAAAGCAAGACGAAGTCGAATTAAACAAAAGTAATATTCTTTTAATTGGTCCAACAGGCAGCGGTAAAACTTTACTGGCTGAAACCTTGGCGCGTTTATTAAATGTTCCTTTTGTGATTGCGGATGCAACCACCTTAACCGAAGCGGGTTATGTCGGTGAAGATGTGGAAAGCATCATTCAAAAATTATTACAACGCTGTGAATACGACGTGACCAAAGCACAAATGGGCATTGTCTACATCGACGAAATTGACAAAATTTCACGTAAATCTGAAAACCCGTCAATCACGCGTGATGTGTCCGGCGAAGGTGTACAACAAGCTTTATTAAAGCTCATTGAAGGCACAGTGGCTTCCGTTCCTCCGCAAGGCGGACGTAAACACCCTCAACAAGAATTCATTCAAGTTGATACCCGCAATATTTTATTTATTTGCGGCGGTGCATTTGCAGGCTTAGAAAAAGTTGTTCGTGATCGTTCTGAAAAATCAGGCATTGGTTTCTCAGCTGAAATTCATGGCTTAGACGATTCTAAGAACACCTCTGATTTATTGCGTGAAGTTGAACCTTCCGACTTAATTAAATACGGTTTAATTCCTGAATTAATTGGTCGTTTGCCTGTCGTTGCAACCTTGGAAGAACTCGATAAAAATGCGTTAGTGAGCATTTTAACCGAACCCAAGAATGCGTTGATCAAACAATATAAAAAATTGTTTGAAATGGAAGGGGTGACGCTTGAGTTTAGTGAACCAGCCTTGCTTTCTATCGCTGAGCGCAGCGTTGAAAAGAAAACAGGGGCACGCGGCTTACGTTCTATTTTAGAAAAAGCCTTGCTTGATGTCATGTATGAATTGCCTTCTTTAACCAATGTGTCAACCGTTGTGATTGATGAAGGTGTAATACACGGTGATAGCAAACCCATGATCATCTACGAAAATCCTGAACAGCAGCAACAATCGGCAGCGGAATAATGACGCGTTTCCCCCTATCGTAAGAAGATCGCTCAGTGTTTTTGAGCGACTTCTTACTCACGGGTCTCAATCCCTTTCTTGAATGGAGATAAATTATGGTGCCTTCCTCCAGCGATGTAATCACACCGAGTATTCCCGTTTTACCTTTGCGTGATGTGGTTGTTTATCCCTTTATGGTTGTTCCGTTATTTGTCGGACGTGAACGCTCAATTCGTGCGCTTGAAGTGGCAATGGCAGCGGACAAGCAAATTTTGTTAGTCACGCAACGTAATGCAACTGACGATCAACCGACTGAAAAAACCATTCATGAAATTGGAACGCTTGCGACCGTTTTACAGTTATTAAAATTACCAGATGGCACGGTAAAAGTGTTAGTTGAAGGCGTGAAACGCGGTAAAATTAATCGTTTCATTGAAAATAAAGAATATTTCTTAGCAGAAGTTGATACCATTGAAGATAAACGCGTCAATGACCGCGAAGTTGAAATTTATCTTCGTTCATTAAAATCTCAGTTTGAACAGTACGTGAAATTGAATCGTAAAATTCCGGCTGAAATTATGGCCTCCATTTTGGCGATAGACGATGGTTCCCGCTTGGGCGATACCATTGCAGCACATTTGAGCTTAAAACTCGAAGAAAAACAAAAATTATTAGAAATTGCTGAATTACCGAAACGCCTTGAAAAATTAATGGCGCTATTAGAAAGTGAAATTGATTTATTGCAAGTTGAAAAGAAAATTCGCGGCCGTGTGAAGCGTCAAATGGAGCGCACACAACGTGAATATTATTTGAACGAGCAAATCAAAGCGATTCAGAAAGAATTAAACGAAGCGGAAAATGTTCCGAACGAATTAGAAGCCATTGCGCAGAAAATTGAAAAATCAGGCATGCCTGATGAAGCGCGTGAAAAATGCAAGGCTGAGCTAAATAAATTAAAAGCCATGCCTATGCAATCTGCTGAGGCAACGGTTTCTCGTAATTATTTAGACGTGATGCTTTCATTACCTTGGGATATTGAAACCCCGGTTAACCCCGAGCTGAAAAATGCCGAAGAAGTGTTGGAAGAAGAACACTACGGCTTAAAAGAAGTGAAAGAGCGCATTCTTGAATATCTTGCTGTGCAAAAGCGCGTTAAAAAATTAAAAGGCCCGATTTTGTGTTTAGTAGGACCTCCAGGTGTGGGTAAAACCTCATTGGGTGAATCGATTGCCAATGCAACCGGACGCAAATTTGTGCGTATGTCTTTGGGTGGTGTGCGAGATGAAGCAGAAATTCGCGGTCACCGACGCACGTATATTGGCGCAATGCCGGGTAAAATTATTCAAAAACTCAGCAAAGTGGGGGCGAATAACCCGTTATTTTTGCTTGATGAAATTGACAAGATGGCTATGGATTTTCGGGGTGACCCAGCGTCTGCTTTGCTAGAAGTGTTAGATCCTGAGCAAAATCACGCGTTTAACGACCACTATTTAGAAGTCGATTATGATTTATCAAACGTGATGTTCATGGCGACCGCGAATAGCTTAAATATTCCGCCAGCGCTGCGTGACCGTATGGAAGTCATTCGTATTCCGGGTTACACCGAAGACGAAAAAGTGAATATTGCAATGCGTCACTTAATTCCTAAACAAGTGAAAGCAGCAGGCTTAAAGCCCGCTGAAATTGAACTCACCGAACCTGCGATGCGTGATATTGTGCGTTATTACACGAGAGAAGCGGGTGTGCGTAATTTAGAGCGTGAAATTTCTAAAATCTGCCGTAAAGTGGTGAAAGAAATTTTATTGAAAACGAAATCTGGCAAAACGAAAGTGTTGCCCGAAGATTTAGAGCATTATTTAGGCGTGAGACGTTTCCGTTTTGATATTGCAGAACAGCAAGATCAAGTGGGACAAGTCAAAGGCTTGGCGTGGACGGAAGTGGGCGGTGAGTTACTCACGATTGAAGCGATTGCAATGCCAGGTAAGGGTAAAACCATACACACAGGGCAATTGGGTGATGTGATGAAAGAATCGATTCAAGCGGCCTTGTCTGTGGTGCGTGCACGTGCTGATGTGTTAAACGTGCCGAAAAACTTTTTCGATAAGCACGATATTCACATTCACGTGCCAGAAGGCGCAACACCGAAAGACGGCCCTAGCGCGGGTATTGGCATGTGTACCGCATTGGTTTCTATCATGACGCACTTACCAGTGCGTGCTGATTACGCAATGACGGGTGAAATTACCTTACGTGGTGAAGTGTTGCCGATTGGCGGTTTGAAAGAAAAATTGTTGGCAGCGCATCGCAGTGGTATTAAAAATGTCATTATCCCTATGGAAAACGTCAAAGACCTGAAAGAAATTCCGGATAATATTAAAACCGATTTAAATATTAAACCGGTTCGATGGGTTGATGAAGTGTTAAGCCTCGCTTTGAATGGTTACGCCGGCCTCGTTCAGCGTAAAAAAAAGAAGCAAAAGGGCGGTTTAGTGCCTTCTGTGGTGAAAAAAGAAAAAAATCGTAAGTCAGATCGCATAAGAACGCATTAAAGTGTTGACAGAGGATTGATCCTATTGGTATAAATGCCATCTCGTTGTGAGTGATGCGGAAGAAAGGGAAAACAAAGTAAGCAACGCAGCGAGATGGTAACTTTAAGAGCAACCAGAAGGATCGACTTGAATGAACAGAAACGAATTGATTGATATGATTGCCGACAAGGCTGAGTTAACCAAAGCTGCTGCAGAACGTGCATTAAGCGCTTTTATTGATGGGTTAACAGGTTCTTTGAAAAAAGGTGATCCTGTCGTATTAGTAAATTTTGGTACGTGGACAGTGAAAAAGCGTGCAGCACGCAAAGGGCGCAATCCACTCACTGGTGAAGAAATCACCATTAATGCCGCCAATGTGGTCGGTTTTAAAGCAGGTAAAGCCCTCAAGGATGCTGTAAAAGAGGATGCTAAAGAGTAAGTAAGTAGTCGCTGGGTGCTTAGCTCAGCTGGTAGAGCATCGCCCTTACAAGGCGCAGGTCGGGGGTTCGATCCCCTCAGCACCCAAATAGATGCAGCGACGAAGGTGACACACGATAAGTGTAAAGAGTTCTAGGAGTGGTAGTTCAGTTGGTTAGAATACCGGCCTGTCACGCCGGGGGTCGCGGGTTCGAGTCCCGTCCACTCCGTAATTTTCAACCTAAAAAGGTTATCTTCTTTCAATAGTGACAGAGATGACCTTTTTTTGCATTAAGAGAGCCAGGAATGCTGCAAACCATTCGTGAAAAAACACAGGGTTGGATCGCCGGAACGATTATCAGCATTATCATTTTGTCTTTTGCCCTTTGGGGTATTCACAGTTACTTTACCAGTGGTGGCGCTAGCGCAAATGTTGCGACTGTCAACGGCGTTGATATCACTAAAGAACAATTAACGGTTGCGTATGAAAGATTACGTCGTCAAATGCAAGGTCAATACGGTTCATTTTCAACGCCGAAAGATGAAGCCTTATTAAAAGAAAAAGCCTTACAATCCCTCATTGAAGTGGAAGCTTTAAAACAAGCGTCTGTACGTCAAGGGTTCACCATTAGCGATGAACAAATTGACGATTATTTACAAAGCATGCCTGATTTTCAGGTGAATGGTCATTTTTCTTTAGAGCGTTTCCAAGAAGTATTATCAGCAACCTTATTATCGACCAGTGAATTCCTCGATTTAATTAAAACCAGTTTACAGATTGATCAACCTCGTTTAGGTATTATGTTAACGGCATTTTCTTTACCTGATGAAGCCGATAACACCGCTGCCTTGGTAAACCAAGAGCGTGATATTAATTACACCATTATCCCAATGGCACGTTTTTCCAATGAACCGATTGCTGTTTCACCGACGAACATAGAAGCATATTACACCCAGCATCAAAGTGAATATCGCACGCCTGAGCAAGTGAGTGTGCAATATGTTGAGTTAAATCTAAAAGATTTATATTCTCGCTTCTTACCCACCGAAGCAATGTTAAAATCTTTCTATAATGAAAATATTAATGCATATACGCAGCCAACGCGCTGGCATTTAGCGGGTATTTTATTGCCTGTGCCGGATAATGCACCCGCTGATGTGGTTACCAGCGTTGAAGAAAAAGCGAATGCTGCGAAAGAAGCATTAGCTGTGAATGCGAACATGTTTGATAAATTAGTGAAGCAATATCAAAAGTTTGATTTGCCTGCAGGTGATGTGGCGATTAATCAGTTAGATGCTTCATTGCAAAAATCTGTGGCAGGGTTATCACAAGCAGGTGAGTTTTCGGATGTGATACGCACACCGCAGGGCTTTGTGATTTTGAAAGTGGTGAGTGTCAAAGAGCCAAAAATTGACAGTTTTGACACAGTGAAAGATAAGGTCAGAGAAGCTTATATTCACCAACACGCAGAAGATAAATTTGCTGAAATGCGTGATCAATTAGCTGATTTAACTTATGAGCATCCTGATTCATTGAATTTAGCATCACAAACGTTGAATTTACCGATTAAGACCTCGGCTTTGTTTACGCGTGATAAATCAGGCGTTGATATTGCACAGTTCAAAAAAATTCGAGATGTGGCGTTTACGAATGATGTGTTGAATTTGCAAACCAACAGTGACTTGATTCAGCTGAATCCTGAAACGGTGGTAGTGTTGCGCGTTAAATCACACTTGGCTTCTACCTTGTTGCCTTTAAAAGACGTGTCGGCGCAAATTTCTGATAAATTGAAATTGAAAGAGTCTGAAGTGAGAGCGAATAAATTCGCGAGTGATGTAGTGGCGAATTTATCAAGCGGGGCTGATCCTTTAAAATTAATGAAGAATTATCAGTTAAATTGGACGCGTTCTGGGTTTTTAGGGCGTTATTCCACGAAATTAGATTCTGCTATTTTAGACGCAGCTTTCCGGTTGCCAAAACCAAAAGCAGGTGATGTTTCTTACGGCGTGACTCGCGTGCTAAACGGCTACGCTGTCGTCGCTGTCATCGGCGTCAAAGCCGGCGACACCGCAAGCGCTAAACAACACACCGTCTTTTCCGAGCAAGTCCAAAACAGCCTGGGCTACCTCGAATACACCCTCTACCGCAACGCGGAAATTAACGAATCTCGTATTAAAACCAATTTTTAATTTTTTAGAAGCTTTAATTGATGGCGGATTACGCGGCGAAAAACACGCCGCTAATCACGCCCTACCCATCTTTCGATTACAGCTTAACGACGAAGCCAATCATACCCACCCATCTTTCGAGCTTAATTTAACGACAAAGCGTAGAGCGGATTAGGCAAACATGTTTTTTATGTTTGGCGTAATCCGCCATCCGTTAAAGCTTCTAAAAATCAAAAGCGGCCTCCCCCTACCCCCTCCAGGTGTTTTACCTCATTCCATCGCGTAGCCTGTTGACTGGAGGGGGGGCGAACCTTTGTTGTTTTTGTTAATGTGAGAGAGGGGGGTATTTAAGCTAGGCAAGAAAGTTTCGTCTCCCCTCCAAACCCCAGTCGGCAGCGATGGAATAACGTAAACCTTTTTGGAGGGGGTAGGGGGAGGCCGCTTTTAGACCATTAGCACAAAGCGAAGAAGTGCTTGCAGCCGTGACTATTT
>CBFGYM010000013.1:0-55663 GCA_965653045.1 uncultured Gammaproteobacteria bacterium
GCTTTGGAATGTGGAAACTGCCTCGTGAAATTTATTTCACAAGACAGTTGCTACGTTTCTATTTATTTTTCTTATCTTGCCCAATGTTTTCTGTAGATCAAAGATTTTTAGTGTTAATTATTCAAGGAAATCGAAAAATAGATTTTAAAAAACTTAAACAATATTTTGAAACAAGTAAAATCAGAATGGCAACACCTGAGGAAATTATGCAAATGACGGGTGCTTCTGTTGGAAGCGTCTCGATGATTAATGAAGGACTTAACACTTTGATAGATCAAAAGGTTGCTCAACTTGATTATTGCTACGGCGGTTGTGGAATCGATAAAATGACCTTGAGAATTAAGTCGAATCACCTCATTCACCTAACCCGAGCAGAACTTGGCGATTTCACGACCGATCGGTTAGCTTGATTTTTTTGATTCTAAGATGCCTAAATATTGACACCTCTCGAAATAATGTGATAAATTTTAAAACGCGTCGATTTAATATCAACTTGCTGGGCGCGTTATAAATTCAGCTAAAGCGATGGGGTTTGGGTGCCGATTTGACTTTCAACAGCTTGCGGGCACTTTAAATATACGGCTAAAGCGTGAAATTCCACTCGGTTTTACAAGCAATGTCTCCCATCAAAAATTTTAATAAAATTGATGAGGAGAGAGTCATGAAAATCATTCACACAAAAGATAATTTCACGCCACGCTGTAAAATTATACCGATAGGTGCGGGTTATTTCGCGGGTGACGAAACAAAACATCAGCAAAATATCGAATTTTTTGATGAGCTTGCAAAAGCTGTTGAAGCATTAATACAAGAACTTAGTGAAACGGGTGTGTGGTTTGAAAGCCCAAAAATTCGCATTGATCACGATAATAAAGAAATTTTATTTGGCTATCATCGCGCATTAACAGTTTCTTTATTGCAAAAGATATTGATCACGCCGTGTAAATTCAAAGATGCCATTTGTTATCATGCCAGCGAGCGCTCGCGAAAAGCATTTCAAAAAGATACCAATCATCGATATCGATTGTATTTTATTGAAAATGATCTTCAAGCACTGCACCGCAGAAATGAAAAAGCCCATGAAAAATGTCAAAAAATTTCATCTTCGAATAAAAGACACGAAGAGCAATGGCTCAATGTGGCTTCTGCATTAACACGGCACGGATTGTTTGACGCTCAAAAAGAAAGTGAAGCAGAGTATTTTAATAAACGCTTTAAACAATGCGATTTTTTATTCTTCGGCGAAGTGCGACACCCCACTTACGGCACAGCACAAACCTCAATCGGACACGATTATATTCTTCATTATATTGAAGCGCTAAAAGCGGCCGGTGTCACAAAAGTCTATTCAGAATATTTTTTGAAAGAACACCAACCTTTAATTGATTATTACTACGCTGCGGAAAATAACCCCATTCCCATTGAATTGGCACAAGAGTCGCGTTTTAATGGGTGCAATACACTCGCATTATTGCGCGCCTTAAAAGAAAATAATATCAAGCTCATCGGGCTAGAAGACGCACTCAGCGTCACCGGTGCTTACTACACCGTTAACTTTCGGGTTGATTCTTTTAATTATCGCGCTTTAAAAATAATACAGGAACATTACCAACCTGGTGAAAAATCCGTCGTGGAAGTGGGCGGGCGGTTTTTATTTTGCGCAACCTCCATTCATAATTTGCTCAACGTTGAGGGGTTTTACCCACGACGTAAATTATATTGATTGCGTATTGACGCGCTTTGGGGTTGTGTGATAATTTCCAAATCGTGTTATAAACCCAAATAAAACGATGGGGTTTTCAGTGCTGATTTGATTCTCTGCAGATTGCGGGCACTTTAAATATACGGCTAAAGCGTGAAATTCACCTCGGACCTTTCAAGCTTTGTCTCCCATCACGGAATATTACTATTAATTTTAGTCGGAGACTATCATGACAGGCACACCTTCTTTTACCGTACACTGCAAAGTGCTTCCTATTACTTCAAATGCAGAACATATTGAATTTTTTAATTTAATGGCTGATGCCATTCAAAAAGAATTAATCCGATTGGGCGAAAACGGCGTGTGGTTTGAAAGCGCTAAAGTTTACGTTGACGAAGAAAAGCATGAAATATTGTTTGGATATCCTAAACAACTCACGATGGCTATCTTGCAAAGAATATTTTCAGTGCCATTTACCCTACAAGACAAAATAAATTTAGAATTTCACGGACAATATTACCACGATTTTTCACAAGGCATTTGTCATGTGTATCACGCAAGCTCGGCAGAAGAGTTAATGCACGTCAATGTAGCTTCAGATAAACATCGTCTTTATTTCATTGATAACGACGTGCAAGCATTCCGTGAAAAAAATGAAAGAGCGAAAATAAAATCTCAATATGATACTTATTCAAACCCGGGCAATAAGCATGAAAATTTACATCGTGCTTTTTCATTATCGCGAGAAAGCTTGTTTCAGATACCCGTGGAAGGCGAAGCAAGCTATCTCAAAGCAAATTTCCAATCGTGCGACTTTCTTTTTTACGGCGAAAGCCAACAGCCTCAAGCAAGAACAACGCAGCATTCATACGGGCATGATTATATTTTGAAATATATGGACGTCTTGAAAGAATCGGGTGTTACGAAAGTTTATTCTGAATATTTCTTGAAAGACCAACAGCCGTTAATTGATTTTTATTTTGAAGACAAAGACAACCCCATTCCGATTGAATTAGAACAATACGCTTTAGCCACCGGCGGGAATACAGTGCAATTTCTTCGTGCTTTGAAAGAAAATGGCATTCGGTTAATCGGATTGGAAAACACGGCGAGTACCAATGGTTCGGCTTACGATGCGAGTTTTAGAACCGGCTCGTTTAATCATCACGCCGCCAAAACAATTCGCAAGCATCACCAACCGGGCGAAAAATCCATTATTGAAGTCGCTGGCGCACATTTATTAGCGTCAACCTCTATTCATAATTTATTACAAGTCGAAGGGTTCTACCCGCGTTTTGGGAAGTAATTTGATTTTGTGATTGAAAGACAAATTCAGCTCAGGTGTGAGGTGCACGAGCTTGTAGGCTGGTTGATTTTTTGAGGGTAGCGTTGCGCTGAGGCTTTTTGCACCGCAATGCGTCGAAAAAAATTAACCAGCTGTAAAGCGAGCGGCACCGACGGCATAACACCACACTCAGAAAAAGTATATATTTATCAACCCCGCACTAATGCATTGTATTTTCAGGAAAAACAGAAAAAACAGGTGAAATTGCGTTAAAACATGCTAGATGATAGAATGCGTCAAAATTTAAACAATATAAATTTAAACAAAAACGAGGGTAAGTCATGGATTGCAGAGCGGTGTTGTCATCTGAAATAACAAACCAACGGCAGGGCGAGTTTGTTGAAGCATTAAGTTCGAACGTGATATTTGAAATTCTCAAGTACCTAACGTTTTCTGAGGCTTATACTTTCTTATTATTGAATAAAGCATTATACACGATCTATGAATCAGATGCGTTTTGGCAGGCAATATTCGGGGCGGGTGGCCGTAAAGATTTCATTGACCGATTGATTGTGCTTGATAAAGATTTACAATCCTCTATCATCGCTGCGACAATTAAAATTGCTGAGGGTGAATTAACACAGCATATTTTAAATATACCGCTTCTCGAAAAAGTCCCTTATATATTTCCAGACAGTGATGAACCCGCAGGGTTTTATTTGCGTTTTTTTTCAAATAAAAAACGCGTTATCGCACTGCGTGAGGGTTTAGTGACACTAAATCAAATATTGAAAGATTACAGTATTTACGATGATTTTTTCAAACTTGCTGATGGTTTGCATTATCTGAGAGATGCACCATTGAGAGAATGGTTGTTACAACACACCACGATGATTTGCGAAAGGGGTTTAACCATCCTTCGTGAAAAACTGCTCAGCCGTGTGGAAATAGAGAATATTTACGCTACGCTTGCGACTTATTTCTTGAATGGTTACGGGTTAATTGCGTTACGTGAAAAATTAATCACAGCTGAGCAGATTACTCTTCTCGTCGAGAATAAGAAAAGTGTGCTAATCGACCTTTTATTGAGTGACGAAGGTATTGAAGCGCTGCGCCAGAAACGAATTACACCTGAATGGGTTGCTGAACTTCCTCCTGGGGCCGGGCAATTACAGAGTGTTTTAGAAGAAGTGAAATCAAAGTTCATCAATGCCTTAGTGAAAGACCGTCTCGGTAATTGTTTTTCTTACAGCGATATAACTGTCACTTTTGATAGGAGCGTGTTGACTTACCATTCAACAATCACTGCTCATTTACCACAAGCACATCCCGCTGTTAAAGCAGCCTGCGAGAAACTCGAAAACCCTGGTTTTACCCTCAACACAAAAGACATTGACGGCATTTCTACAGAAATTACCATCAATCACACAGAGAGAGACAGACTCAAAAACGTACTCAAAGCAATGCTTAGAACAGAAACATTTGAACCAGAAACCCCGTCTATTGACAATGCTGACAACCATACACCCGGTTTATTTTATTTCTCATTCTTTGCGACACCACTTGCCGGAGTCAACGCAAACGCTGTACAAGAAGAAGCAAACCGTCACTCAGATGTCTCGACTGTAAAAAATAATCAGCCCACATAAACATGCGGGCTGTGATTTATGAATTACAAACTTAACATTTCACCTTGTACCGGCAGCACAAACTTCACCCCAAGGTCATTCCCGTCAGTTAGCTGACGCAGAATGGCTTGGCGGGTGTCGTTGTTTGAATTTGCTAAAGCATCTAGAGTGGGTTTAACGTGTGTCACAATCACAGTTAATCCGCGTAGTGCATTCGCAGGGTCAGCTGAATCAACTTTCGTTGCAAGCTGGTGTAACTCCGCTAAATATAAACTCGGTTTCAAATGCCCGAATAATTTATCATCTGGCTGCGTGTTAGTGAAAGAACATTCCAGCATTATCGCGCGTAATTGATGATTACGAATGAGCGGTGCAACGTCATTCCAAATGGTTTCAATTGCGTTAGATTTCTCAATGCTATCTGCCCCTGTATCACCGAAATATAAAACATAATCAGACCCAGCACGCACTAAAAACGCCGTCGATGGCATGCCACCGTGACTCAGCGGAAAACTCTTAATTTGCAAATCAATTTTTGGAACATCCACCCATTGCATTAACGGCACACTTTGATAATGCTGTAAATTCAAATGGGGCAGCTCACCCGCATCACCAAAATTCCCCCACACCGCCCAACTAAATACATGATTTTCTAAGGCTTGAATGGTTTCATCACGCGCCATAATATTTTGTTGCTCGCGCAATTCAGGCTGCACCATCAACAATCCCATGGAATGATCTAGGTGGGCATGTGAAATAAAATAAGCAGGAATATGTTCTTGCAACAAGGCTTTCACACTCAACCCATGCACGCTATCTTTCATCACGGCGGCTTCCAATCCATTCACCACCGCGCCGGCATCTAAAGCCACATAATTATCACCCTTCACCGACTTCAATAAATAAGACGATAAATTCCCATCCGCCGACCCACCATACACCCCAAGCGGCACCAACTCGAACGCCCCCGCACAATACCCAACCCCTGTCACCAAACACAACAACCCCGTAACCAATACCCGACGCATATAAAATTCCTTTTTAAGTCTATGAAACGCAAGACAGTTTATCGATATTTTGAAGGAATTAACACGGGTTTATTTTTTCATAAACCCTTTAGCAAAGTCTTAAGAAAATATTAAGAAAACAGTGGTATAGTTCGGTAACTAAAAATAAAAGGTTAGTCACATGAAAACGGTTATTTTAAGCGTCTATTTTTCGGGCACCGCACATGCTATTCAAGATGGGCAACATCTGGCGAGTATTCTTCATCTTGCAACCATTGATGAAGACGGTGATATCAAAATGGGGTTTGATGGCTGCGGTATTACGAATGGTTTAATGGGTACATTATTTGGTACCGGTCTTGAAGCACAATGTGATGAAGTTATTGCGCGCGTTATCGCCCAGTTGCGTCTTGGTAATCGAGTGCGTGTGAATGCTTACGGCCACAGCCGCGGCGGCATTGCTGCTTTAATGTTAGCAAAGCGGTTAAGGCAATACAGTGACGATTTGGTTGAAACCAATTTATGTTTAGTGGACCCTGTGCCAGGTAATTTTCTGTGGACCTCCGCTATCGATTTCACGAACCGAACACTCGCTAAACAAACGGTCAATTTAACAGAATGTAAAAATCTTAAAAAAGTGTTAGTACTATATCCTAACGAACCATTGCCGAGTATTGCTGCACACGCACCTTTGTTGTGTGATTATCCTACAAATTGCGATGTTGTCGAAGAAATTATGCCAGGTTGTCATGCGGGTGCTCAATTTACAACAGAAATGGACAGTAAACCCTATCGTAAAATTGCATTTGCGCGATGCTATCAATTTCTTAAAAGTTTAGGTGCAACTTTTGCACCCGATTATTTATATTGGAATATGCCGGGATATAATGCAGGTGATGATCAAACGCTGTTATCTGCTTATGAGTCTGAATTTGAAAAAGCAAAAACCGCAGGTGAAACAACCCGTTCTTCACACGCTAAACACCGTACTCAAATTATCGCTCGTCCGAAAGAGGCAACGTTTTTATCAGCGCAACATGCAAACTTACATTTTCAACTTAACCCTGATGAATCAAAACCACGCACGCCCCTTTATACTTTCAGTCGTCCTCGCCTACAAGTCGAACCTAAACCCAAAACGCCTATGAATTTGATAGCAATTCACGGTTTATTTGAACTTGCGAAAAGCAATATGTCTATAAAAAATCAGAAGGGTGAAAAAGGTATGCGAGTTGATGCGCTTATTCAGGCTGCTGCATTAGTTAACGATGAAAATATTCATGATTATTTACGAAATGGTATAGCTTTATTTTTACAGCGAGATCACCAGCGCTGTAGCTTGTTCTCAAGAACAACCTCCGGTAAAGCCTTAGTCAATTTATTAAATCATTGCTCAGACTATGCAGCCATTAAACAAACACTGCTTGGCGCGCAAAAAGACCGCCCAATTCGCTATGAAGATTTACGCTGCTACGTCACCGGCCGCAACGATAAAACCTTCTTCGCTCAGAAAAATGCAGGCACATTATTCAAGCATTTTGAAAAAGCGGATAATTTTTTAGAAAACAAAATATCGTATTTCCTACCCCGTTGAAAAATGCTTTCCATCCACGTAATACCAACACCCGTTTTCTTTGCGAAACTCGCTGAGTTCACGGATGAAGCGGGGTTTGTTATTTTGTAGGTAGTGGGCGATGAATTCCACGGTGCCGTGTTCGTTGTTTTCGCTGCTGTTTAAGACTTCAAGTTTCACCCATTTTGCGGTTTTTGCCCACTCACGGGAAGATGCGGCATCAAACCCCTCACTTGCCGGCGGTTGCATGGTCGCGGCGATATAATCAAGGTTCACATCGTGGTAAGCCGTGTAGCGAGAACGCATTAAGGTTTCAGGGCTTGGTGCAGGCGTTTCACTTTCAATATAAATACCACAACACATTAAATATTTTTTACCACTGCCACACGGGCACTCTCTATCAATATTACTCACACTAACACTCACTTTGTTTTATTTAAGGGGCGAACATCTAATAAATAAATACGACGATTATCTGCATTTAATACTTTAAACCGAAAACCACCAAACTTAATACTCTCACCGCGTTTTGGCAAATGCTCAAACGCTTGCAATACTAACCCACCAATGGTATCAAACTCAGCATCACTAAACGTTGAATGAAAATAATCGTTAAATTCTTCAATCACGGTATTGGCTTTCACCACAAACGATTGGTCATTATGTTTTTTAATTTGTGAATCTTCTTCGTCAATATCGTATTCGTCTTCAATTTCACCGACAATTTGCTCGAGCACATCTTCAATCGTCACAATGCCCGCCACGTGACTATATTCATCTAATACAACGGCAATGTGGTTGCGATTCACACGAAACTCTTTTAACAATACATCTAAGCGTTTACTTTGCGGGGTAAAAATTGCAGGGCGCATAATGGTTTGTAAATTAAACCCGCTGGCACTTTTTCCAACACTATATTGAATAAGGTCCTTTGCTAATAACATGCCTACCACTTCATTGTCATCAGGGTTGATGACAGGAAACCGAGAGTGACCCGATTCAATCACAATGGGTAAAATGGTTTCAAGTGTGGCATTTTTAGGAATGACAACCATTTGCGCTTTAGGTACCATGACTTCACGCGTTTGCATTTCAGACACTTGGAAAATACGCTCAACCATGCCTAGCATTTCTGTGCCTATCACTTCGTGTTCTTCAGCTTCATGCAAAATAGAGATTAATTCTTCACGATTTTGCGGTTCGTGATGAAAAATATTTTTAAGACGTTCAAACCAAGAACGGGGCTTCGGGCTGGACTTCGGTAATTTCGTCATAAATAAATTAATCTTCTAAGGTCAGGTAAGGGTTAGGGTAGCCGAGCTTGGCCAGTAATTCAATTTCTAAATTTTCCATCACGGCTGCATCATCATCTAACACATGATCATGCCCTAGTAAATGCAGGGTGCTATGTATCAACATATGTGCCCAATGTGCTTCAAGTGATTTATGCTGGGCTTTCGCCTCTGCGGCAACCACCGTCGCACAAACAGCAATATCGCCAAGATAATCAGAGGCTTCATCCACTTCAAAACCTTCATACGGAAATGAAAGCACATTCGTGGGTTTGTCTTTTTGTCGAAATTGGGCATTCAGCGCTTGAATTTCAGCCTCATCTACAATACGCACGGTTAAGGAGGCTGGCGTTTTGTGTGATGTTAAAGCAAGCGTAATCCAGTTTTCTAAAAGCATTGCAGCGGGAACCGTGGGGTTTCCCGCCGCATTATCAATATAAATGTTATGCATAACTATTTGTCTTTTTTCTCGTGTTTTTCGTAAGCTTCAACAATGGCTTGTACTAAGGGGTGACGCACTACATCGGCGGTTTCAAATTGCGTGAAACTAATGCCTTGTGTGTCTTTTAGCACTGTCGCAGCATGCAACAAACCAGAATCACGTCGATTCGGTAAGTCAATTTGCGACACGTCGCCGGTGATCACGGCTTTTGAATTAAACCCAATACGGGTTAAAAACATTTTCATCTGCTCAGCCGTTGTGTTTTGACCTTCATCTAAAATAATGAATGAATCGTTCAATGAACGACCTCGCATGAATGCAAGCGGCAGTAATTCAATGACATCTTTTTCAAGCAACTGAGTGACTTTTTCAAAGCCCATCATCTCATACAGCGCGTCGTACAGCGGCCGTAAATAAGGGTGTACTTTCTGAGCAATATCCCCAGGCAAGAAACCTAAACGCTCACCCGCTTCCACAATGGGGCGTACTAAAATAATGCGGCTGACGCGCTCAGTTTCAAGCGCTTGTACAGCACATGCTACGGCAAGGTAGGTTTTACCCGTCCCGGCAGGCCCTATGCCAAAGTTAATATCGTGGTTCAAGATGCGGCGTATATATTGCACTTGGTTTTCACCTCGCGCAGTAATGCCACCTTTCTTTAGTTTAATTTCCATTTGCGAACCCCCTTCTAAAGACGCAGGAGATCTACGAGTGACGCTTTGTAAATGCAGATGTACTTCCTTGGGCTCAAGTATGGACACTTTGTCTGCCTCATCATAAAGGTTGTGGATGGTATCACAGGCCTGTTTTACTGATTGGCGTTCACCAGCTACCGAGAATGTATGGCCGCGTTGACGAATCAAAACGCCCAAGCACCGCTCGATGAGTTTGATGTGTTCATTTAATTTGCCGCACAGATTGAATAGCCGATGATTGTCTTCAGGGGATAGCGTAAGCACTTCAGAGTAAGGGAGGGTGTTCAATGACAGGGGCTCTCCGTTGTTTGGTACTCACTTTCAGTATAGCGCAAATTGAGTGAGTTTCATCAAGCGTTTTTTATTAACTTTCAACCCACTCGCCGATCATGGAGCTTCTTAAGGCCTGGATCATGCGTACAGACACCATCTGGCCAATTAAAGCCGGGTCGGCCTTAAAGTTCACAATGCGGTTGTTTTCTGTGCGGCCAGTGAGCATTTCGGTTGATTTGGCGGAATATCCGGTCACTAGTACGGGTTGAATGCTGCCCACCATGCGGTCGCTGATGCGGTTGGCATGCTGTTGTAGGCGAAACTGCAGCAGGTTCAAGCGTTCTTTTTTGACCGATAAAGGCACTTCATCGGGCAATTGCGCCGCTGGCGTGCCCGGGCGGGGGCTATAGATGAAGCTATAGGAGTTATCAAAACCAATATCTTCAATGAGTTTTAAGGTGTCGTTGAAATCTTCTTCGGTTTCGCCGGGGAAACCAATAATAAAATCGGATGAAACGGTAATATCAGGCCGCGCTTGGCGTAACTTCCTGATTTTAGAGCGATATTCTAAGGCGGTATAGCCGCGCTTCATGGCCGCCAAGATACGATCAGACCCACTTTGCACGGGCAAGTGTAAGTGATTGACTAATTTAGGGGTATTCGCATAAGCCTGAATTAAGCGGTTAGAAAACGCCACCGGGTGCGAGGTGGTGAAGCGAATGCGCTCAACACCGGGCACCAAGGCGGTAAATTCGATCAAGGTGGCAAGATCAGCCAAGCCGCCATCATGCGTAGCCCCTTGATAGTCGTTCACGTTCTGGCCAAGCAGATGGATTTCTTTGACCCCTTGGGCGGCTAGCCCGGTAATTTCAGCCAACACATCATCAAGCGGGCGGCTGATTTCGGTGCCGCGGGTATAAGGCACCACGCAGAAACTGCAATATTTGCTACAGCCTTCCATAATGCTGATATAAGCCGAAGGGCCCTCTGCCTTGGCTTCGGGCAATTTGTCGAATTTCTCAATTTCAGGGAAGCTGATATCAACGACTGAACGGCGTTTTTTATCTCGTTCTTTCAGCATATCGCCCAAACGATGAATGGTTTGAGGGCCGAACACTAAATCAACGTAAGGCGCGCGCTTTAAAATGGCATCGCCTTCTTGGCTAGCCACGCAGCCGCCCACGCCAATAATGAGGTTAGGGTTTTTTTCTTTGAGTTCGCGCCAGCGGCCTAATTCCGAAAAAACTTTATCTTGGGCTTTTTCTCGAATAGAACAAGTATTTAGCAATAACACATCGGCTTCTTCGGGCGAGTTGGTTTTCACCAATTGATGCGACGCGCCTAAAACATCGGCCATTTTGCCCGAGTCGTATTCATTCATTTGACAGCCATGTGTTTGGATGTAAAGCTTATTCATAATGAGGTGGCCTGCGCGTTGCGTGAAAGGCCGATATTCTATGCAATTTTTGACGATAAAACCAGAGGAAATGCCGTATGATCGAATCTCTTAGGCAGCGGGTGGCCAGTTTGCACTTAGGCGACATTAAACGGCACATCTTTTTATGCTGTGATCAAACCAAGCCAAAATGCTGTCAATACGAAGCCGGCATAGAAGCGTGGGAGTATTTAAAAAAACGATTAGAAGAACTTCATTTAACCGGTGCTGGCGGCATCTTTCGTTCAAAAGTGAATTGTTTGCGCGTCTGCCAGCAAGGGCCGATTGCCGTCGTTTACCCTGATGGGGTCTGGTATCATTCGTGCTCGCCGGAAGTGTTGGAAGAAATTATTCAGCAGCATTTAATTGGCGGACAAGTGGTGAGTCAATATCAAATTAGTGAACATTTAGCTGGGTTGGAATAATGTCGAATCGTGTCTATTGCGCTGAAAATTTAAACGTAGGTGAAAACGTCGTGTTGAGTGAAGCGACGAGCCATTATTTATCGCGCGTGCTGCGCCTTGCCGTGAATGACATGATTACCGTATTTAACGGGCAAGGGGGTGAATATCTCGCTGAGATTGCTCGGGTTGATAAAAAGCACGTGACCTTGTTCATTCAACAATTCATTGATCGCGAAGCCGAATCGCCTATTCAAGTTACCCTTGCACAAGGCATGGCACGCGGCGAGAAAATGGATTTCATTATTCAAAAGGCGTGCGAGCTGGGGGTGACCACCATTCAGCCATTAATCACTTCACGGTGTAATGTGAAATTAGAAGGTGAGCGTGAAGAAAAACGCATACAACATTGGCGAGCCATTATTCAAAGTGCATGTGAGCAATGTGGGCGCAATCGTTTGCCGACGGTGTTGGCTCCCATCACGTTAAACACTTGGTTGGCAACAGTGAAAGCCGAGCATAAAATGGTGCTTGCGCCGACAGGTCAGCCTTACGCTTTAAACGCATTTGTAAAGAAAGCTTCTTACGCATTATTAATTGGCCCTGAAGGAGGTTTGAGCGAATCTGAAATAACTTTAGCCGTCTCAAATGGGTTTGAAGCCGTGCAATTGGGGCCTCGAATTTTAAGAACTGAAACAGCGACTGTCGCAGGCCTGACCTTCTTGCAGGTGCTCGCAGGAGACTTTGCCTGATTAAAAATTGTATTCAATTAAATTGACAGGGGCAGTTAAATCGGTAATATACCCCCTTTTTTGAAGAAGGGGACTTACGGATGGCAGACGACATTGATTTAGCTAACGACTTGATTGATAACGAAGTTTCCCGTGCTTTGAGTAAAATGCGCCAATCAAGAATGGCGAGTGTTGGCACGAAAACCTGTGTAGAATGCGGTGATGATATGCCGGAAGGCCGTCGATCTTTAGGGTTTAGTTTATGTGTGCCTTGTGCGGGTGAAGCCGAGCGCCGTAAATCGCTTTATGCTGATTAACGAGTATAAACAGCCAGTTAGGCAGGGACGCTGATGGAAGGGTAAAAAATCAGCTATAATGAAAAGACTGAAAGGCAGTTTGAAGACGATAGGATGGTCGTTTGCATGCCCAATAATAAAAACGGTAATAAACAATTAACGGAATACGAGCAAACAATACGCGAACTCTCTGAGCGCATTGTGACGGCTCAAAAACCGATACGCATTCTCGATGCGCTTAAGTGGGATTCGTCCGTTCAAGCTGAATTTTTCAAAAGTAAATTTAAAAAACTCCCGCAAATTGATCAAGCGTATTATCAAGAACATAATCCATTAAATTTTGACCCAGACCAAAAAATTGAAGAGTTTCACGATATTGAGCGCTCTATTCGTCGTCACTTGGGGCAATATAGCGGCGTGGGCAGTATTATGCAGCGCATGTGTTATGAATATCGACAAGTCATTGATTTGCTCATTTCTCGCGGTACGCCGCGTTTTACAGAAGTGTCGCAAGAATTATACGGCAGTTCAGAAGATGCGTTTCACATTGGCGCGCCGACTTTGAAAGATTTAGCTACTTTGGTGAATGACACTTTGGCGAATATTAAAGATCAAGTGAAAACAGAAGCCGATGAAGAAATTATTACCAGTAAAGAGGCCGTTAAAATATTAGGAAAACGCCTCGGCGATTATTTTTCAGAAGGCGGCGATAATATTCGGGTGGAATTAAGCGATGGGATTATTGCCGACGCATCCGCAGGTGCTGACCGATTAAAAATTCACGATGGGCTAAAATTTAGCGAACGACAAATTCGTACCTTTGAAATTCACGAAGGGTGGGTGCATTTAGGCACTACCCTAAATGGCATGGCACAGCCCATTTGCACGTTTTTAAGTAAAGGGCCGCCCTCATCAACGGTGACACAAGAGGGTCTTGCCATTATTACGGAAATTTTTACGTTCTCATCTTATCCGGGTCGGGTTAAACGTTTAACAAACCGCATTAATGCGGTGAACATGGCAGAAGATGGCGCGAATTTTTTTGATGTCTATCAATTTTATCGTGAACAAGGTTTGGAAGAAGAAGATAGTTATCATTCCACCATGCGCGTGTTTCGCGGCAGCGTGCCAGATGGTGGGCCTTACACCAAAGATTTATCTTACAGTAAAGGTTTTATTTTAATTTATAATTATATGCGCTTGGCTGTGCAACGCGGTTTAGTCACACGCATTCCTTTGCTCTTTGTCGGTAAAACCACACTTGAAGATTTGCACGTGCTCGCTGATTTACAAGATGAAGGTATCGTTACGCCACCTAAATACGTCCCTCCACAATTCTCCGACCTCGCTGCCCTTAGCGCGTGGATGGTCTACTCCCTCTTCCTCAATCGCCTCGACCTCCAACGCTTAGCCTCTGATTTTAAAGCTTTTTTGCAATAACCCCAAGATTCACCTCATCGTTGGTCTTGCCTAAAAAATGGGCAGATGGTAAGATTTGCGGCATAAGAAAAAATCGAGGTGGATAAGGCGATGACTCCTGATGAAGCGATAAAAAAACTTAATAAGCTTTTCATTGACGAGCAAGAAAAGTATTTTGTTGATGACTTGGCCGAAAAAACAAAAAAACTGGCTGAGTTGGCGGCGAGTGGGTATTCAACCCTTTTTAAAGTAAAATATTTGAATTACATAAAGCCTGAAAAAATTAATAAAACCTCGATCAGTAATGACATATTTATTAGCTTACTGCTCGATAATGAAAATCCCGCGAAATATATTAGTGAACCTATTAATCAGATTTCGAAAGAAGATAAAAAAACAGGAGAAATATTATTAAAATATTTAAGTAATCATCCTGAGGCTTATGTTTATTTAGAACAGCAGAAAGATGAAATTCAGAAAGGCGTTTACAACTCAGAAGATAATGTTATCAGTGATGTCTCTCATCTGGGAAAATTCTTTTTAGAATCATCTGAGTTAGTTGCGGCCTTAAGTGGAACAGCACCACAAGCTCGTCAAGCGGTCTCTGTGCATGATTTACCGCCCGTTCACGAAGGCCCTTTAGATAAAACAGAAAGCACTTATTTATTAGAAGAACTCATTGAAGCTTTATTATCAGTCAAAAGTTTAGATGAGATTGTCATGACGACTCAACATGAAACGATTGAAATCACAGTGAATGGCGCAAGATATTCATTAACCTGTCTTTTAAAAAACGCCAACCTCACCCACGTGTTTTTATCGGATGATCAAATTGTACGATTACAAGCATTACTAGCTTTAACGGTGCACGGCGAAGCGCAGAGTGTTTATTCCATAAGACGTCTACAATGTGGAAATGGACGGGGTATAGTTGCCGGTGGACCATTTGAGCATTTACCTCAGGCTTGTATAGAAGCCATTTTTGCTTACACGTACGCAGATCATACCTATCTCTCAATGAATGCTTTAATGCAGGGAAACTTAAAACATTTTAATCAATTAAAATCATTAAAGTATATTTCTAGCTTATTAATGGATCAGCCTTTTAAAGATAATATTCTTTTAATGCTAGGTTTAAACTTATTGGTGCATCATGCCTTAAATATATTGCCTTTACATTTATCACAAAATTATCATGAGGATTTAACGAAATTACAGGGGTTAACACGATTAGAACATTTTGTTGATCATGATACGCCAACGGATGATTTTATGGAAATAGCAATCAGAGCACGTTATGCCTCGCTCCAAGTGCGCCAAGCACGCTTGAATCGTGTGACAGCCTACACGGCGTTGACCAGCACAACAAAAAAAGCAGACCCGCTCTATTTTCAAACTTACAACACAGTGACGCATTATACAAACCAAGCGAATGTTTGGCCGATTGCAAGCATCTCAAGTTGTGTTGGCGAAGGAGAGGTTATTTTACCTGCTTCAACGCAAGTTTATACAACGCTTGATCTGAGTGCCCCTAATGATGGAAAAGTGCATTTGAAAGCAAGCTTTGTTCGTTCGCCTGATTTTCAACAAGATCGTTACTGGCCTGATGTTTCTTTTCTTCACGCGCTCGATAAATATCTAACACAATATGCTGATCTTCCCGAGTCGGTCGAGGTCGCTGGCAAAGCAGTTGTCAGGCACAATCACGGGGCAGCACATGCTTACCGTAAAAAAATGTTAGTGCGTTATGTTTTTGATTATTTATCACGCTATGCAACGCACCTTGGCCATGAAGCTTATGCTGAATTTAGTGAAACCCTGCTGCAATATCTTGAAATTGCTGCTATTCGAACAGGCATTGGGCGCGAAAGCGAAAAACCTTCGCTTAAATATCGTGAGGCGTCTAAAAATCATTTTCTTGCGTTTTGTGCAGACTATAAACCGTTTAGAAAATTAGCTGATCAAGAAAGATTTTATTTAGAATCGAGCATTTCATATATTGTTTACATTCTTGGGAATCCAAACTATGCCGCAGAAATTCAGGCGGTTTCACAAGATGCTGACCATGAAAATCTGTTGCATTGTATTTATCATGTGTTAAATTTGACACATATGCTTGATTTATTACGTTGTTTCGATGCAACAAGTTACGGTAAAAAAGTTGCACCGTATCGGGCTGAAAGTGTCGATGCACTAACACCAGATTTAGTCGTGGCAAATGATCATCAAGCTGAGAGTTTTAATGAGTTATTGCGTTACAGTCACGAGCTCATGCAAGCTCATGGCAATATGCAAATGACGGTTGTCAATCAAGGTCGCTTAAGTTCAAGCTCACTATTTTATCGTAGCCCATTTCATAAAGTGAGCCGTCGCCGACAACTCTTAGAAATAGCCTCAGCGTCCGTTTTTCCACCGGTTATTAAATAACAGGATAAACACAGGGAGTAAACATGCGTGATCGTAGTCCTACACGGCCGCCTTTACAGGTTAGTACGGTTGGTTTGTTTGGCTCAGAGCGATTGGCCGAGTTACAAAAAAGCAATTCCAACACAGATGATCTTCTGATGCGTGTTTTTGATGTATTCATTATGAATAACGAAGTGCTTTTGAAATATCTTAGTGCTGAAGATTTTATGCGATTGTTTTTAGTCAATGCGCATACCTACGTGAGACTTCTTGATTGTATTGGTTTAGCGAAACAACTGATAGAAATCGATAATATTTATTATGCACCGATGAAAGCTTCAATCAGACATGAAAAAATGCTGCGTGCAGAATTTAATACAGCAATCAGTTTATCCGTGCTTGAAGCATTTGTTTTTGCGTACGGTGTTGTAGATAAAGATATAACAGATTATCAATTTATCGATTGCCGCAACTTTGCATTTTATGCGTTTATTTTCTCTATGTTGATTTACGGCTTTTTGGATATCATTTCTGGCCTCCATTTAAGTGGGGGGCGTGATCGAATTCCGTCGCCATTGTTGGAAAATGACGAAGAGAGCGCTAATAGGTTTAATCAGCTACGGAAAACGTTTTTTACTGGCGCACTGTTTAAAAGGCCTTCCGAAAAAGCGCTTTTTATCCAGCAACTTAAAAAGATTCGGCCTGACGTTTTGTCAGCCAGCGGAGAAATTATTCTTAAACGATAACGTTGATTCTCGTTGTAATAGCGCAGCCTTAATTTCAACCCCGCCGCTATACCCGCCTAAGCTGCCATTCGCATTAATCACACGGTGGCAGGGGATGAGCAAACAAATAGGGTTTTTGCCGTTTGCATTCGCAACGGCACGATAGGCTTTGGGGTGTTTAAGCGTTGCGGCAACTTCTCCGTAAGAACGTGTTTCGCCGATGGGAATGGTTTGCAAGGCCGCCCACACGCGTTGTTGAAACGGCGTGCCGAGGGCATTTAACGGTAATGTTATTGAAACAGATTTACCTGCAAAATAGGCAACACAATATTTTTCAAGGGCAAGACTTAAAGCATTTTTTTCTGAAATAACAGACACATTAAATTTTTTTTTAAATGCCGCATAATGCTGTTTCGATTTTTCATGCTTGATAAATGAAAGCCAAATGACTGACGATTCAGTTGTCAGTGCAATCATTTCACCTAGGGGTGTTGAAAAAAGACTTTCACTAGCCTTTAAGCAGGTTTTGCTCACGCGTGTCACTATCTAAACTCCGCTCAATAAATTCAATAATTTCACCAGCCACATCAATACCCGTGGTTTTTTCAATGCCTTCTAACCCAGGAGATGCATTGACTTCAATGATTAAAGGGCCTCGGTCTGAGCGTACAATATCAACACCCGCCACGTTTAACCCAATAATGTGCGCTGCACGTATCGCCATGCTGCGTTCCTCATCGGTAATTTCAACGGGTTTTGCAATGCCGCCGCGATGTAAGTTAGAACGAAATTCTTCCGGTGAAATGGCTTGGCGTTTCATAGATGCAACGACTTTGCCACCCACCACAAAACAGCGAATATCAGCACCACCTGCTTCACGAATATATTCTTGTACTAAAATATTTACTTTCATGCCTAAAAAGGCTTCTAAAACGCTGCGGGCTGCTTTAGTGGTTTCGACTAAAATAACGCCTATGCCTTGTGTGCCTTCTAAAAACTTCAACACCAAAGGGGGGCCGCCCACCATTTTAATTAAATCTTTAATTTCATCGACGGAGTGTGCAAAACCTGTTACTGGCAAGCCAATGCCTTTTTTAGATAACAATTGTAAACAGCGTAATTTATCGCGAGCACGTGTCATTGCAACGGAATCATTCACACAAAATACGCCCATCATTTCTAATTGACGTACCACTGCTGCGCCGTAAAAGGTTACAGATGCACCGATGCGTGGAATGACCGCATCGTAAGCTTTTAATTCTTTACCTTTGTAGTGAATGGTAGGTTCCACCGTTGTGATGTTCATATAGCAACGTAAGGTATCAATAACGTCTGCCTCATGACTGCGCGCTCTTGCAGCGTCGATCAGTCGACGTGTTGAGTATAAGTCTGCTTTGCGAGATAAAATCGCTAATTTCATTTATTTTCATTCCTCGTGCATAAAAACGATTTAGCCGGATTAATCGTGAACCGCCGGCGTAGGGCGCTTCGCCCCAATAGCATGCGAAACAGCATGTTTTCACGCTCGGTGAGAGTAATCTCAATCGGCCAGGTTTGTCCAGCAATCTCCATCGGTGTGCTAATGACAAAACGATCTTCTGTGTGGCCGCCAGAGTCTGTTACGGGGCGTTTATCAACAATTTCAGCCACACAAGTGACCACCAAGTCAGTATTGTGTTGCATGGGGTGAATTAAAAACTGAATTAAGTCTTTGCCGTCCTTTTTAAAAGGCGATAAAGAAAACGCATGCAGGGCTGAAGTGCGCGCGCCTGTGTCGATTTTGGCTTTAATTTTGTCAATGTGAAGTTCAGGCAAGCTAACCCATTCGCGCCAACCAATCACAGGACGTTTTTTTAATAATTTGATTTTATTAATATTATTATTCCCCACGGCTTTTTTTCCTTAAAAGAAAGGCGCCTTTTCTTCTATTTTAGCATATAAACAATAAAATCAAGGAACTAAGAATTACTCGATTGATAATGTTTTACAATCGGATAAATGACCAAATCCCAGGTCGATTGGTTCAGTGCGCCGGTTTGGTGATAGAGCACTTTACCTTCTGGGCTGACTAAATAAATTTCAGGCGTGCCGTAAACATCAAAGCCTATGGTCGCATCACCGCTTGGGTCATCGGCCAATTGCACGTACGGGTTGCCGCGACGTTTCAAGAAATTCATCGCATCAGAGGCGCTGTCTTTATATAAAATGCCGTAGATGGGCACGCGGTAAACATTTTTAATTTTCATAAAAAGGTTATGTTCAGAGGCGCAAGCCGAACACCAGCTTGCCCAAATTGCGAGTAAACTCACACGACCTTGCAGGCTGTTTGCAGTCATGTCTTTGCTAGACCCGTAAATAGATGGGGCTGAGAAACTGGGTAAAGAATCACCAATTTGTGGAGCGGCCCAAGTAGCCGTGGTGCTAAAGGTCATAGCGACAAAAAAAGAGGCTAAGGCGCTGGTTGTTTTGAAGAGTTTCATAGCAAAAACCTTTTTAATGTGATGCGAATACTTCTCATTATAGCACCGAATTTCCGCGAGGTATCGCGCAAGTTTCGTGCTTAGGATTGCCAATATTAAAGGAATAGCGCAAAATCTAGCAATGTTGTTAAAAGGTTAACATGATGAATCGGGTGTCACAAATCAAAGAAGGTTTAAGACAGTTCGGGCACGCCAAGCTTAGAACATTTCTGGCATTGCTGGGCGTGCTCGTTGGCACCGCGTCGGTCGTGGCAATGGTCTTAGGCGGGCAGTTGGCCACCAATCAAGCTTTAACGGAATTGAAGTCACTCGGCACAGATTTATTAGCCGTCTCGATTAACCAAGAAGTGGGTTCAGGCACTGGCACAAACAGTGACTTAACCCAGGAACAATCGCTTTCTTTAGGCAAACAAAACCCGAGTATTTTGGCAATTGCCCCATACACACAATTATATTATCCGATGAGTTACGAAGGGCAACCCCTAGATGGCATGATTTTGGGCGTCACGAATCAGTTTCGGTCAGTTGTGCATGTTAATTTAGAGAAAGGCCGTTTTATTACGTTAGCGGATCGATATGCTTTTTTCTGTGTTGTCGGGCAATCGATTTATCAAAAAATGAAAAGTATCTCGATTAAAGACCCGATAGGCCAACCGCTGCAAATTGGAAATAACTCATTTATCGTTGTGGGCGTGGCCGCTGCCTGGCCGGAAAATAGTTTTTTATATGCTAATGTCGATGATGCGATTTTGGTGCCTTTACTCGCAAGTACGGCTGTTAGTCAGTATGCAACCATCAATAATATTATTTTTAGGCTTGCGCCAAATGCTGATATTTCTGCTGCAGAAGCGAGCATACAAGCCGATATTAATCAAGCCTCACCTGGCAAAGCCCTTAGCTTTCGTAGTGCGCGAGAGTTAATTGATAAGATGAAAAAACAAAGTAATATCCTGACCATTTTCTTGGGAATGATTGGTAGCATTTCATTGTTAGTCGGCGGTATTGGTGTGATGAATATTATGCTGGTGTCGGTGATTGAGCGCCGTCGTGAAATTGGTATTCGTTTAGCAGTAGGTGCGACGAAGCGCGATATTGCCGAACTCTTCTTGATTGAATCGGTTATCTTGTCGGTGGTCGGCGGCGTATTGGGCGTTATTTTGGGGTTGATTATTGCATTTATCATCGCACGTTTTTCGCATTGGGCTTTCACGATATTCTGGTTTGCACCGTTTGCTGGGTTCAGCGTTTCGGTGTTGGTCGGCATTTTCTTTGGTTGGTACCCCGCCTTGCAAGCCGCGCGCTTGAACCCCATTGAGGCGCTGCGGTCTGAGTGAGTGATGCAGTTTTGCATTACGTGTTACGTCTTCGGTTTTTTGTAGAGTCACAGGGGCTGGTTTAAACTTAGAAAATGCATGCCCGAGCCGATTGCCTAATCCACCACACACCGAAATGCACATTGATAATAAGGCAACCCCCGCAATGAGTTTCACGCTGCCTAAGCCAAAAAAGGGTAGGGTCATTGCACCCGCTGCAATCAAAATAACACCTAGCGTTATGCCTGCTATTACACCTACTAATGTGCTAGTGGTTTCGATATTAAAGCGAGACTTGAGTGAGGTATTTTTTAGCGGAGAAACGCCTACTGGCCGCTCACCTAAAGCTAAATCGAACATCCGGCCAATATACCCGCCAGCCGAGGCACACGCTGATAAAGTCCCAATGCCTGCAATGATTAATCCCGCACCGCCGGTCGCAATGAGCGCAGACATAATCACTAAACCCACTATACAACCGCCGATAATGGCTAAGGTGTAGTTAATATCCGCTGCCTGCCAAAAGGCGCGAGTGCGGGGGTGTTTATCAATATGTGTGCCAACCCGCGATAGACGATTACCCAGGCCGGCAAGTGCACCAATATTGATTACCACGCTAAATAAACGTGGTGCAATACTACCTGCATGTGTAATCCAGCGCAGCACTGGAATGGGCACCAGCACTTGCACAAGGGTGAGCGCCAGCCCTAGGCAAACACCTATCCCCAGTCCGATTAAGGGGATTTTTTCGGTCTTAAGTCGTTGAATAAGCGGGTGCTTAGTCTTGCCGGAAAACGGTAGTGCATCTTCACGCAGTTTGTCGATAAACTGCCCAAGGTACCCACTACCTGAGATAATACCCCCCAAAAACTGGAGGCACTGTGTGCCAAAAATCAGCTTAATTAACCACGGTGCAACGTCTCCAGCCACTAACCCATTATGGCTTAGCAGCAAAAACAACAAGATAGCACTGCCACCCGCGAATGCGAGTAATAGGGCTAACGAATAGTTTGTGTGGCGCTTGAATAGGTTGGTTTTCATGCCGTGATATTAACGCGGATTGATGACAAGACGATGACAGCGCAAAGATATGTTAAACTGAATCCTATGTCTATTCTGGTTCTGTTGGTTGAAGATGAAACCGCCATCCGTGATTTAATTCGGCATAGTTTGTCGTCTAAAGATTTTTCACTCGTCGAAGCCGCAACTGTGAAACAAGCTGAGGCAGCGCTACAGCTTAAATTGCCTGATATTATCATTGCTGATTGGATGTTGCCTGGAAAAAGTGGCATTGATTTTATTCGTTGGTTGCGTACACAGCCACATACGCAAACCTTGCCGGTGATACTGCTCACGGCCAAAGCGGATGAGCACCACAAAATAACGGGGTTAATGCAAGGTGCTGATGACTACATTACTAAACCTTTTTCACCGAATGAATTAACGGCGCGTATTAAAGCAGTGTTAAGACGTAGTGGTCACCAACCCCGTGAAAAAATAATGATAGATGAATTCGTTTTAGATGTTTCTAAACAACAAATATTATTGAAAAGGCAGGCCTTAAATTTAAGGCCAATGGAGTTTAAGTTATTACAATTTTTTATAACGCATCCGGATAAGGTTTTTACACGGGAACAATTATTAAATTTTGTATGGGGTTTAGAAGCCTATGTCGATGAGCGGGCTGTCGATGCCACGATTAAACGACTACGCCAACAATTAAAACCAGCAGCTTACGATCAATGGATACAAACGATTCGTGGGTCAGGTTATCTCTTTGGAAAAAAACAGCATGGATAAATTTAATCGACACCAATTACCAGCATCTATTCGGGCGCATATTGCTTGGCTAGAGCGCACACGCCAAGATTTCGTGGCGAATGTTTCTCACGAGCTCATTACACCCTTGACGGTCATTCGCGGCTATGTTGAATTGCTAAAAGAAAAAACTGAGTTTAAAAAAACACCGTATGAAGGGATGCTTGCTCACATGCAAGAACATGCGTTGCGAATGGAGAGTTTGATTCAAGATTTATTGTTATTATCGCATATTGAATCTCACGAGCAAGAAGTTGAAACCGGTGTACGTGTGAATGTTGAAAAATTGTTAGTGCGCTTGGTGAAAGATGCAAATAATATAAGCGGTGCGAAAGCGCATAAAATTACTTTAAACGCCGACAAAAAAGTTTTTTTGATGGGCGTTGAAGCTGAATTAAAAAGCTTATTTTCAAATCTCATTATCAATGCGGTGAAGTATACGCCTAAAGGTGGCACAATTCACATTGAATGGAGGTTGAAACGTGGTTGCCCCGTATTTTCTGTGAAAGACACAGGTATTGGTATTGCAAAAAAACATTTGCCGCGAATTACAGAGCGATTTTATCGGGTTGATAAAGCAAGATCACGAGAGAGTGGGGGAACCGGGTTGGGTCTTGCGATTGTGAAGCATGTCTTGGTACGGCATGAGGCTTCGTTGGAAATTGAAAGTCAGTTACATCACGGCAGTACCTTTACTTGCGTGTTTCCAAAATCACGGTTGGCCTAGTTACGGCAGACAGCAATATCACTGGTGACAGAGGTGCATTCTTTGTGAGTGGGGTTTTCTGTTAACCAATCCATTAACCAAAGCTCACTGTCCATTTGGAAGGTATACCCACTTTGAACGACGGTGAGACCATCGGGTAAAACGGTTTGTGGTAAATCACCTGCGTTGTTAATGACGGGTGCTGGTGGCACAGGCGGTGGTGGTGTTGGTGTTAAGAACATATCAATACCATTAAAGAAATGGGTGCCAGCGGTAATCGTATTTAAGAATACGACGGTATTAATGGCAGCTTGACCACTGCCACCTGCAATGAAACCAGTGAGGTTTGCAAGGTTGGTTCCCAACGCCAATGAAGCAATATTGATTTGGCCGATAACATTATTGCCGGTGATAGAAGCATTACCAGTGGTGGTGATGCCCCCTGCACCAAAGTCTAAGGTATTCCCTGCGTTTTGAACGAATTGACCTAAGGTCATGGTGGCATTGTTAGTGACGTCGTTTGCATTCGCAATCACGAGTTTCACTAGCGGGGTGATTGCTCCGACATCTTCATTGAAGAATATATTACCGGCACTGCCTGCATTTAACGTTAAGGTTGCAGCACCATTAAGCGCTCCATTGAAGGTAATGGTTCCATCATTGGAAGTGATGCTGGATGAAGAACCCGTTAATTGAATTGGTCCGTTTAAGTTAATGTTGTTGCCGTTTGAGACGAGCACAAGATTGTTCGCATTCAATGTCCCTGATTGTGTAATGAGTCCATTAACATTGGCATTCAGTGTGCCGCTTAGGGTGAGTGTCGGTATGCTTAAACCAGCATTATTATAAACCAGGGTGAGGTTGCGTAAGTTAGTTAATCCTGCGAAACTGCCAAGACTTGGGCTTGCATTAATATTGCGGATGGCAACATCACGAATGTTTGAAGTGGTGCCACCAAATCCAACCGCGCCGCTGAAATCATTCGCTTGCGTATTAAGAATAATATCTGACCCAGCACTTGTGACACTAAAGGTTGCCGTGCCGGGGATGGTTAATGCGCCTGTTTGTGTAATGGAACCATTAGCGGTAGCACTTAATGACCCACCACTTGTTAACGTAATGGTTGGTAAGCTTAAGGCTGCATTATCAAAGGCAACGGTTAAGTTACGTAAGTTAGTTAACCCTGCGAAGCTACCTAGTGTTGCACTTGCATTGATATTGCGTAAGGCAACATCACGTATGTTTGCAGTCGTTCCACCAAAGCTGATGGCATTGCTGAAATCATTGGCTTGCGTGTTGAGAATAATATCTGACCCAGCGCTTGTGACACTAAAGGTTGCAGCGCCGGGTATTGTTAATGCACCAGTTTGTGTGATTGAACCATTAGCGGTTGCACTTAATGACCCACCACTATGTAAAGTAATGCTTGGCAAGCTTAAAGCAGCATTATCGTAAACTAAAGTTAAGTTACGTAAGTTAGTTAACCCTACAAAGCTGCCAAGTGTTGGGCTTGTATTAATATTGCGTAAGGCAACATCACGAATGTTTGCAGTGGTACCGTTAAACCCAACAGCGCCGCTGAAGTTATTAGCTTGGGTATTTAATAAGATGTCTGAACCCGCAACCGTCACACCAAAGTTTGCAGAACCAGCACCGGCAGCTTGTGAAATCGCACCGATTTGAGAAATAGTGCCGCCGGCGGTGATGCTCAATGTGCCACTCCCAACCGTTGAGCTAGCTAGACTCAATGCGGCGGCGTTGGCGAGTGACACATTGTTTGCACCACTATTGTTTAATGAAACGGTGCCTGAGAAATTATTCGCACTATTTAAAGTAATGGTATTCGCGCCGGCATTAAAGCTTGCAAGGCCAGGAACAGTTAACACACCGGTTTGCGTGATGGCACCATTAGAGATGACGGTTAAATTATTCCCAACACTAGAAGCACCTAACACCGTTGCAATAGCATTAGTTAATTGAACATTGTTCGCACCGCTATTAGATAAAGTAACTGCCCCGCTTAACACATTATTTTGTGTTAAGGTAATGGCATTGGCCCCTGCATTAAAGCTTGCGGTGCCTGGAACAGTTAATACACCGGTTTGTGTAATTGCACCACCAGCAGTTGCACTCAATGACCCACCACTGTGTAAAGTAATAGTTGGCAGGCTTAAAGCAGCATTATCGTAAACTAAAGTTAAGTTACGTAAGTTAGTTAACCCTGCAAAGCTGCCAAGGCTTGGGCTGGTATTAACATTGCGTAAGGCAACATCACGAATATTTGCAGTGGTGTCACCAAACCCAACCGTGCCACTGAAATTATTGGTTGACGTATTTAATAAAATATCAGCACCTGCAGCACTGACGCTAAAGGTTACTGAGCCCGCACTTGCAGCTTGTGTAATCGCACCCACTTGAGAAATATTACCACCGGCAGTGACATTGAAACTACCAGTGCCGACAGAAGAGGTGCCTAATGCTAAAGCACCACTGTTTACAAGTGATACATTATTTGCACCACTGTTATTCAGCGCAACAGACCCTGTGAAGTTATTATTGCTATTTAGGGCAATGGTTCCTGTACCGGCATTCACCGTCACTGCACCCGCACTGGTGATGGCACCGGTTTGGCTTAATCCAACACTGTTTAAAGTGAGTGAGCCTGAGCCGACGGTAGAAGCAGCCATGATTAAAGCATTCACATCTGTCAGGGCAACATTGTTAGCACCTGAATTGCTTAAGGTCACAGCACCGGTAAAGTCATTGCTTGCATGGGTTAAAGTAATGGCATTAGCGCCTGCACTAAAGCTTGCTGTGCCGGGTATGATTAACGCGCCAGATTGTGTGATTGCCCCATTGGCAGTAACCTCTAAATTACCGGCAATATTCATGGCTCCGAGAATAATGGCATTAATATCTTGTAAGGAAACATCATTCGCAGCGCTGACTGCGACGGTATTAAAATCATTTCCAGCTTGGTTTAAGCTAATGGTATTAGCACTACCAGCGCTTAAGGTTGCAACACCACCCACAACAACATTACCACTTATGCTGGTAATGTCACCACTGGTTGTTAAGTTGAGTGTACCACTAATATTAGAAGCCCCTAAATCAATGCTGTTTGCATCAACGACAGTGACATTGCGTGCACTGGTGATAGCAAGTGTTCCAAAATCATTGGCGGCATTATCAAAGGTAATATCTGCGGTGTTACCAACATCGGCTGTTAAGGTATAACCAACACCATTAATAGCATTAGTTGTAATAGCACCACCATTTGTGGTTAAGACAGCATTATTCACTAATTGCAACAGACTGTTTGCATTGGTGCTTAAGTTAATGGCGCCACCATTGGTTGTTAAATTATTCCCTAATAAAATGTCACCGGTGCCTGTTGGGGTAATGGTAATATTTTTATTGGCGCCTGTGCTTTCTAAGGTTGCATTGACAATAATATTTCGGCTGCCAACATTCCCGAGCAAGTTAATATTCCCTGCTGCTTGGAAAGTACTGCCTGCCACTAAATCAATGGCAACGCCTGGGTTTGAAAACAGGCTAGAAGCTTGTAAGGTGAGGTCATCGCTGCTGACAATAGAGCCTGAACTGGTTGAACGTATCCCACCAAATCCGGTGCTGGTTGGGTCTGCAATAATCGTGAGTGATGAGCCAATGCCTGTTGTGGTAATGGTGCCGTTAATCACGATATCAGTGTTGTTGAGTTGGATAGTTGTTGCTGTATTGAATGCTAAATTCCCAAGTAAAGTCGTATTGCTACCCCCTGTGAGGGTAATATCCCCAGCTCCGAGCACCGGTGCTTCATTCACCGTGACGCCACCACCGACGGTTAATACGCCACCTGCACCACCCGTGGTATTTAAGACACGATTAATGAAAATAGCATTTGCTAAACTGTCAGTATTCGCAGCTGTAATAGTAATATTCCCTGAGGTGGCGTCACCCGTTGCTGTGGTGAGAATAGCATTGGTATTGGCTTGTGTATCACCGATGGTAATGATGCCGGCACCTGTGGTAGAAAGGTCAACATCGCCGCCTGTTGTTTGTATTAAACCCGTTGTCGTTAAATCACCAGCGACACTGACGGTGAAGTTTTGTGCAAGGTTAACATCACCAATGAATAAATCGTTAGCATCAATGAGGTTGATATCGTTAGCGTTTGCAACTTCAAAATTCGTAAAGTCATTTGCAGCATTCGTTAAGGTAATGTTATTCGTATCAGCATTAAATAAGGCAGTTTTACCTGAACCATTGGCGATAATGGCACCAGATTGTGTGATGTTTCCACTCGTATTCACGGTTAAATTACCTGTGAGGGTAGAGGCTGCGAAATTTAAAGCATTAACATCGGTGAGTGAAACATCAGCTGCATTGCTAATGGCAACATTGGTAAAATCATTGGCTGCATTGGTCAGTGTAATATTGCCAGTGCCCGCGTTAAACGTTGCGGTTTTACCAGCAATATTATTTGTAATAGCGCCATTTTGGGTAATATTACCATTAGCAGTTACTTGGTAATCACCACTGATCGTTGAAGTGCCAAGTATAATGCTGTTTGTATCTCGTAAGTTGACATTATTCCCACTAACAATGCCAACCGTTGCAAAATTATTGCTTGTATTATTTAACGTAATATCATTACTAGACCCAGCAGCAAAGCTTGCGAGTCCCGGCACGGTTAATGCACCGGTTTGAGTGATTGCGCCATTAGCATTGATTGATAAATCATTACCTACACTTGAAGCGGCTAATAGTGTGGCTACATTATTCGTTAATGAGATATTATTTACACCACTATTATTAAGTGCGATTGCACCGCTTAAACTATTGCTGCCATTTAAGGTGATAGCGCCGGCACCGGCATTAAGTGTCGTTGTGCCTGCGTTGGTAATCGCCCCTGTTTGAGTTAACCCAATGCTGTTTAAAGTGAGTGCGCCAGAGCCGACACTAGAAGTGCCAATGACTAAAGCATTTGCATCGGTTACGGTGACATTATTTGCCCCTGAATTACTTAATAAGACTGAACCAGTGAAATCATTGCTTGCGTTATTTAAAGTGATAACATTCGCTCCTACGCTGAAACTTGCATTGCCAGCACTGGCTGCTTGGGTAATGGCACCGCTTTGTGTTAAGGCACCACCTGCAATGACAATTAAGCTACCTGAGCCAAGGGGTGAAGTGCCAAGGCTTAAGGCATTGATATCAGTTAAGGCAACATTGTTTGCGCCCGTGTTGCTCAGTAAAACAGAACCTGTGAAATCGTTATTGGCATGGGTTAAGGTAATCGCATTAGCGCCTGCACTAAAGCTTGCATTGCCAGCACTCGCGGCTTGCGTGATGGCACCGGATTGGGTAATTGCGCCATTTGCGGTGATGCCTAAGGTGCCGCTACCAACAGAAGAAGTGCCAAGGGTTAAAGTTATGGCATTATTTAAGGAGACATTGTTTGCGCCGGCATTATTTAAAGAAACAGCGCCTGAGAAATTATTGCTACTGCCTAATGTAATGACGCCAGCGCCTGCATTAATGGTTGCGGCGCCAGTGCTTGTGATTGCACCGGTTTGGGTAATGCCAACACTGTTTAAAGTGAGTGAGCCTGAGCCAACACTAGAGGCACCCATGACTAACGCATTCACATCGGTTAAGGCAACGTTATTCGCCCCTGAATTATTTAATGAAACAGCGCCAGTGAAATCGTTGCTTGCATTGGTTAAGGTGATGGCATTTGCCCCAGCAGTAAAGCTTGCTAATCCGGGAACAACTAAAGCAGCGTTTTGTGTAATGGCACCACTTGAAAGAACAGTTAAGTTATTCCCAATGCTTGAAGCACCTAATACGGTTGCAATGGTATTGGTGAATGAAATATTGTTTGCACCACTGTTGTTAAATGAAACGGCGCCTGTTATCTCATTGTTTTGAGTTAAAGTAATCGCATTTGCCCCAGCTATGAAGCTTGCGGTGCCGGGAACGGTTAATGCACCGCTTTGTGTAATCGCACCACCTGCTGTGCCACTGAATGAACCGCTACTGGTTAAGGTAATGGCTGGTAAGCTTAAGGCTGAGTTATCAAAAGTGATGGTTAAGTTTCTTAAGTTGGTTAAACCAGTGAAACTTGCAAGGGTTGCACTCGCATTCACATTGCGTAAACCGACATCTCGAATATTAGATAATGTCCCACCAAACCCAATAGCCCCACTGAAATTATTCGCTTCTGTGTTTAATAAAATGTCTGAGGCTGCCGCACTCACACTGAATGTGACAGCGCCAGCAGAGGCTGCTTGTGTGATTGCACCCAGTTGTGAAATATTCCCACCGGCAGTCAAGCTGAATGACCCGCTGCCGATTGAAGAAGTATCAAGCACTAACGCGCCACTATTGATTAAAGATACGTTATTTGCGCCACTGTTATTGAGTGCAATGCTGCCTGAGAAGTTATTGTTACTGTTTAAGGTAATCACACCAGCGCCAGCATTAATACTTGCAGCCCCAGCACTTGTGATTGCACCGGTTTGGGTAATGCCAACACTGTTTAAAGTGAGTGAGCCTGAGCCAACACTAGAGGCACCCATGACTAACGCATTCACATCGGTTAAGGCAACGTTATTCGCCCCTGAATTATTTAATGAAACAGCGCCAGTGAAATCGTTGCTTGCATTGGTTAAGGTGATGGCATTTGCCCCAGCAGTAAAGCTTGCTAATCCGGGAACAACTAAAGCAGCGTTTTGTGTAATGGCACCACTTGAAAGAACAGTTAAGTTATTCCCAATGCTTGAAGCACCTAATACGGTTGCAATGGTATTGGTGAATGAAATATTGTTTGCACCACTATTACTAAATGAAACGACACCCGTAATCACATTATTTTGGGTTAAAGTAATCGCATTTGCGCCAGCGGTGAAACTTGCCGTGCCGGGAACAGTTAATATACCGGTTTGCGTAATCGCACCACCGGCTGTGCCACTGAATGAACCGCCACTGGTTAAGGTAATGGCTGGTAGGCTTAAAGCTGAATTATCAAATACGACCGTTAAGTTTCTTAAATTGGTTAAACCAGCGAAGCTTCCAAGGGTTGCACTGGCATTAATATTACGTAAGCCTACATCACGAATGTTGATTAAAGTGCCGCTAAATCCAATAGAACCACTGAAATTATTAGCTGACGTATTTAATAAAATATCTGAACCCGCAACAGTGACACCAAAGGTCGCAGCCCCTGCACTTGCTGCTTGAACAATGGCACCAGATTGCGTAATGCTGCCACCGGCGGTCACGCCTAAAGTACCACTACCGACAGAAGAAGTGCCGAGCTCTAAAGCGATGGCATTATTCAATGAAACATTGTTCGCGCCTGAATTATTTAATGAAACAGCGCCTGAGAAATTATTACTGCTACCTAAAGTAATAACCCCAGCACCGGCATTAATGGTTGCAGCACCTGAACTTGTTATCGCACCACTTTGCGTGAGGCCGATGCTATTTAAGTTTAGTGACCCTGAGCCAAGGCTAGATGTACCCATTACTAATGCATTAACGTCAGTTAAGGCAACATTGTTTGCCCCTGAATTATTTAATGAAACAGCGCCTGTGAAATCGTTGCTTGCATTGGTTAAGGTGATGGCATTTGCCCCAGCAGTAAAGCTTGCTAATCCGGGAACAACTAAAGCAGCGTTTTGTGTAATGGCACCACTAGAAAGAATCGTTAAGTTATTGCCAATAGTTGAGGCGCCCAAAACAGTGGCAATGGCATTCGTGAAGGAAATGTTGTTTGCACCACTATTGCTAAATGACACAGCACCCGTAATGGCATTATTTTGGGTTAAAGTAATCGCATTTGCCCCAGCGGTGAAGCTTGCTGTACCGGGAACGGTTAATGCACCGGTTTGTGTAATCGCACCACCTGCTGTGCCACTGAATGAACCGCCACTGGTTAAGGTAATGGCTGGTAAGCTTAAGGCTGAATTATCAAAGGCGATTGTCAAATTACGTAAGTTGGCTAAACCTGCAAAGCTTGCAAGTGTTGCACTGGCATTAATGTTTCGTAAACCCACGTCACGTATATTGGTTAATGTTCCGTTAAATCCAATTGAACCACTAAAGTTATTAGCTTGGGTATTTAATAAAATATCAGAAGCAGCTGCAGTCACACCAAAGGTTGCGGTACCTGCGCTAGCTGCTTGAACAATCGCGCCAGATTGTGTGATGCTACCACCAGCGGTAATGCCTAAAGTACCAGAACCAACAGAAGAAGCTGCTAAAACCAATGCACCGCTATTGACTAAGGAAACATTGTTTGCACCGCTATTATTAAGTGAAATTGAACCACTAAAGTTATTAGTGCTACCTAAAGTAATAACACCAGCACCGGCATTAATGGTTGCAGCACCAGAACTCGTGATTGCACCGGTTTGAGTGATACCGATACTGTTTAAAGTGAGTGACCCTGAGCCAACACTAGAAGCGCCTATCACTAAAGCATTTACATCTGTTAATGCAACATTATTTGCACCATTATTGTTTAATGAGACAGCGCCAGTGAAATTATTACTTGCGTTTGTTAATGTAATCACACCCGCACCAGCATTAATGGTTGCGGCACCTGCACTGGCTGATTGTGTGATGGCACCGCTTTGGGTAATCCCAATACCGGTTAGGTTTAAAGTGCCAGAACCGACACTAGAGGTGCCTATGCTTAGCGCATTCACATCAGTGAGCGCAATATTATTCGCCCCTGAATTGCTGAGTAAAACTGAACCTGTGAAATCATTTGAAGCGTTAGTTAAGGTAATGGCATTAGCGCCTGCACTAAAGCTTGCATTGCCAGCACTGGCGGCTTGGGTGATGGCACCGGATTGGGTAATCGCACCACTTGTCGTAATGCCTAAAGTTCCGCTGCCAATAGAAGAAGCGCCAAGGTTTAAGGCGATGGCATTCGTTAAGGAAACATTATTTGCGCCTGAATTATTTAAAGAAATACTGCCTGAGAAATTATTGCTACTACCTAAAGTAATAACGCCAGCACCTGCATTAATGGTTGCTGCCCCAGAGCTCGTGATTGCACCGGTTTGGGTAATGCCAATACTGTTTAAAGTGAGTGAGCCGGAGCCAACACTAGAGGCACCCATGACTAAAGCGTTCACGTCAGTTAAGGAAACATTATTGTTTCCTGAGTTATTCAATGAAACAGCGCCGGTGAAATCGTTGCTTGCATTGGTTAAGGTAATAGCATTTGCACCAGCGGTGAAGCTAGCAAGACCAGGAATAATTAATGCTACATTTTGTGTAATGGCACCACTTGAAAGAACAGTTAAGTTATTCCCAATGCTTGAAGCACCTAATACGGTTGCAATGGTATTGGTGAATGAAATATTGTTTGCACCACTGTTGTTAAATGAAACGGCGCCTGTTATCGCATTGTTTTGAGTTAAAGTAATCGCATTTGCACCAGCAGTAAAGCTAGCTGTACCTGGTACGGTTAATGCACCGCTTTGTGTAATCGCACCACCGGCTGTGCCACTGAATGAACCACCGCTTGCTAAAGTAATTGCGGGTAAGCTTAAGGCTGAATTATCAAAGGCGATTGTCAAATTACGTAAGTTGGTTAAACCTACAAAGCTTGCTAAAGTAGCACTTGCATTAATGTTTCTTAAACCCACGTCACGTATATTGGTTAATGTTCCGTTAAATCCAATTGAACCACTAAAGTTATTGGCTTGGGTATTTAATAAAATATCAGAAGCAGCTGCAGTCACACCAAAAGTAGCAGTACCCGCAGCAGCGGCTTGAACAATTGCACCTGTTTGTGAAATGCTACCACCAGCTGTGATGCCTAATGTACCACTACCCACAGAAGAAGCAGCTAAGACTAAAGCGCTGCTATTCACCAAGGAAACATTATTTGCACCGCTATTATTTAACGACACTGAACCCGTGAAATTATTGTTGCTGCCTAAGGCGATCACGCCAGCACCCGCATTAATCACAGCAGCGCCTGAACTGGTAATCGCGCCACTTTGCGTGAGGCCAACGCTATTTAAGGTGAGTGACCCTGAACCAACACTAGAAGCACCCATCACTAACGTATTGACATCGGTCAGGCTAACATCATTCGCGCCTGAGTTATTCAGTGAAACAGCACCGGTGAAATTATTACTTGCATTGGTTAAGGTGATGGCATTTGCGCCGGCAGTAAAGCTTGCGGTGCCGGGAATAATTAATGCACCGGTTTGTGTCAGTGCGCCACTAGAAAGAATCGTTAGGTTGTTTCCAATGCTAGATGCACCCAAAACAGTGGCAATGGCATTCGTGAAGGAAATGTTGTTTGCACCACTATTGCTAAATGACACAGCACCCGTGATGGCATTATTTTGGGTTAAAGTAATGGCATTCGCGCCAGCAGTAAAGCTAGCAGTGCCGGGAACGGTTAGCACACCGGTTTGTGTAATAGCGCCACCAGCAGTACCGCTGAATGACCCGCCATTGGTTAAGGTAATTGCAGGTAGGCTTAAAGCTGAATTATTGAATGCAATCGTTAGATTGCGTAAATTTGTTAAACCAGTAAAGCTCGCTAAGGTCGCTGCTGCATTAATATTGCGTAAACCAACATCACGAATGTTGGTAAGCGTACCACCAAACCCAATCGCACCACTAAAATTATTTGCTGACGTATTTAATAGAATATCTGAGCTCGCTGCAGCAACGCTTAAGTTAACAGCACCCGCAGAAGCTGCTTGTGTGATTGCACCGGATTGTGTGATTGAACCATTTGCACTAAGGTCTAATGTTCCACTCCCCACAGAAGAAGTGCCTAACGATAATGCAAGATTATTTGTTAGAGAGACATTATTTGCACCACTATTATTTAAAGAAACGGCTCCTGTAAAATTATTCGCACTGCCTAAGGTAATAGCTCCTGCACCAGCATTGATGGTAACAGTCCCAGCACCAACAGCTTGTGTGATCGCACCACTTTGCGTTAACCCAATACTATTGAGCGTTAGTGTCCCCGTTCCAAGGGTAGAAGTGCCAATACTTAAAGCATTCAAATCGGTGACAGCAACATTATTTGCACCAGAATTACTTAAGATAACAGAACCGGTGAAATCGTTATTTGCATTTGTTAGGGTGATTGCATTTGCTCCGGCAGTGAACGTCGCACTACCTGCAGCAGCTGTTTGAGTAAATGACCCGCTTTGTGTCATAGCACCTGCTGATGTTAATGAAAATGTACCAGTGCCTAATGAAATATTTCCTAAATCAGTTGCGCGGTTGTTGATTAACGATACGGCATTTGCCCCCGTTCTAATGATGCTGATAGCACCACTAATGAGATTGGCAGCATTTGTGAGTGTGACAGCTGCTGTGCCTGTTGTAATGCTTAATGCAGCAATATTGAGTGCGGCGGATTGTGTGATTGCACCACCCGCTGTTAATATTAAATTTAAAGCGCCGCTCGTTGCACTAATTGTATTGTTAATCGCAATCGCGCCTGCAGCATCTAAGGTTAAAGAGGCTGTGCCTACACCGGCACTTTTCAAGACCGCAGCGCTAACTGTGATATTGCCAGGTTGACCGCCCGTTGAACCGGTATTGATAACAATGTTGCTACCGGCATTTAAATCGGCATTAATAGAGGCAACGTTAACTTGTGAGTTGTTACCGGTGGGTGTAAAGCCGACACCTGCTGTATAAGTACCACCGCTAGTGGTATTGGAGATTGTCACATTGCGTGGGTCTAACAACCAAGTACCCGCAGCACCATAAGGCGCACCTACATACACATGTCCATAAGCTTCTAAATATTCTTTACCCGAGGTTTCAACAAACCCACCGTTACCACTGACTAACCCGCCTTTGGCAAGAATAGTGCCGTAGAAACCGGTGCCTAAGTCAGACCATAAAATAACTTCGCCACCGTTACCGTTCAATAAAGCAGAGGCATCGACAATGGCATCGCTATCAATGACTGCGTAATCAGCATTCATTAAAGGGCCTTGACCTTTATAATTGCCGCCAATGTTAACGGTGCCGCCACCGGTATCGCCGCTGGCGTCAATGCGCGCGCCATTATCGACATAAACTTCTTTACCAGTGATTGTGATTTTTCCGCCTTTGTTGCCTGTCCCTGCGCCAGATGCCATGACTTTACCGCTCACGCGCACAACACCTTTTGACCCGCCGCTTAAAGTGATCACACCATTACGCACACTGGCTGAATTCGCAACCACCGTACCAGAGACATTTACAGCGCTATGAACAATACCCGCAGCTGTGTCAGCGGTCATTAACACTTTGCCGCCATTGGCAATGACGGTGCCTGAGTTAGCAACGGCGTCTTGCATTGGGTTGCCGTTTTGATCAACACCTGGTTTTGTCACGGTTGAATTCACACCGAATTGAATGAGTTGGTCACCGTAAAAATCAACGACGTATTCATTTGATGAGGCTAAAGCGACAGAGCCTAAATTCGCCTGTATTAAGCCACTATTGCTAACAGAGGGCGCGACCAATGCTGCCATACCGCGATCAGCGACGCTAATAGTACCTTCATTGATGACTGAACCATTCCAATCGGGTGATTGAATGAAATGATAATTACCGCTCATGAAATCGTGGTCGCTAATACCGGCAGTCGTTGCTAAAAAACCAGCAGCATCAATGCGACCCGTTGGGGTGATTAAGATACCGGCTGGATTTAAAATCCAGATTTGACCATTAGCCGTTAAGTTGCCGGCAATGGTAGAGCTGCCGTTATTGGGGTTGACCCGGTTGACGGCAATGGAGCCAGCATTCGGTTGTTGGAAGCGGGTGGTTTGGTTGGGGGCAATATTAAAGGTTTGCCAGTTAATGATGGCTTTGTTAGAGGTTTGGTTGATGACGGTGGTGTTGGCGTCGGGGTTGCTGATAGTGGCGCTGCCTGACGAGATAACCCCACCTGTCGGGTTAGCGACTGCCAGAGGGCTAAATAAGCTCAACCATGTGAAAGTAAAGAAGATCGCGAAGATGCTGATTTTATTCCAAAACGCAGGTTTTTCCGTTAAGCTAACTCGTTGAAGAGCGCTCTGTGTGATTGTTTCTTTTTTGTACATTTTAAAAATCACACCACCTCCGAGAGGTTCAAATATTCGCTGTTCATATTTTAAACAATAGGCCGATGCTTTAATATAGACCATATTTCAGAAATTGTACTAATTTTAACCATCTTGTGAAAAATATTTAAAGTAAATATAATCAAGGCATTGCGGGAAAAATCCGTGATTGGACGCCGGGTTTTACACCCCTCACTCGTGACTAGGATGTCATCTGCCCATGAAAACAACGCAAAAAACCATTATTAATCTTATTTTAATCAGTAGTTTGCTAACTTTTGAACAGGCTTTTGCGCTCGATTTTGTGCCTACAACGGTGCTGCCAAGCCGGGTTAGTCAGTCGCTGACGACCAAGCCTGCTATGGAGCGACGTACCGTCCTGCCGCCGATTGTGTCACCGCCGGCACCCAATGCCTTCCCCCCTGAGGTTGCCTCCATCCGTTTTAAGCTTAAGGGCATCGTTTTTGAGGGCAATACGCTCTATTCGAATGACGAGCTTTTGGCCTTGTTTCATAAGCCCCTGGGGAGTGAAGTTACTCTGGGTGACATTCAACAGTTTACGAATGACATTACGTTTAAGTACAACAAGGCGGGGTATTTACTCTCGCAAGCGGTGATTCCAGAACAAAAAATCACGAATGGTGTGATACGCATTAAAATTATTGAAGGTTATATTGAACGCGTGATGGTGCAAGGCGATGTGCCTGAGCGGACTAAGCAATTAATGCAGCGTTACGGCGATAAAATTGTGAATAAGCGTCCGTTGAATATTAAAGAATTAGAATCAACTTTATTATTGGCTGGCGATTTACCAGGGATGACGGTGCGCTCTGTCATTACGCCGTCAAAAACGGTTGATAATGCCGCTGATTTAACGTTAATTGTGTCGTTTGATCGCATGGATAACACAAGCTATATTAGCTACGATAATCGTGGTACGCGATATATTGGACCCACACGCGTGATTGCATCTGCTTATTTCAACGGTACGACGTTGGGGAGCGGTAGTGCAACGGGCGTGCGTTTGGGTGACTCCGGCCGACAATGGGAAGAAATGCGTTACGTTGAATTTGAGCATAAACAATATTTAGGTGTGAATGGTTTGATGCTTGATTTTGATGGGCAATATACGCGAACGAAACCCGGGTTTGTGTTGGAAGGCACCGATACGATTGGTTTAAACGGATTTTATCAAGTGAGTGCACAGTATCCGATTATTCGACAACGTAATCATAATTTTTCTGTAAATGCAGCATTAACCGAGATAAATAGCTATTTAACGCAGTTTGATACAAAAATTTATAATGATCAAATTCGTTCTGCGCAAGTAGGCATGCAATTTGATATGGCTGATCAGTATCGCGGATCGAATCAATTGAGTGCATTACTCACGCAGGGGATTGATGCGTTTGGGGCAAGTCAACCAGGGAATTTAATTTCACGGATTGGTGCAAAACCTTCGTTTTCTAAGTTGAATATGTCCGGTGGCCGATTGCAAGGGTTGTTTGGTTCTTTCTCTGCTTTGTTGTCAGGGGCGGGGCAATATGCAACGAATAAAATGTATGCGTATGAACAATTGGGCTATGGTGGATTACCGTTTGGGGATGCTTACGATCCTTCTGAAATTGTGGGTGACCGTGGCATTGAGGCGAAATTAGAATTACGTGCTGATAGTATTTTGCCGTGGACGTTTATTCCAACACAATATTTTGTTTATTACGATGGAGGTGTGCTTTGGAATTACGATCATATTAATCAATCGGGTCGTGAAACGGGGACATCTGCTGGGTTTGGGTTGCGATCCTTTGCCTGGAATCATGTGAGCATGAGTTTAGAGTTGGCTAAACCTTTAAATCGTAATGTGGCAGCAACGGAAGCGATTCCGGGCGGCGGTGAAAACCCGCGCGCGTGGCGTGGATTTTTTAGCATTAATTTAATGCCGTAGGGAGAGGGGTTGTGATGAGAAAATTATTGGTGATGTTGGGTGTTTTATTTTTTAGTTCAGTTGTGTTTGCAAATGAAACACCGCCTACGGTGAATACAATTCCTGAAAAAGGCACAGTCGCTTTAACATTTGATGATGGTCCGTCACCTATTTACACACCGCAAATTTTAGCGATATTAAAAAAATATAATATTAAAGCCACGTTTTTTATGGTGGGTGTGAATGCGCAGAAATATCCTGAGATGGTAAAAGCAGTTTATGATGCGGGCATGAAAGTCGATAGTCATAGTTTAACGCACCCCATGTTAACGAAATTAAGTGAAGCAGCCTTACAGAAAGAAATTCATCAACCACAAGTTATTATTTATAATATTATTGGACAAAAACCCGTCTGTTTACGCTATCCGTTTGGGGCTTCTAATGAACGCGTGCGGGCAGCGATTCGTGCGGATGGTATTAACCCTGTTCCGATGGGTTTTAACTCTTTCGATTATAACCGCCCCGGCACGCAAAAAATTATTGACTGGATTTCTAAAAACATCCACAGCCAACAAGTATTTTTATTCCACGACGGTTACGATAAACGTGAACAAACCGTCGAAGCCTTGCCCGCAATCATCGAAGCGATTAAGAAAAAAGGCTTGGGATTTAGCACGATTTGTTAAAAGATAAATTAAAAAAAACTGGCAGATGCCGGTTTTTGGTATTCTTAGGGCGCGAATAAATATGTTTTACCCGCTACAACGGTTAAACTCTATTCTACCCGTTGTAGCGGGTGAAATAGAAAGCATCGCATTAACGAGCCTTGGTTATCGCGTATGACATTAAAGGACTGTCACATAATAGCAAGAGATATTTTGTGTCGACCAGCTGCTACTTTCTATTTTCAGCGTGCCGCTTGCGTTGGCGAGATGGCCTGGAAAGTTGTCGCCAGCGCCTTTTGCTTTTAAGGTGATGGGCAGATAGTTTTGGACATAGACACTGCCGTGAGGATAAAAAATCACGGGTTGCATGGTCATATCTCTTTTACAAACAATCACGTGTTTTGCTGGGTCAAAGGCGTAATTAACATTCAGCTTTTCCATCGTTGCAAGTGGGATATTATAAAAAGGAGCGGTGACAGTCTTGGCGTTAGCAAACGCAGCGGACTGTAAGCAAAACAATGCAGCGGATGTAACAAGTAAGTAAATGAGTTTCATGGCGATCCTATTTTTTTTGTTAAAACGGTGAATAGGTTCTGACTATATCAAGAAAAGCTTAAGAATGAATTAAAATTTTTTTAAAAAACCGGCGAACGCCGGTTTTTTTTGAGGCTTGGTTTAGCTGAGGGTTTTGTATTGGCAGGAAATAATGACATTCACAACAGGGCTGTTATTGGTAATTTTGAGGGTGCCGTTGGGGTCTGCGAATTCGCCGTCAAATTGGCTGTTATCTTTTAAGGTAATTGGAAGTGAGTTTAGGTATTTTTCGCCTTTGTATTGCCAGCTAATGCGTGTGCTGTTTACATCAGGGGTTGATTCGCAAACAAGCACTTGGTTTGCTGCGTTGAATTGATATTGCACTTTCACTTCTTGTTTACTGGTTAACTTAACAAAATCAAACGGTGCTAATAGTGTCATAGAATGGCTTGCGAAAGCACTGGCGGATAAACTGAATAATGCAGCGCTTGTTGCAAGGATGCGAATGAATTTCATGGTAACCTCAAAAATTGAATGAATAAACAGCGGTAGCTTATGTGTCTTGTCATCACGAGTCAAGGCCGTCAGTTTAAGCAACGGACTCGTAATAACAGCTGATGGGTACGGAGCTAAAGTCAGTGTTTGAAATTTTAATAGTGCCGTTTTGGTTGGCCAGTTTGCCTTCAAAGGTTTCGTTAGCCTTTAGGTGAATCGGTAAGAAATTATGTAGGGTTTTGTTGCCGAGCGGGTAATCAATGTTGGGCGAAGTGAATTTTTCTGCTTTGCAAATGAGTACTTGATGGGCTGGGTCGAGGGCGTAAATTACGGAAATACTGCGTTGGGCTTTAATTTTTAAATGATAAAGCGGAATGGTGTAAATGCGAGCAAAAGCAGCGGTTTGCAAGGTGAAAAATAACAGTGTTGCTAAGAGTAAGCGAATATATTTCATCATAGCCTCGTTGTTTATTCAAATTATAAAGCAAACAGCTTATGTTTTTTCGGGCGTAGAGTCAATTCATGCTAAACGTGTTTAATTGCTCAAGTGGGTTAAGTATTTGTTTTAATTGCTGATAGATCGAATCTTCAATTTCTTTTTCATCGAGTTCTTCGGCTCGGGTTGAAATGATAGATTTTAGTTCCTCAAGTGCTAGTGAGTGATGCTGGTCAATCAGGCCGACGATATCATGAATAATAATCATGTTGTGTTCATCGGTGGGCAAATGTTTTTTTGATTTAGTTGCAACTTTGCGGGCAGACTCGTAAGCATGATGAAAAAATGTCATGGGCAATTGCAATACAAAAGACGCAACCGTTTTGTAAGCGGGTTCATTATAATTGTCTATGATGGGTTTTTGATTGTCTTGAAGTCGTCTGAGATATTGATCACAGCGTTCGCGAATTTCTATTTTAAATGCTTCAGTTGCCGAATCAGGCGAGGGAATGCAAACAGGCAATGAACTGGCTTCATTAAATCGAAGATGTAAGCCTTTCGTTGTAAAAATATCTAGTGTAAAACCAAGCGATGCACGCGTGTCTATCGTGAATAATCCAAAACCGTGTTGTGAAAAATGACAAGCAACGTTTGGATAAGCATCAAGCCGAACGCGATGTTGCAATTCACCACCGCCACCACCCGCCGTGAGTTGACGGAAAGTAGGTTGTTTAGGTTTAATGGGGGTGATTTTTTTATCGTTTTTTAATTCGGTATCATTTTCATAGCGAATAAAATGATCGTGTGCGACACACACAAGATCAGGGAAAATTTCTAAATGTTTAAATGCAGCGGCGAGTAGTTGATTGAATGAATAGGTTCTTGTGCCTAAATAAGCGTTAAATTTTCTGATATCTTCATTGCTATAGTAATGACGGCTATCAAAATTATCAGGATTAGATCGTTTGCCATCTGTGGAAAGTGGGTGATGTTGTGCAATAAAGACTTGGCGGTGATTGTCGCGTGCTTTTTGATATTCTTCAACTAACCATTTTGCTTGATTAGGATATTGACCACCAATATTGTTTCTATAATTATAAAAATCACCGAGAAAAGTATTGGAATCTAGACAAAAAATTTGAGTGTTGCCCACAATGATGCTATAGAAGAAATAAGGCATTACCCAGCTGCCTAAGTCTTTAGGATTCAATGTTTCTTGAGAAAACAAAGTAATTAATTCATTTGGATTTTTCGCATAAGTATGCGCAACTTCGTTTTTTCCGATGTCGTATCCGCAATTGCCTTTATAAAAGGCCATTCGTTTGGCGGGTGTTTGAAAGTTTTCATCGTGATTACCGAGCAACATCATTTTTGGTAAATCTTTTAAATGCGGTGTGGTATAGATGCTATCATGAACTTTTTCAAAATCGGGGCTAATGGGTGAATTGACGCCCCAATCATAGACATTGTCGCCTAAAAATAGAATAAAAAGCGGGTGTTGTTGACAACCGCCGATAACATCATCCATGAGTTTGGCAACGGCTTTTTGGTCTTCACCACCGTTTCCATGACAGCCTAAAATAAGAAATTGACACTCTGTTTGGTTTTCTTCTAATTGCAGCGTATAAGTTCGTGGCCCAACACGTTCAATGGCTGCTAAAGCCTCCCCTGAAAAATCAGAACCAGGCGCGAGAGAGAGTATGTTTTGAAAGGAACCTGGACGGGGAAGGGTGGGTGTTTCTAGTCTGCTTTCCATGGCGTAACTGCCTATTTTTTTAAATAAAGGCGCTTAGTATACCTCCAAGCCATTTCAATAAGCCAGCGCCCTTGAGGGGGATTTTACTATGTCTTGATTTTATGCAAACAAGCAAGTTCATACCTCACGCTTCTGCCTGCACCGTATTCAGTTAATGCGCCAATGGATACTAAATTTTGCAAATCGCGCGTTGCAGTTGCTTTGGAAGTATCTGCAATAATCATATATTTTTTCGCGCTCATGCCGCCTTCAAAACCGGCTAGACCCGCGTTGAACATGCGTTTAATGACTTTCAATTCGCGTTCGTTTAACTGATTTTTGAATTGATCAAAAAATCGTGTTTTTTCAATAATAAATTGTAGTTGGTTATCAACGCATTGTTGTGCTTGTAAAATGACATTGACGAAATAGTCTATCCATTGCGTAATGTCATTTGAGCGCGATGCTTGTTTAAGCGCATCGTAATAGGCTGATTTCTTGGTCTCAATGGCTTGAGATAAACTTAATAGAACGGGGTAACCAAATCCTTGTGAGAGCGCTTTTTCAGCAATCAATCGTCCAATGCGTCCATTACCATCATCAAATGGGTGGATGCTTTCAAAATACAAGTGAGCAATCGCAGCGCGAATGGGCGCATCAAGAATAGCCTTCTCTTCCCCGGGCGCGGTTAAATTAAACCATTCAATGAACTGGGTCATCTCATCTGGGACAGCCTTAGCAGGTGGCGCTTCAAAATGAACTCTCCATTTGCCAGCATGCCCGGAAACGATTTGCATGGGGTCTTCATCAATGCGCCATCGTCCGACGATGAGGTTTGGATTAGGCGAGCTTGCAAATAGCATTAAGTGCCAATCGCATAACTGTGTTTCAGTCAGTGGTGCTAGTGCGGTTTTTCGCATATCTAGCAGCATTTCAACGAGGCCTGACACGCGACGGTCGCGGACAGGCTCGGGTTTTTTGTTTAGGCCAAGTTTATTTTTGAGGGAAGAATGTACATCGACGCGGTTTAGAAGCTCACCTTCAATGGCAGAGGTTTTAAGGGCTTCCAAAAGCAGGGTATCAATGAGGGCATTGGTTTGCAGGGTGGGGCTTAAATGGGTGAGTTGGCCTCGGTTATAGCCCATTTTTTCATTAATTTTCAATAAAATAGGCTCAATATCCGTTAAGGTATAGCGGAAAGTTGGCCAATCGGGTTGTTGCCAGTTATATCGTGTCATGAGCCAATTATACATCATAATCGGCTCAAAAATCAGCTTATTTTGAGCCGATTAAATAGGCGAATCGGCTCAAAAAGGGAAGGCATTGATCATTTCGCGGGGATTGAATTGATAAAATCGCGGAGCGGTTAGACAGGTGGTCTAACCGCTGATTCATTCCCTCCCGCTATGTTTCACCAAATCACCCACTGTCACAATTTTCATGGCATTTGTGCGGCCGTGGACGCCGATGAGATCGCCTTTGGTGATGATGACAAGGTTGCCAATTTTTAAGATATGGCGTGCTTGCAGCTCAGCCACTGCATCGTGGTTTAAGTCGCGTCTATCAATGTGCGTTGCATCAAACGGAATGGGGTAAACACCGCGATAGAGTGTCATACGGCGTAAGGTTCCCTCATGACGACTCAACCCGTAAATGGGAATGCTTGAGTTCACACGCGACATCAATAAAGGCGTCGTGCCTGATTCCGTTAACGCAATAATCGCTGTAATATCTAAATGATTTGCCACGTACATGGTGGACATTGCAATGGCTTCATCAACGTGATGCATGGTTTGATTGCGTGCGTAACGTACAGCGGTTGAATGATGATGCTTCTCAGCGCTCAAACAAATTCTATCCATCGCAGCAACGGCTTTATCAGGATGTAAACCCACAGCGGTTTCACCCGATAACATCACTGCATCGGTGCCATCTAACACGGCATTGGCAACGTCAGACACTTCCGCGCGTGTCGGAATGGTGTTTTGAATCATGGTTTCAAGCATTTGCGTTGCGGTAATGACCGGCTTATTAAATGTTTTAGACATTTTAATAATACGCTTTTGTACACCGGGTAATTCGGCATCGCCAATTTCAACACCCAAATCACCGCGTGCAATCATCACGGCATCAGAGGCTTGAATAATGCCTTCTAAATTGGCAATGGCTTCAGTGCGTTCAATTTTCGCAATAATGCCTTGATCACCGCCGGAGGCTTTCAATAATTGGCGTGCTTCGTTAATATCATCAGCACTACGCGGGAAAGACACAGCAATATAATCAGCATTTAAACGAACGGCATCTTTAATGTCTTGTCTGTCTTTTTCGGTTAAAGCCGCAGCCGACAAGCCGCCGCCCATGCGGTTAATGCCTTTATTATTCGACAATTCACCGCCGACGACCACTTGGCAAATCACTTGTGTCGCTTCAACTTGCGTCACTTTAAACACCAAACGGCCGTCATCTAACAACAGTGTGTCATTCGGGCGAACATCTCTGGGTAAGTTTTCATAAGCGAGCGAAACAATTTTCTCATCACCTGCATTTTCATCAAGGCTGGTGTCTAAGGTAAAGGTTTGACCTTCACTTAAGAAAACTTTTTTGTTTTTGAATCGCCCAATGCGAATTTTGGGGCCTTGTAAATCAACGAGGATAGCAACGGTTTTCCCGTGGCGTTCAGCAATATCACGCACAGACGCAATGCGTTGTTCGTGTAGACTAATGTCACCGTGAGAAAAATTGGCGCGAAAAACAACCGCGCCAGCGAGAATAACACGTTCCATCATCACAGGGTCGTCAAGGGAGGGTCCCAAAGTGACGACAATTTTAGTGCGGCGTAGTGAGTTCATGCGACCTTTTCATTATTTTTCATGCGTTCTTCTAATGCCTCAATGACAGGTAATTTTTCGCCTTCTAACACGGAGAGGAATGCACCACCGCCGGTTGAAACGTAGTCAATGCTGTCATAAATGCGGTATTTTTCAATCGCTGCAAGTGTATCACCACCGCCAGCTACTTTAAAAGCTTTACTATCGGCAATTGCTTTTGCAATCGCTTGTGTGCCGCCTGCAAAGGCTTCAATTTCAAACGCGCCAATGGGACCATTCCATAAAATGGTTTTTGCTTTTTTAATTAAAGCGATAAACGTTTTAATGGTATCAGGACCCATGTCTAAAATTTTCTCATTGTCATCAATTTGAGACACCAAGCGCACGTAAGATTCCACCCCATCGGATAATTTCTCAGCAACGACAACATCAATCGGTAAGGGTAAATCGGCATCACGATTTTTTGCTTCGATAGCAATACGTTCAGCTTCGTCGATTAAATCGGGTTCGTATAAAGATTTACCAACGGTATAGCCTTCAGCAGCCAAGAAAGTATTTGCAATGCCGCCGCCAATAATCAGGCAGTCGACTTTTTTGACTAACGAATCTAATAAAGCCAGCTTCGTCGATACTTTTGAGCCGCCGACAATCGCAACCACAGGCCGTGCGGGATTTTCTAAGACTTTATCGAGCGCTTTTAATTCAGCCAATAATAAAGGGCCTGCGCAGGCTTGTTTTGCGTATTTGATGACGCCGCAGGTGGAAGACTCAGCACGATGCGCTGTTGCAAAAGCGTCCATGATATAAACATCGCAGAGATTGGCCATTTTGCGGGATAGCTCAACATTGTTTTCTGTTTCACCGTGTAAATAACGCACATTTTCTAATAACACGACATCGTGACCGTTCATATCAACGCCGCTTATCCAGTTTTCGATCAACGGCACTTCTTTGTTGAGTAAACGAGAGAGTTCGCGTGCGACGGGGGCGAGGGTAAAACTTTGATCATCAGCACCTTCAGAGGGGCGGCCAAGATGAGACATCAACATCACTTTCGCACCGGCTTTTAGGGCTTCTTTAATGGTTGGGATTGCGGCTTGTATGCGTAAATCGCTGGTGACGCGCCCATTTTTAATGGGCACATTGAAATCTTCGCGAATAAGTACGCGCTTGCCTTTGAGGTCCAGGCTAGACATGGTGGGGATAGGCATAACTGCTCCTTTATTTAACAGCGTGATTATATAGCTGAATCTATTGCATAATAGAGGTAATTACAATACAAGGGTGAACGATGAAACGATTTATACGTGATTTCTTACAAACAGAATCGGCAAGTGGATTGTTTTTGTTCTTATCTGCCGTTTTTGCGGTGGTCGTAGCAAACTCTCCGTACGCGGTTTGGCACCAGCAATTTATTGGTCGATTTTTATTTTTTATTAACGACGGCCTCATGACCTTGTTTTTTTTCGTCATTGGGCTTGAGTTGAAGCGTGGGTATTTAGACGGCCAATTAAGACGTTTATCGCAAATAGCCCTGCCGGGAGTGGCTGCACTGGGGGGAATGTTCGTGCCCGCTTTATTATATTTAGCCTTTAATTGGGGTGACCCGCACACCCTGCATGGCTGGGCAACCCCCGTCGCAACCGATATTGCCTTTGCTTTGGGCGTGCTCAGTTTATTCGGTAAACGCGTGCCTGCTGGGTTAAAACTTTTTTTATTAGCCTTGGCAATCTTCGATGATCTAGGCGCCATTATCATCATCGCTGTTTTTTATTCCAGCGGTCTGTCGTGGTGGATGATTAGCTGTGCTACCTTATTGCTCATCGCCTTATATTACTTAAATAAATTAGGTGAAAAACGGTGGTGGATGTATAGCTTATTCGGCGTCGCATTATGGATAGCCGTGTTGCGTTCAGGCGTGCATCCCACCATTGCCGGTGTCTTATTGGCTTTAACCATTCCTGCGCCCTTATTAGAACCCTTCGAGAAACGTTTACATCCTTGGGTGGCCTACCTCATCATGCCTTTATTCGCTTTTGTGAATATGGGCTTTCCACTCGATGGGCTCACGGTTGCGGCACTCAGTTCACCCGTCGTGCTTGGCATTACGCTGGGTTTATTCATCGGCAAACAAATTGGGGTGATGGGCTTTAGTTTCTGGTCGGTGCGCGCCGGGTTTTCAAAATTACCCGAAGGAGTGACGTGGCTGTCGTTATACGGCGCCGCGGCCTTGTGCGGTATCGGTTTTACTATGAGCTTGTTTCTTGGTACCCTGTCATTTGAACAAGACGCAATCAATTTAGTCAATGTGCGTCTCGGTGTGCTGCTGGGGTCTTTGTTGTCGGGTTTATTAGGCGCCTTGGTTTTGTCGCAAGTGCTTAAACCCTCAACCCAAAAATAGAAGGAGCGGCTTTTGAAAAAAATGTCATTAACAAGACGTATACTTGCGTGGAGTGTACACGCACTGACAGCGAGCGGCGCGTTTATTGGTGTGCTCACGTTAGTTGCGATTTATCATCACGACTTGTTGGCCGCTTTGTGGTTAATGACAACCGCTATTTTAATTGATGCCGTTGATGGCATGTTTGCACGCAAAGTACAAGTGCGGGCTGCCGTGCCACAAATTGACGGGGCTTTACTCGATAACATTGTTGATTTTGTGAATTACACGATTGTGCCGTGTTTCTTTTTATTAGCCACACCGATGCTGCCTGGTTCAATGGCTTTGTGGGTCATCATGGCTGTGACGCTTGCATCGGCTTATCAGTTCACACAAGTTGATGCGAAAACGAAAGATCATTTCTTCAAAGGGTTCCCAAGCTACTGGAATATTGCCGTGTTTTATTTATTCTTCTGGCAGTTAAGCGCCACCGCAAACGCCATTATTTTAGTAACCTTGGCATTGCTAAGCTTTATTCCGATTAAATATGTTTATCCTTCCCGCGTCGATTATTTAAGTGAAAACCGCTGGGTACGTATCGGCATGGTGGTGTTAACCTGTTGTTGGGGTGTTTCAACCACCGGGTTACTTTGGCTGTATCCTGCCACGAATGGTTTATTAGTCAGTGTATCATTGGGGTATTTATTAATTTATTTCGCGATGAGTTTATATCGTACGTTCATTCCTTTAACACTTACGATGGCGCTTGTTGAAGAATGAAACCACAACATATTTTAGTGACAGGCGGTGCGGGATTTATTGGGTCGCATACGGTTGATGCGTTATTGAATGAAGGTAGACAAGTGACGGTGTTAGACAATTTATCGTCAGGGTCTATTTTAAATTTACCGATGAATCACCCAAATTTGAGTTTCATTGAAGGTGATATTTTAGAATATCCCTTGGTGGTTGAATTGCTCGCAGAAGCTGACGCTGTTTTGCATTTAGCAGCGATTGCCTCCGTCCCCAAAACCATCGAGCTGCCGTCTTATACTTTGCAAGTGAACACGCTGGGGTTTGTGCATATTTTAGAAGCTGTGCGACAAATTGCCCGTCCTATTCGCGTGGTCTATGCCTCAAGCGCCGCGGTTTACGGCGATGCGCCCGTGCTGCCTTGTGATGATCAAAAACCCTTAGAAGCACCACCTTTGTCGCCTTATGCACTGCAAAAATTAAACTGCGAACAGTATGCCAATTTATATTCACACCTTCATCTGGTGAATAGTTTAGGGCTTCGTTACTTTAATGTTTACGGGTCACGCCAAGACCCGAATTCGCCTTATTCGGGGGTGATTAGTCGTTTTCTCGAAGCGTATGCCAAAGACGATGTGTTAACCATTTTGGGCGATGGACTGCAAAACCGTGATTTTATCCACGTGTCAGATATTGTCCGCGCTAATTGTCTGGCGCTCGATTCAACGGTCGGTGATGCCATGAATATTGCCACTGGGCAGCCACAAACCTTGCTTCAGTTGATTGAATATATTGGAGAAGCGGGCGGCAAACCAGCCAAACAAGCCTTCGCACCCGCACGCGCAGGCGACATTCGTGAGTCGTACGCCACCACCGCGTTGGCTGAACACCTTTTGCACTTTCAAGCAAAAACCACTTTGAAAACAGGGATTGCTGAGTTGGTCATGCCGCATCAATGCTAGCATTTTGACCTATGGCTAGGGTAAGATGTCGGTCATTCGTGACCGTTTAAGAGAGACTGCTCCATGAAAAGCACCCCTGCCGGATTGCAAGCTTGCACCGTTCGTACCATTGAAATAACCGCAGCCGATTTACCGGTTTCTTGCCCGCCGCGCGATGATCGCGTGTGGGATGCGCATCCTCGGGTGTATTTGGCATTAAGTGAAGCCGGTCAAGCCAGCTGTCCGTATTGCGGCACTTTATTTACTTTGAAAGCTGAGGCTTGCTAAAACACATGCTTAAAAAAATATTGGTGATAGGGCCTTCTTGGGTGGGTGATACCGTTATGGCCCAAGCCTTATTCCGTTTATTGAAACAACGTCACCCGCAGGCTGAGCTACATGTGCTTGCACCCGCGTGGACGTTTACTTTATTAGCGTGTATGCCAGAAGTCACGAAAACCATTCCCTTGCCCATTGCTCACGGTGAATTGAAACTGATGGAACGTTTCCGACTTGGGCGTGCCTTGCGTGCGGAACAATACGATCAAGCCATTGTGTTACCGAATTCATTTAAATCAGCCTTAATTCCGTGGTTTGCCGGCATTCCCAAACGCACGGGGTGGATGCGTGAGTTGCGTTACGGGTTATTAAACGATTATCGCCGCCTAGATAAAACGCGTTATCCCTTAATGGTCATGCAATATTTAGCGCTGGGTTTGCCCAGGGGTGAAGCTTTGCCTGACCCGCTGCCTTACCCGCAAATGTCTGTGACACAAGCAGCCCAAACCGCAGCGCTCGCTAAAATTCCGGAAATTCAATTGGGCAGCAAACCGATTTTAGGGTTGGGTGCGGGTGCGGAATTTGGTCCTTCTAAGCGCTGGACAGAATCACATTTTGCCGAAGTGGCGCGTCAAAAATTAGCCGAAGGGTGGGATGTGTGGTTATTCGGCTCGCCAAAAGACAGGCCTATCACTGAGCGTGTGAATGCCGAAACGGGTAATCAATGCGTGAATATTGCTGGGCGAACAGAATTATCAGAAACCATTGCGCTTTTATCACTCATCACGAAATTAGTGACGAATGATTCTGGATTAATGCACATGGCAGCCGCCTTACAAAAGCCAGTCGTTGCCGTTTACGGATCAACCAGCCCTGATTTTACGCCACCCTTATCAGACAAAGCAGCGGTGTTGAAATTGAATTTACCTTGCCAACCGTGTTTTCAGCGAGAATGCCCCCTGAAGCATCATCGTTGCATGAAAGATTTATTGCCGGCGCAAGTGTTGTCGGCGCTAGAGAGGAATTAGTCGTGCGTGTGTTAATTATTAAAACCTCTTCAATGGGCGATGTGATTCATATGCTGCCGGCACTCACTGATGCGGTCGCAGCATTCCCCGATGTCACGTTTGATTGGATGGTTGAAGAAGGCTTTGCAGAAATTCCTGCCTGGCACCCCAGTGTGCGTCGTATCATTCCCGTTTCATTTCGTCGTTGGCGCAAAGCCTGGTTTTCACCTGCTTCTCGTCAAGAATGGCGCGCATTTAAAACAAACTTACAACAAGAAAACTATGATTTAATTATTGATGCGCAAGGCTTAGTGAAAAGTGCATTTTTAAGTTGGTTTGCAAAAGGAAAACGCGTGGGTTTAGATTTTCGATCTGCCCGCGAATCCTTAGCAGCTTTGTTTTATCATCAGCGTGTGACGGTTAATTTTTATCAGCAAGCAGTTACGCGCATGCGTTTGTTAATGAGCTTGGCCATGGGTTACCCCCTCCCTCAAACGGCACCTGATTTTGGGTTAGACCGCGATGTGTTTGAGCGTGTCGCTGGCGAGCCGTATTGGGTGTTTTTGCACGGCACGACCTGGGCTTCGAAAGAGTGGCCGGAAGCGTATTGGAAAACCTTGGTGAAACAAGTGACAGAAGCCGGGTTTCGCGTGAAAATGACGGGCGGGAATGCTGAAGAACAAGCGCGTGCAAAACGCTTAGCGCAAGATTTACCGCAGGTTGATGTATTGCCGCGCCAAACCATCGGGCAAATGGCAACCTTACTCGCGGGGTCTGTGGGGGCGGTTGCAGTCGATACGGGGTTTGGGCATTTATCAGGGGCGCTGGGCGTGCCAACGGTTTCAATCTATGGCTCAACCAACCCTGAATTTACGGGAGTGATTGGGTCGGCGGTCACTAACTTAGCGGCTAACTTCCCGTGCTCGCCGTGCTTGAACCGCGTGTGTACCTACAAACAACCGTCAGAAGTTACGCCAGCGTGTTACACCACCGTTAATCCAGCCCGTGTTTTTTCAGTCTTAAGTATCGCAACCCGGTAGATTTTTGCTGCATCTTTCAATGGGCCTTGGGCAGTCCATCGGCGCGTCTTTATAAGCGCCAATGTCTGAGGCGGGCAAGCAGCCTCTATCAAGCTCCAAATCGTCAGGTGAGGGGTAAGACGTAATTTGAATGCGGCTGTTGCTGCGTATGCCTTGATTAGAATGATTGCTTTCGCTCGTGATCGGGAAGTAATCGCCGTAGCCCACATAATTTAATTTACGTGTCGTGAGTGAATTCGTTTTATACGTGCTCATGCCGGCATCCCACAAATAAGCGGCCACGGCTTTGGCGCGATCTTGCGAGAGTTTTAGTTCGAAGCGGTCGCGGCTAAAACCACTGGTGTTGCCCGAAATGAGAATATTGTTGTCGGGGTATCTTTGTAACACCGCCACAATAGAATCGAGCACGGGGGTGGCTTGGGGGAGAAAATCGGCTGTGTTTGCTTGAAAGAGTTTATCAGTGGGAACGTAGATACCGATTTTTTGCCCGAGTTGATAAACCTGCCCGCCGACGAAATAAATGCCGCTTGCGTCGTAGCGCAGCGTTGTCATGTAATAACCGACCGAGCCGCCTGTCACACCCGCTAAAATTTTAATGGGGGTGGGTGCGCCCAGCACTGCTGCGGTACCACCACCAACACCCATACCGATTAAGCGGCCTTCAATGCTGCCGGTATTGTGATTATTAGCAACCATCGGGTTATAGGTGCAACCGACCAGCGAAAGTGCGCCAAGCAGTAAGCAGATGGTGTTTGCAAAGCGGTTCATCATACCAAAATTCCTTAAGCGACTTTTGGAATTATACCAGAAGAGTGGTTTATACTGAACCTTCGTCTTGAAAGTCTGAGCTAAGGAGTCAATGGTATGGGGCCTGTGGAAAAATTACCCGAGCAAACTTATTTTAAAGCATCGCGGTATACTGCTTGGGATGTATTGAAGCTCTATTGGCGGTCAGACGAACGATGGGTTGCTTACGGGTCGGTTGCCTTGGTTCTGTTCTTGACGGTTGGTTTGGTGAGCATCGACCTTATTTTTAATTATTGGAATAATTATTTTTACGATGCGCTGCAGGCGTATGATAAGCGCGGCGTGTTGCATCTGCTTTTTATCTTCTTTGCAATTGCTGCTGTGTATATGACGATGGCAGTGTATCGTTACTATGTTTCGCAATTTTTCGGATTACGCTGGCGCAAATGGTTAACCAATCAGTTTGTCGGTCGTTGGCTTGAGCGTAAAAGTTATTACCTGCTCGAAACCTTTGATGAAAAAACCGATAACCCCGATCAGCGTATTCAAGAAGACGTCGGCGCAATTATTTCCATTACCGTTGATTTGGTGATTGGTGTCGTGGCTTCTGTGACAACTTTCTTCACGTTTATTTACGTATTGTGGAGTTTATCAGGGCCGTTAGTCATTCCGATGGGGTCTTACGGCACCTTGAAAATTCCCGCGTACTTAGTGTGGGTGAGTATTTTATACGCCGGCATTGGCACGTGGTTGACGTTTAAAATTGGCCGGCCATTGGTTGCTTTAAATTTCGAACAACAAAAACGCGAAGCAACATTCCGTTACGCCGCCGTTGAGGTGAGAAATCACGCCGAACATATTGCCTTGTACGAAGGCGAGCATCATCAAGAAACGATTTTAAGCGGTTTGTTTGATGCCGTGTTTAATAATTACTATGCCATTATTCTGCGTCAGAAATTATTGTTATGGTTTACGGCTGGCTATAACCAAGTGTCTGTGGTGCTGCCCTTAATGGCTGCTTTGCCCAATTACTTTAATAAAGTATTTAAGTTGGGTGGGTTGATGCAAAGCTTGCATGCGTTTGGTCGCGTGCAAGATTCGTTATCGTTCATTGTGAATGGGTATACGCAAATTGCTCAGTGGCAGGCGGTTGCAAAACGGTTAACAACCTTTGTAAATCACATGGGTGATGTTGAGAAACAAGCGGCCGAAGAAAATGGGTTGGTGATTCGTGAAGAGGCAGGGTCTTCGATTATTGCAAAAGACGTGACGGTGATGACGCCGCGCAGAGCGTTGTTATTAGAGCACGTGAATTTAACGTTTGAGCAAGGGCATCATTATTTAATTCGCGGGATGTCTGGCCTGGGTAAAAGTACTTTCGTGCGCGCGATGTCGGGTATTTGGCCGTTTGCAACGGGTGAGTTTATATTCCCGGCGGGGAAAAAGGTGATGTACATTCCTCAAACCCCGTATATGCCGATTGGTACCTTAGAAGAGGCGGTCTTATTTCCAGATCATTACCAGCCAGCTTTGCGCGCGCGGGTGGAAGAAGTGATGCGCATTTGTAATTTGTCGCATTTGTTGAATCGATTAAATGAAGTGAGTGCTTGGGCTGAGCAATTGTCGCCGGGTGAGCAGCAGCGTGTGGGTTTTGCCCGCATTTTATTACACAAGCCTGATTGGATTATTTTGGACGAAAGCACCTCAATGCTCGACTTGAAAAATGAAACTGAGATGTATGCAACCCTCGTTCAGCACCTGCCGCAGTGCTCGATGATTTCAGTGGGGCATCGTAGCAGCCTAGAGGCATTTCACGATAAATTGGTCGACTTGACGGCCTTTGGGGCAAAGCAACCGGTATAGATATACAATTTTCGAAGTGGGTATGTTATGATGCCGGCAAGTATAAAATAACGAGGATGGTCTTATGTACGGTTTATTATCTTTTCTTCCCTGGTGGGGCTATGTTGTTGTTTTATTAACAATGACACAGTTGACCATCTTTTCTGTGACCATTTTCTTGCATCGTTGCCAGGCGCACCGTGCACTTGATTTGCATCCGGCGGTAAGCCATGTTTTCCGTTTTTGGTTGTGGTTAACGACGGGGATGGTGACTAAAGAATGGGCGGCTATTCATCGCAAGCATCATGCCAAGGTTGAAACGGATGAAGACCCGCATAGCCCCGTTGCAAAGGGCATTAAGAAAGTTTTTTTTGAAGGGGCAGAGCTCTACCGCGCAGAAGCGAAGGTCAAAGAGACGATGGTTCGATACGGTCAAGGCACCCCAGACGATTGGATTGAGCGTAATGTATACAGCAAGCATAGCGCAACCGGTATTGTGATTATGTTGTTATTAGATGTGTTGTTGTTTGGTATTCCGGGCATCAGCATGTGGGCCATTCAAATGGCGTGGATTCCGTTTTTTGCGGCGGGTGTGGTCAATGGGATTGGTCACTTCTGGGGTTATCGTAACTTTGAGAGCAAAGATGCGTCTCGTAATATTTTCCCGATTGGTTTTTTTATTGGTGGGGAAGAATTGCATAATAATCATCATGCTTACGCGACATCTGCGAAATTTTCCGCGAAGTGGTATGAGTTTGATATTGGTTGGTTAGTGATTCGTGCCTTGCAAGTGTTTGGGTTGGCCAAGCCTAAGCGTGTGTTACCGAAGCCTAAGACCGATGAAAATAAACGCGTGATTGATATGGACACGATTAAGGCTTTAATTAGCTATCGTTTCCAAGTGTTGGCGCAATATAGTCGGGAAGTAATGGTGCCGATGTTGCGTGAAGAACAAAAACGCGCAGAGAAAACCAGCCGTCATTTATTGCGCCGGGCGAAGTCTGTGCTCGTACGTGATGATTTTATTATGTGTGCGAAAGAAAAAATGCGTTTGGCTAACGTGCGCAGCAATTTCCAGTCTATTAATGTGGTTTATGAGTTTAAAGAGAAACTCCAAGCCATTTGGAGCCGCAGTACCGCTAGTCAAGCTGAATTAATGCAAGCGCTCCAAGAATGGTGTCAACAAGCAGAAGCCACGGGCAACGACGCCCTCCGCCGTTTTTCTGCGCATTTAAAAACCTACGTTCCGGCGTAATTGACGAAGCGTGGGGAAGTGTAGCAACTGTCTTGTGAAATAAATTTCACGAGGCAGTTTCCACATTCCAAAGCT
>CBFGYM010000014.1:0-54198 GCA_965653045.1 uncultured Gammaproteobacteria bacterium
AATGTGGAAACTGCCTCGTGAAATTTATTTCACAAGACAGTTGCTACGCTTCGTTGTTAAGATAGTCGTGAAAGATGGGTAGGGCGGATTAGGCAAACGCGTTTTTTGCGTTTGGCGTAATCCGCCATCCGTTAAAGCTTCTAAAACTTTAAAAGCTTTTCAGCGTTAGTTATTTACCCAACCGTGGTGTGTTATTCGCATCAGGTTGCGCGGGTTTATCAACCTCATCGTTATACAATCGTTTAAACATATTGTAATGATTATTCATCAAACGGCCGACTTTGCTAGAATGCTCACGTTCTTTAATCGTAACCACGCCACCAGTCGCCAATGCTGCGCCGCCGGCGATTAAGCCTGCACCAGCAAATAGCCCAACGCCTGTCCAACTGAGCGTAATACCCAGCGCAACACCCGCTGCCACCATCAACGCCCCAAAGGCCACCATCAAACCACCAATCACCGCCCCTTTCTTAGATACGAGCATCTCTTTAGATTGGCTGTGTAATTGCTTAAGCAGCTTTTCAAACACTTTGTCTTCTTCTAGGTCTTGTTTATAGCTATATACAACTTTTTTATACTCCATCTGACCTTTAAACAGTTTATTTCTAGACTCTTCTTTACCTGTTGCTAACGAATAGCCTGAATTACCTGTTGTTCGCATTTCCCCTTTTAAAACCTTAAGCACCGTCACTAAATCTACCATCGTTTGCTTGTATTGAAAGAAGTTAAAACACGTTTTTGAATATGAACTTGATACCATAGGCATTTCATCAAGAATCTCATCCATTTCCATCCGCGCATGGAAGAGCGGAAAAGCCTTTGCGTCTTTTTTCATTATGCTTTTATGTTGATATTCTAAATAGAATTTAATCGCATATTGCAAATAAAGATAAGAGCCGCCATAAGCGTTACCGCGATATTGTAGTACAACATCACCATTTTCTCTGTCGGATTTTCTGAATCCTTCTATCTGAATATCATCAGCATTATTACCTATACAGCTTACCAATAAATCAAAATCAATCAATTTCGCGAGTTTTTTATTGAAAGTAATCTCGATATATAGCGGAGCACCATCTTTTGTACATTGTGCGAGGGAAATTGCATTTCGCATTTCAAGCTTGTAAAAATCATTCATCTCAACATAAGATTCAACATTTGATCTATATTTATCGTTATTTTGAGTATCTTTCACAAATTTGCGCAGTGTTTGATTAAAAGGCATAACCCATCCTCATTTAATTTATTTGACCCTATCATACCCCTACAACCTTAAAAAATCCTTAATTTATCAGCCATTTTTGCTTAAAACAGGCATTAATTGACCTTTTTTCATATTTAATATTAAATTACGTAATATGTAATATATATCAATACATTGCTATAAATTTCATAAATTTACGCATATAATCAACTATATATAAGCATTCTTATCGAAACAAAATAACCCCTTCAAAAAAAGCTATCATTACAACCTCTTAAAAACTCGACCTCAAAGAATATAGCGGTATACTACGCCAACGCTAAAAAAACGGAAATTCACCTTATGCCTGGCAAAAATCACTCGAAAAAACACGCCAAAAAACACCACAGAAAACACCGCCAACCCCACGCATCTGAGCGCGTGCTTTCACCGCTTGAAATGCTGCCTGATCACATCCTACACATGATTTTTTCAAACTTGGGGCTTTCTGACCTCGCGGAACTGATGCTAGCCAGCAAGCAGTTTTCCATCGAGACAAAAAATGACGAAGTTTACTGGAAAAACACACACGCGCATCATTTTCGTGAAGAAATGCTCGCCTTTAGAGCGCTAGGCAATGACGTTGTGAATTGGTATGAGCATTTCAAGTCAACCTATCGATCGACCCATCACTATATTTATCAAGAAGTCAGCAGAGAGCTCACCCTCATCAAATCAGGCGATTTAGAGCGCTTTAAAAGAGAAGCGCCCGAAGCAGGGTATAGCGTTGACCATCTGACATCACACGAAAAAAAAATTTCTGCACTCGCCACCTGCCCTAGCCAAGCATTACGTGATTACGTTTATCGAAGCATTATTCTCCCACGTTACACAATCAATGATAAAACGATCGAACTAGAACGCACCAATACCGAGATAAACCCCCTCATCTATTGGGCTGTGATTCTTAACCAACTATCCGCCATCAAACACTTCATTTCAATACACGCAAACTTTTGTCTTCTTGATTCAAGAGCTCAACTACCCCTCAACTACGCCATTTTAGCGGGCAATCTTACAATCGTTGAATTGCTTCTTTCACACATGGGAAATTTTCTGACTGAAAACACGCTGCTTGAACAAAGCGGGATCATTTTTCACAATATCGAACCCCTTCAACAAGCGGCAAGACTTCAATACCTTGATATTGTCAAAGCGCTCGTCGCACACGGCCTGGATCCTGATGGAAAATTTAGAGCTATTCGCTACACGCCACCGATTACAATAGCCGCACAAGTCGGAAATCATGACATTGCAGCATTCTTATTATCTTTGTCGATTGATACGAATGCGATATCTATGTATTCATATTTTGCGAGTGATGCACGAACCGCCCTTCATTTCGCCGTCGAGAATCAAGATATTAAAATGATACAATTGCTACTAGAACATAACGCCAATATTGAAGATGTGCAAAATACAAACGGCACACCGCTGATGCTCGCTGTATTAAAAAAGTCGTATCAAACCGCAGAATGTCTTCTTACCCACAAAGCAAACCCAAATACCCCAAATACAAGCCAGCTATATCCCATCGATGCTGCAGCGAAAACCCAAAACCACCCCATGCTAAAATTGCTTTTGGCACACGGCGCCATCGTTGACACCACACAGGGTAAAACGGCACGATATTACGCAAAAACATCCCCTGAAATGACGCAAACCTTACATCACGCCCAACTCAAACAATACATTGCCACCAAACCACATACGTTATTCGCCGCAAGCGCCCTCAAAGCTGTTGTCAAAGGCAAAGCCGACATCACCACACTCGCTGAACATCGCACAACACTGCACAAAGACGAAAACCTAAAAGAAATCTATAAATACCTTAAGAAACGCTAAAACAAGACCGATATACCCAGCGAAACAGTGTTTTGCCCTGTTGATTCACCCTCACTGCGTAAAATTTTCTGATACGCCCCATAGTCTCGTTCATTTTCGTATTCCGCAAAAATATCCAACCCAGGTATTAAACGGTAATACGGCCTGAGCGTATATTGCATTTCGTTTAAACCACTGCCAACGGCATTAGCAGTAACGGTTTTACTGGCGAAAATACCGCGCACACCCAACCTAACAAAGAAATTATTTGTTAGCTGTGTATCACGCGATAAATCAATATCCCACTTAGCACTCCCATTGCGAAAATACATCCTGGCATCGGTTTCAATAAAATAAGGCATCAACCCCTCAATACCGATGCCCGGTTGCCAATAAGGCACATCGGCAGGTCGATAATGATAATTCACACCAGCTTTCAAAGCCCAAAATTGATCGAGTAACTGCCAATAAAACACGTCCATATCAGCAGTATCAACAACGCCTTTGTTTAACTCAGCCTCTTTCATCAATAATTCTAATTTATGATAATCTGATCCATATAAACCTTTATATGCAGCACGCTGAATATTATTAAATGGGTCTGTCCCTATATCTAACAACGATGAAAACCAAAACCCTTCCGAATGCGCCATGGGGTGATTGACTAACGACGTATCAATTGGACGCACTTCATCAACCCGCACAATGGGTCGATTATAAAAGAGTGTATCATGCACACTGTTTTGCGGCTTCGCTTCACCTTTCACAATTTCTAACAAGCTTGAATATTGAATCGTACGCGCCATGCCTGCCATCATGTGATATAACAAATGACAATGAAATATCCATTGTCCACTCGCATCTGTATCCACATCTGCTGTCATTGTCGCACCGGGTGGTACATCAATCGTATGCAGCAGAGGGTCGTACGCGCCATGCCCTTCACGCAAAATAAACCAATGTCCGTGTATGTGCATCGGGTGATGCATCATCGATGTATTCTTAAAAACAAAACGGTAGCGCTTATTGGGCTGTAAAATAATCGGTGCAGATTTATGCTCAGGTACGCCATTAATAAACCAAATAAACCTATCCATATACCCGAATAATTCCATGTTAATTACTTTTTCTATCGGTTTATTGGGCTCGTTTGTTTTAACAGCTGCAATGAGCGCATGATATTTTGTTTGCGGCGCGGCTGGCATCTGCATGCTCCTATTCATCTCTGTATGCATGCCATGATCCATAGACATATCCCGCGTCACGGGTTGTGGCAGCGGAAACGGTTGAATGTCTTCAAGATGAATAGAAGCCTCGCGTGTTGTCGCCAACAATCCTATTGCCGAACCTGATGTATCTAACGATTCAGCATATAGCACACTCGGCACATTATTTTTAATATGCACCAACACATCATAAGTTTCACCTGGTGCAATCATGAAATCATTAACCCAAAATGGTTTTACATCATTTCCATCCACTTGCACCACTTGCAACTTTTGACCTGGTATTTTGACATGAAAAATGGTGCTCGCGCCGGCACCAATAAAACGAAGCCGAACCGTGTCGCCTTTTTTAACCAGTCCAACCCACGGCTGGGTTCTTGTTTGACCATTCAATAAAAACGCATCATAGGCAACATCGCTAAAATCATAAAGACTCATGCGCATACTTTGCATCATTTGATAATCATGCATTAATTGTTTTTTTTCAGTTAACGAGGCCTTCCGATAATCATGAATGAAACGCATTAATGAAGGCTGGAGTGGAAAACGAGGTGAATAATAATCCCCTTCTTTTTTTAAATTTGCTAGAATTTGATCTGGGTGTGTATTACTCCAATCAGATAAAACAATCGTGTAATCTTTGTCTGGGTGAATCTTAGACGGAATTTTAGGGTCGATAATAAATGCACCATACAACCCAAGCTGCTCTTGTAACCCTGCATGGGCGTGATACCAATACGTACCCGACTGATGCAGTGTGAATTGATATTGAAACGTCTCCCCGGGCTGAATACCTTGCTGGCTAATGCCTTTCACCCCATCCATTTGCCACGGCACCAACACCCCGTGCCAATGAATCGCGGTCTCTCTATCTAAGCCATTATGCACACGGAGTGTAACTCGTTCACCCGCCTTAAAATGCAACGTGGGTGCTGGAATTTGGTTATTCACCGCAATCGCTTGTACAGACTTACCTGCAAAATGAACGGTTTTATACTGCACGTCTAAATCTAGCGCCAATACACGACACGGCAATAATAAAAACAGAACAACTAATAGGTTACGCATTATCACGCACTCCTTGCGACTTAGCTTCTTAGCATATCAAAGACCAGCTTAAAATCAATGAGTTAGGTGCTGACTTGACAATAAAAGCACAGCTTGTTACCTTAACCGCTATGATTAATAATAATTTTCGATAAAATCAGTACGGCGAGGTATCATGGGGTTATTTAATTTCTTTGATCAATGCAAACAGGCAACGATACGCTCTGTGTTCAATAACGGCAGCACAAATCACCTCTTGCTTGAAAATCCAGACGATTCTGACGACTACACCGGTTATAACGAATTAAACGACAAACTTGCAATCCTAGAAACATCCCTGAACGCTTTCAAAGATAACAACGATAAGCATAAAAAAGCACTAAAAGAACACGCACAAACACTCGCAAATAATGCCCGTAAATATATTAACGAAACAAGAACGCAAATGGATAAAACCATTGCAACACAAGAACTCTCTGACGCACTTAATGTTGCCACAGCACTATTGAATAACTTAAATAAACAACCTGAAGATTACAATCTACCCATCATCAATAATAATATTGAAGACTGTCGCAAAGCTAGCAACACCCTCGACAAAGACATTCACAAATATAACTTCAAAGCCACGTTACTCATGCTCGCCGCATTAGCCGTCAGCATTTTAGCGATTACATTACTCACCACATTAACTGGCTTATTCATTCCTATCTCAGTGATTGGCATCACACTCACAGCCGAATTAATTACTAAAGTGGTTGTTGCAGCCTGCTTCACCACGGCGCTCGGCTCAGCATTCACGGGCACTTGGTTATTCACCCGCAAAAACGATATTGCACGCAGCTTTGAGAAAGTGTCAACCGATGCCAGAGCCATCTATAAGGCTGCGCCAGCAGCGTAGCAAACTTTAAAAAATATGATAGAATACTCTCTGTTCAATTTTACAGAATTCTTTCATGCAAAAAGCGCTCACACATCCTGAAACGACAACCCTCGTTAAATCTACCCCTAACTACATTCACCTCGCGACCAGCGAGAATACACGAAAAGCTTACCGCAGCGACATTGCGCATTTTGAAAATTGGGGTGGAAAACTGCCAGCCAACGCACAAATGATTGTGCAATACCTCGAAGCACATGCACCACAATTAAATTCACGCACACTAAGCCGACGCTTAGTTGCTTTAAAGCATTGGCATACCTATCAAGGTTTTCCTGACCCAACCACACAACCCATCGTAAAAAAAACCCTCGTCGGCATTGCGCGCACGCACGGCAAACCCAAACAAAAAGCATTACCCATCACGCTTGCGCAAATTGAAATGCTACATCAACATTTAAACCAAGAACCAAGCCTCACCGCCATCCGTGATAATGCGCTTATTCTCATCGGCTTTTTTGGGGGATTACGTCGCAGCGAATTAGTCTCTCTTCACGTCGAGCATTGCCGGTTTGAAGAACGCGGCTTAGAAATCCTATTACCGCATTCAAAAACTGATCAAACCCATGAAGGGCAATTTGTCGTTATTCCTTATGGCAGCGAAAAGTTGTGCCCTATCAAAACGTTGAAACGTTGGCTTACTGAAAGCCAAATACAACAAGGCGCTATTTTTCGACGCATCACTCAACACGAAAAAATGGGGTTAAATGCACTCACCCCTTTAGCCGTGAATCACATTTTAAAAAAACGTACTCATGAAATTGGGTTAACAGAAACAACGCTTATCAGCAGCCATAGTTTACGTCGTGGGTTGGCTACGGCTGCTGCCCGTGCAGGCGCACCCATACACACCATCATGCGTGCAGGACGATGGAAACAAACCAATACCGTCATGGAATATATCGAAGCCACAGAACGTTTTACTGATAACGCGGCTGCATTATTATTAACGAATACTACTCACAGAAAATAAAGTAATTTGCGTTAAGGCTTTTGCCACTGCTGCATTAGCCGCAATCACACCATTGTAAGGTGACACCATTCCCGTCGGCTCGTGAATAATAAATTGCCGAGTCGCAATGGTTCTCGCACTACGCACAGAAATAATTTGTGCCTGAATCACCAATTCAAAATAACCTGCTTGTTGATTCAGTGAATTTAACTGCATTTTTTCAATTTGTGTATTTAACACATAATCGTAATTACCAATATACGGCGAAACAACCACGGCCTCAAACGCGTGTGTTTTCTCTAGTGATTGGCTGAGCAAGGGTAAAAGCATTTGCGCGGGTGTTTCTGCCCATTGATGCTGACTATAATAACCAATTTGATATGGCTTTACCGTGTATGCAATACGTGTTGTATTATAAATAGGGGTTGTTTCAGGCGTTGCCACCAAGATAATCGCGCGCGTTTTAGGCACGCTTTTAAAATCGACCGGCATCGCATTAATCATATAGCGCCTATCATCGGGTGTTGCAATAGGGCCAAAGCAACCGGTTAAAGTCAATGCCAGCAATATAATACTTAGCGTTAACCGTCTCATTTTGTTTCTCCTGGACCCATAGGGTCAGCTGCCTTGCCGCGAACAAGAATAGAAGGATTTTGCTTCATCTCAGACCCAATTTCAGCCATTGTATGCGTCATCGCATCCAGGTTAGACATTAAGCGATAAGTCGCTGGCATGGTTTGCGTTTCAAACATGCGCATTGAATTTAAAGTTGACTGCAATAAAGGTGTAAATTGTCGTGAAGCTTTTTCAGTATTAAAAATAATCGTATCTAGTTTACCGCTATTATTCGCTAAATTTTCAGTGATTGCATTCATGTTATCGAGTATTTCTTTAATCGACTTCTGATTAGCAGGGCTTAATAACGCATTTACCGATTTTGCAACATCTTTTAAATTCATCGATAAAGCGCTCAAAGCCAAATCTAAACGCACAAAGAAAGAAGGTGTCGTTTTAATAATTGGATATTCATTCCCCGGTAAAGCAACCAAGGGTCTCAAATCTTCGCTCTTATCTTTCAATGAGACAAATGAAATACCGGTAAGCCCACGAGAAGTCAATGTTGCAGCCGTTCCAAACGTGATAGGGGTGCTTTTATTAATATTTAAGAGTACATCAACCACTTGTGGGTCGTGCGCATCAAGGTTGATACTCAAAACAGACCCAACATTCACGCCATTGTATTCTACGGGTGAATCAATAGTTAACCCTGACACGGATTCTGTCATCCGCAATTCATAAATCTTAAATTGCTCAAAGGAAAACCCAGAAGATAACCAAATGACGCTGAGAACAATCGCGGTAATCAATGCAATGGTAAAAATACCGACAATGGTATAATTAACATTAGTCTCCATGGCTAGCTTCTCCTTCCAAATAAGACCCTTCAGCGGCACGTCCGCGAGGACCTGAGAAAAAGGCTTGAATAATCGGATCAGGGTTTTTCACTAATGCCTGCATCGGCTCAACGGCTAATACAATTTGCTTCCCTAAAAACGCCACCCGATTCGTAATCGTCCATAAACTATCTAAGTCATGCGTGACCATCACAATGGTTAGCCCCATTGTTTTTTGCAAATTTAAAATTAATTCATCAAAGCCTGCTGCTGTATTCGGGTCTAAACCCGCAGTCGGCTCATCTAAAAAAATTAATTCTGGGTCTAACACAATCGCGCGTGCCAATCCTGCACGCTTTTGCATCCCACCGCTTAATTCAGCCGGATATTTTTTAGCAGCATCCGCCGGCAAGCCTGCCATTAAAATTTTCAACATCGCAAGGTCGCGAATGGTTTTATCATCTAAACGCGTATGTTCGTGTAAAGGAAAAGAGACATTCTCAAGTACTGTCAGCGAACTAAACAAGGCATTTGACTGAAATAACACACCCCAGCGACGCTGAATGGCAAGCAAATCACGTGGGCTAGCTTTTGTCACATCCCGCCCTAACACATGAATAGAACCGCCAATGGGTTTCGTTAAGGCTAAAATCTCGCGTAAAAGTGTGGTTTTACCAGAACCACTACCACCCACAATGCCTAAAATCTCGCCGCGCTCGATTGATAAATCTAAGCCGTGATGTATCCATGCGCCGCCAAGCCGCGTGTCTAATTTTTCAATTTTAATGACGATGTCTGTTGTCATAATTTAAACTTACTAAATAAGACTGAGAAAATCGCATCGGCAACAATAATAAAAAAGATCGATAACACGACACTTCGTGTGGTATTTTGCCCAACGCTATCAGCACTACCCATCACGCGCATGCCTTGGAAACAGCCAATACTCGCAATAATGATTGCAAAAATGGGCGTTTTACCTAAACCCGTTAAAAAAGCACTTAATGGAATAACCGTGGGAAAACGATGCAAGAAATCATACCAAGTAATACTCAACATATTATTTGACATAACCATACCACCAAGCACACCAAAGGCATCAGCCCACATCGTGATTAAAGGCAAGGCAATCATTAATCCAATTAAACGCGGCAATAATAATAAAGCGGTGGGCGTAACCCCCAAGGTATCAAGCGCATCAATCTCTTGATTTAATTTCATCATTCCGAGTTGTGCAGTAAACGCAGACCCCGTTCGACCCGCCACCATAATAGCAGTAATGAGTGGTCCGAATTCACGTAAAACTGAAAGCCCTAATAGGTCGACGATAAAAATATTCGCGCCGTAATTTTTTAATTGCAAACCCATTTGATAAGTAATGACAATGCCAATCATGAATGAAAGCAATGCGATGATAGGCAGTGCTTGTACGCCAGTTCTGAAGATGACCGCAATGTAAGCACTAAAACGCAATTTAAACGGGTTCAATAAAACACGTTTGGCTTCTAAAGCCAGCAAGCCTAGAAAAGATAGATAATGCGTGAACTCGCTTAAACCGCTTACTGTTTGACGACCCACACGCGCTAACGAAGAAGGTTTTTTAACGACCGGCGCATCTGCAATTTGCGACAAATGTGAAGAAACAATATCGACCAGCATTTGATGCTCTTCATCAAAAGCTGTCAATTCAACGGTTAAACCTTGGCTTTGTAGCGATTTTACTTGAGACCCAATAAGCCAAGCGCCGGCGCTATCAAGTTTTTGGATGGACTGACCATTAATGATCACTTTGCCTTGCTGTGGCCAGGAAATGGACTTTAGGAGTCGCTGAATGACGGGAAGATGCAATATATCCCAATCCTCGGAACACACTAAGGATTGTGACCCAGCATCGAAGTTAGCGCCAATTTTCCCCATACTGCATCCTTGCAGACAATTACTTTATAGTATGAGGCATTGTGAATTTTTAATCAATCGTGAAAATGCGCTAGCTAAGCGTGGGAACGCGCACCCAAGTCTGAGTACGGCCAAATAACGGAATACCAATATACCCACGCACTTCCAATTGCTGGCCTTTGCCCGTCATCAACACATTACAGTGATAGGTTTTACCATTCATGGGGTCTAAAATATTGCCGTTAATATACCGACCTTGATTTTTTGCATCAGCCTTGAGTTTATCCATCACAAACATACCGACAATGCGCTGGTTATGTTTGTTACCTTGACAGGCCGCACAAACTTCATTTTGGTCGTATCCTGGACGAGGATAAATTTTCAAAATTTGACCGCGCAAGGAATTGTCGTCTGCACGTGTAATATTAATAATGGCTTTAGGTTTACCCGTTACATCATCAATCGTGCGCCAATATCCTGTCACATCTGCTTGATCGGCTGCGTATACTGGCAATATTGTCGCAACAAAGCTCAGCAATAAAATTTTTAACAATAATTTAGCCACAGATCATCCCTTCTTATTAAGTTTTAAAATATCCAATAATGATTGATTTAGTGTTTTAATATCGGCTGTTCCATCCAGACGAATATAAGTTGGAGAACGCTCTTCGTCTTTTTCAGGGTAATGCTGATAAAATAATTTTAATGGGCTGGTTTGCTCGTGATAAACCGCTAAACGCTTTCTAACGGTTTCTTCGCTATCGTCTTTACGCTGTATGAGTGGTTCGCCCGTTTCATCGTCTTTGTCTGCAACTTTGGGTGGCTGATTAACGACATGATAAATACGACCTGAAGCAGGGTGAATTCGACGACCGGTTAAGCGCTTGATAATTTCTTCATCTGGCACATCAATATCAATCACGTAATCGAGTTCGGTTAATTGCTGTAACGATTCTGCTTGCGCAACCGTTCGAGGATAACCATCTAATAAAAACCCGTTTTGGCAATCGGGTTCGCTAATCCTTTCAGCAACCAAAGCTGTCACTAAAGCATCAGGCACTAATTGTCCGCTTTCAACGATTTCTTTGACTTGCAACCCTAATTTGGTTTCCCGGCGGATTGCATCGCGTAAAATATCGCCGGTTGAAATAGCTGGAATGCCGCAAGCTTCGGTAATTAATTTCGCTTGTGTGCCCTTTCCTGCGCCTGGCGCGCCGAGCAAGATTAAACGCATAAAGAGTTTCTCCCAAATAACGTTAGGCTATTTTAGGGGTTTAGACGCTTTAACTCAATGATTGTTAGCATTATCGACGTCGGAAAGGGGCAATTCCTTCGTAGGTTGATAAAATACGCAGCGCATGCTCACTGCCGATATCACGAGCACGACAATAAGCATCGTAGGGAGATAGCACGGCAGATTCCCGCACATAGAATAAAACATCTGTTAAAACAACAAATTGGCGAGATAGGCCTTCATATAAATCGTGGGTATGTAAAGAAAGTGCCCCATAAGCTGATTGGCCTAACTTAATGAAATAATTCAAGTTTAAGGAACGCCTGGTGAGATGTTGCGGAAATAATCCTGCCAGCAATAAACACTCATCACCAACCTGGATGAGGGCGTCAGCCTCACGGTTTTTCATCGCAGAAATCCATTCTATCCCCATGATTTTATGAGAAATATCAGGGTGTGTGACAAAACGGCAAACTAATTGTGTGAGATAGTTTTCTAAGTGGAGTGGCAGGTGAATGTCGGAGCGAGCCTCAGCACCTTGAATAAGGTCACGCCAAAGTACTGATTGATCTGGGTTAGTCAGTAACGTCATGACGACCTCCTTTCTTATTCCCTATCTTTAATTATACACGCAACCGAGTTACAATTGTGCATGCAAAAAACCTTATTTATCTCAGACTTACATCTTGACCCGGCGCACCCCGCCTCGGCGGTACCGTTTTTTAAATTAATTAACAGCCTCGATCAATCCACTGATGCTGTTTATATTTTGGGTGACTTGGTGGAGTCGTGGATAGGTGATGATGATAACAATGCGTTTTATGCGGCAATGAAAACCGGTTTAAAAAAATTATCGTTACAAGGCATTAAACTCTATTTTCAACACGGGAACCGTGATTTTTTGATGGGTAAACGGTTTACGCGTGAGACGGGTTGTGAAATTCTGCCAGAAGAACATAAAATTTCGCTTTATGGTACGCCCGTGCTGTTAATGCACGGTGATACTTTATGCACGGAAGATGTTGCATATTTAAAAGCACGAAAATTTGCCTATAACAAATTGAATCGGTTTATTTATTTAAGTTTGCCTTTGTGTTTGCGAAGGAAAATTGCAAATCATTTTCGCGGGAAAAGCATGCGACATACCCAGCAGGTGAAAAAAGAAATTTTAGATGTCACGCAATCGGCTGTTGAATCGGTAATGCTAAAACATAAGGTTTTATATTTAATTCACGGTCATACACACCGCCCCGCAACACACACCTTTCTCTTGCATAACCAACCCGCTACCCGTCATGTCTTACCAGCATGGCACGATGGCGGACACGTTTTTGTTTGGTATGAAGATGGGAAAAAAGAATCGTTGGATATTTAGTTCGCGTTAACACAATACAACAACGTAGCGTAGGGCGTGATTAGGTTTGCGTTTTTTGCAAACCGTAATCCGCCAACCTTAAAAGCTTTTAAAACAATCTACAACACAAACGGTTGGTAACTCACCACAATCCCTTTCACGTTCATATCCGTGTTCAACTGCGCAGCCAAAGAGCGAGCAAGTTGTTGACGATTTTCAGGACCAACAAACACTTGCGTTGTATCACCTTCACTACTCGGCACAGATTGAATAAACGCACGATAACCATTTTCACGGAGTGAATTCACAAACTGAAGCGCTTTGGTTTTACTCTCAAAACTCCCCACTTGAATTACCCACACGGCCTGATTCAACTTTAATAACCCGTTGTTATCATCGTGTTTTGGCAAATTCAACGCCGTAGCCGTCGCGCTCGCGAGCGTTTTTGCAGGCACAGCGACTTTCGCTAATTTCTTTGCAACTGTTTTCGCTTGCGCATGCACAGCTTTCACCGGTTTTGGCGTATCAGATAAACTGACTTTATCGCCACCCTCTGTTGCAGGTGCGGGCGCAGCTTTTGGTTCAGGCACAGGCGCTGAACTTTCGACAGGCTTGGTTGCCGCTGCTGGTAAATCGGGTGTCGGTACAGTAGAAAGCGCCGGCGCTTTCACGTTGACGACATTCGGTTGATTAGCACTGTTAATGGTGTCATCAGGTTGCTGTTGCATGCCTTCATCATCACTCGTTGCTTGGCCTGCAGACGGTGTAATGGATTCAGGGGTATCTGGTAAAGGTTCCGCTTGTGAACTGGGCAAAGAGGTGTTATCAACCGGTGCCACTGCAGAAACGGGTGCATCAGGCGTCGGCGTCGATTGATCAGGAAAAGGCGGCGCCTTCACCAACACTTTCTCGCTCGGCACTTCATCGCCGCTTTGCAGCAAGGGATAAGCTAATACACCCAAGCCAATAATCACTAATACACCTAAAATCCGATGTTTGGTTTTGCTCTCCATCGATGCTCTCTCCCTTAGCGTTGATGAACAACCTGTAGCGGTTGCTTGGTTAATTTCGATAATAAGCGCGCAATCGTGTCACGCAAATCACTACGGTGAATAATCAGGTCTATCGCACCTTTTTTCAAGAGAAATTCACTGCGTTGAAAACCTTCAGGCAATTTCTCGCGAACAGTTTGCTCAATCACGCGCGGACCTGCAAAGCCAATTAAAGCATTGGGTTCAGCAGCAATAATATCACCTAACATTGCCAAGCTGGCAGATACCCCGCCCATCGTGGGGTCAGTTAAAATTGAAATGAAAGGTAAGCCTTGTTCTGATAAACGTGCAAGCGCTGCACTCACTTTCGCCATTTGCATTAAAGACAACAATGCTTCTTGCATACGCGCGCCACCGCTGGCTGAAAAACAAATAAAGGGAGTACGCTGTTCAATCGCGGCATTCACCCCACGCACAAAACGCTCACCCACACCGGCACCCATAGAGCCGCCAATAAAGCCATATTCAAAGGCTGCCACAATAACGGGCATGCGCAATAATTCCCCGCGCATGACAACCATGGCCTCTTTTTCGCCAGTGCTAGACTGGGCAGCCGAGAGGCGGTCTTTATATTTCTTCAAGTCGCGGAACTTCAAACGGTCTACAGGCACCACATCGGCACCAATTTCAACCATGGGAGATTTGTCTAAAAAATAATCAATTCGTTTGCGGGCGGACAATCGGCCGTGATAATCGCATTTTGGACAAACGTCTAAATTTCTTTCTAATTCAGAACGATACAAAACGGATTGACACAATTCGCACTTAGACCACAGCCCCTCAGGGATACCTTTTTTATCACTCACCGCGGTTCGGATGCGTGAAGGTAATAATTTTTTAAACCAACTCATTCGCTTCTCTACCTTTCTTTATAATGAGCAAGATTATACCAGAAATAATCCATCAGGCACGGGAAATGTATAGGGTTCAGGGTACTTCACCTGTATCAAGGTCAACCCCTCGGCTGGCGCGGTTTCCCCGGCAATTTTACGGCTACAACCCTCCAAAACTGCCTGCATCCATTCAATGGGTCGGAGCCCTGAGCCAACTTTCATTAAAGACCCCGCAATATTCCTCACCATATGGTGTAAAAAGGCATTCGCTTCAATTTCAAAAATCACATAATCGCCGCGTCTTTCGATCTGAAAATCTAGAATACGTCGGTTGGCTGTTTTGGCATTACATTGAGAGGATCGGAAGGATGTAAAATCGTGTTCTCCCATTAAACATTTCGCGGCTTCACGCATTTTATCAACGTTTAACGGATAATAATGCCAACTCACCCGCGAATGCCAAATGGCCGGTCGAATAGGGTTATTGAAAATAATGTAACGGTAACGCCGCGATGTTGCTTTAAATCGCGCGTGGAAAGAATAATCAACATGTCTTGCCCAACGCACCACAATGCCAGAAGGTAAATGAGTATTTACTCCCCACACCCACGCATCCATGTGACGTTTAGCATTCGAATCAAAATGAATGACTTGCCCTGTAGCATGCACACCGGCATCGGTTCGACCCGCGCAATGTACAAAAATAGGTTCATTCGCAATTTTAGAAATGGCATCTTGCAATGCCCCTTGAATCGTTAGCATATCGCGTTGCGCTTGAAACCCAGAAAAACCATGACCATCGTATTCAATACCAAGCGCAATTCGTTTCATAACACTTTATAACCTCAAGAGACGCTTTGCTTCTTCGCGCTGTTTTGCACTACCCAGCTTAGCAACCGATTTTAGAATAGATTTGGCCAATGCTGCATTCCCGGTTTCAAGATATGCACGCGCTAAATCTAATTGCGTTGCATGCACATCATCGCCTGCAATCGCGTTTAAATCGTCTAATGATTGTTGATCGCGCGCACGCGCTGGCTTCAAAATAACCCGCAAGCCTAATGAAAATACGATTAATGAAATAGCGCTTATCGCCAAAATAATATGAGAATAGCTTTTTAAAATTATCGATAACAAGTTCATAGATAATCCTTAATCAAGTGATTTGCAATCTGAACGGCGTTTAATGCAGCACCTTTGCGTAAATTATCAGCCGTGACCCACAAGTTAATGCCATTGGGGTGTGAAATGTCTTCGCGGACACGCCCCACAAACACCTCATCACGTCCAGCAGCATCATGCGCAGGAGTTGGATAAGGTAAATCTCCGTTAACCAAATGCACGCCTAGCGCTGTTTTTAATAAACTTTCAACTTGTTTTGCTGAAATTTTATCGCGCGTTTCAATGTGTAATGCCGCTGCATGTCCGCAAAACACGGGCACACGAACAGCGGTAGGGTTAATAGATAAACTCGGTTCATTAAAAATTTTCTTTAATTCCCATACCATTTTCATTTCTTCGCGGGTATAACCATTGTCTTCGAAGCTATCAATATGCGGTAGCACGTTGAATGCAATTTGCTGTGGATACACTTCGGTTTTGATGGGTTGACCGTTTAATACTTGCAATGATTGCACCCGCAATTCTTGCACGGCTTCTTTACCCGTCCCTGATACAGACTGATACGTTGCAATATTCACACGCGCAATACCGACCGCATCAAAAATAGGCTTCATCACGACAGCCGCGGGTATTGTTGTGCAATTTGGATTTGCAATAATATTGTGTGGTTTTAGCGTTGATAAAGCCCCTGCATTCACCTCAGGGACGATTAATGGAATGTCAGCCTGATTGCGAAAATGACTGCTTTTATCGATGACAATATTCCCTGCAGCCGCAGCAATCGGTGCATACTGTGCCGCCAACTCATTACTCACACAAAAAAAAGCAATTTGCGTTTGCGAAAAATCAAACGCCGCCAAATCTTCAATTTCAAGCGTTTGATGTTTATACGTGAGTGTTTTCCCTGCTGATTGTTGGCTTGCTAACACATAAAGATGTTGGATGGGCAGTTTATTTTCTTCAAATAATTGAAGTAAAGTTGACCCCACCAAGCCTGTTGCACCGACAATCGCGACATTCACTGTTCGCATTATTTTCTCCTAGCCTGCTTGTGCATGCGCAAAATCGAACAGTTCGCGCAAGACGACAGAGTATGTGACAAACCCGACCGTTTCACTTGCATGAATATCAGCCATTAATTTCTGCCAACGAATCAATAAGAACTTGTAAGAATCAACCCAACTTTCGATACGTTCTTTTAAGGCGACCTCTTTACCGTTCGTTGCTGGGGCTGATAACACTCTTACGCTTAACTCACGCTGCACGCGGTCTAAGTCATCACGAAAACCTGCGCGCGCTAATTCATCCCACTGGTTTTGAACAACGTAATCATTCATTAAGCCACGCAACCAATTTAATTCCAGATGATTACCCAAGGCATAGTATGTTTTCGCGACTTGGTCTAGCGGTAATTGCTTCGCAAGTGACGCTTCGATAATATCAAGTGAGGTATACATTGCGCTGTAATTCGCAATGCGTTTCGCCAAGGCTTTTGGCACATTGTCTAAACTGTATTGCTCGATCACCGCGTCATACGCTTCTTTATCTGGGCCATCTAACAAGCTCGGTAAAGATTGCATCAGCGATTCAATCGCCGGCTTGAAGGTTGCAACTGAAGCTTCAATATCTAAATTTTCCATGCGATTGCGCAAGAACCAACGCGTTGCACGACGAATGAGATAATATAAATGAAGCATCATGCGATATTGCGTGTGCGAATCAATTTTATAATCGAGTGCCGCAATATCAGCCCAGACTGACTCTAAATCAAAAATCGTTTCAGCAACAGAATATGCCCGAATGATAAACTCAACCGATGCACCTGTTTCACGATTCAAACGATCAACGAAATAAACACCCATACGGTCGCTAATCGCTTTACATAATTGCGTGGATACAATTTCACGACGCAGACTATGCTGTTTCATCTGCTCGTAATATTTATCACCCAAAACTTTAGGGAATGCCGTTAATAAATATTTATCGAAGAATGCATCTTCAGAAACAGACGAGTTTAAAATATCTTGTTTTAAACACATCTTGCTATAAGCCAACAACATTGCAATTTCAGGACGCGTGAGTGGTTTGTTATTCACTTTACGCTCTAACATCATTTTATCGTTAGGCAAACCTTCAATCGCACGATCTAAACGACCGGCTTTTTCTAAATCTGTCATAAACTGTGCGAATAAATCCATGCTCTGCTGCGCAACCATCGACTCTAAGCTTAGCATTTGCGATTGTTCTGCATTATCAAGCAAAACTAATTCAGCAACTTCATTCGTCATTTTCTCTAGCAGTTTATTACGCTGATCCAGCGTCATTTCACCACTGGCAACCATACTATTCAGTAAAATTTTAATATTGACTTCGTGGTCTGAACAATCTACGCCAGCCGAATTATCGATAAAGTCGGTGTTAACTACCCCGCCATTTAGTGCATATTCAATACGTGCCGCTTGGGTTAAACCTAAGTTACCCCCCTCTGCAATCACACGTGCGCGCAATTCAGGCGCATCTAAGCGTATGGCATCATTGGTTCTATCACCGGCATCGGCATGGGTTTCGGTCGTGGCTTTCACAAACGTTCCAATACCGCCGTTCCAAATTAAATCAACGGGCGCTTTCAAAATGGCACGAATTAATTCGTTCGGTGCCAAACTGTCTTCTTTGATCGCCAAAGCTTCTTTAATTTCAGACGTTAACTTGATCGATTTGGCTGAACGACTAAATACACCACCACCCGCTGAAATTAATTCAGGGTTATAATCAGACCATGCTGAACGCGGCAAATTAAATAAGCGTTTACGCTCTTCATAGCTTTTTGCCGGGTCTGGGTTTGGATCAATGAAAATATGGATGTGATTAAATGCCGCTAATAATTTTGCATGGTTAGACATTAACAATCCGTTACCAAAAACGTCTCCTGCCATGTCACCAATACCCACCACCGTGAAATCATCAGTTTCAGGGTTAATGTCTAATTCGCGGAAATGACGTTTCGTACACACCCAAACACCACGCGAGGTAATCCCCATTTTCTTATGGTCGTAACCGACAGAACCACCCGAGGCAAAGGCATCATCCAGCCAGAAACCATATTGCTTTGCGATGCCATTTGCAATGTCTGAGAACGTTGCGGTTCCTTTATCGGCCGCCACAACCAAATAAGGATCGTCTTCATCTTGTCGCACCACATTTACCGGCGGCACAATTTTACCATCAACAATATTATCAGTAATGTCTAACATGCCTGAAATAAACAAGGTGTAGCAGGCAATGGCTTCTTGTTGCAATTCTTCACGGCTTAAATTCGCCAAATCAGCGCGCTTAAGTACAAACCCCCCTTTCGCACCTTCAGGCACAATCACGGTGTTTTTTACTTTCTGCGCTTTCATCAAGCCCAACACTTCAGTATAGAAATCTTCTCGGCGATCAGACCAACGCAAACCACCACGGGCTACTTTACCCGAGCGTAAATGCACGCCTTCAGTACGCGGTGAATAAACGAAAATAATGAATTTCGGTCTGGGTAGCGGCATTTCAGAAATTAATGCTGGGTCTAATTTAAATGATAAGTAAGACTTCGCAGCGCCGTGCTCATCAAGCTGATAATAATTTGTGCGCAGGGTCGCTAAAATCACTTCTAATAAACGACGTAGAATTCTATCTTCATCTAAGCTTTTCACAGAATCGAGCATTTGCTCGATGTATAACACGACATCTTGCACATCTGTGTTTTCATGGGCACGATTAGGGTTAAAGCGAAGATCAAACAACTGCACTAAGGCGCGGGTGATTTCAGCATTCATTACCAAAGCTTGTTCAATATAGGTTTGGCTGAAGGTAAATCCAATTTGTTTCAAGAATTTTGTATAGGCACGCAACATCGCGGTTTCTTGCCACGTTAAATTGGCTTCTAAAATTAAACGGTTGAAACCATCGCTTTCTACATTCCCAAACCATATTTGTTTAAACGCATCAAAGAAAACATCTTTTAATGCAACGGTATCAATGGTTTTTGCAGAGGTTAAGGTTAAATCAAAGTCGTTAATTTTAACTTTTGTACCATCGCGAAAACGAATTTCGTGTGGTTGCTCGCCAATCACGCGCAAGCCCATCTGCTCAAGAATCGGTAATACATCAGAGAGAACAATATTCCCATCACGATGAAACAATTTTAAGCTCAATGTTTTCTTTTCAGGGCGGTGAGCAAACAATACACCTAATGGATTAGAATCACTCAATGATTCTAATTTAACAATATCTTCAATCGCTGTTGTCGGCGAATAGCTTTCCAAGTAACTCGCAGAAAATGCCTTGTGATATTTACTGAAATATTTCAGGGCAGTTGCTTCATCGAAATGAGCTGACAATTGATCTTTCAACTCATCAGACCAAGAACGCGAAATCACACGCAATTGATGCTCGATATTGGGAATATCAAATTCAATCGTTTCTTTAGGATCAATACGAATATGAAAATGGATACGCGCTAAAATAGAATCAGTGAACGAGGTGTTAAACGAGCACGAAACACCTTGCAACTGCGACATTAAAATTTGCTGCATCCCCAAAGCTAAATCTGTCGTAAAAATTTCACGCGGCACATAAACCAAACACGTTACATACCGGTTATAAGCATCTTTACGTATAAATAAACGTATTTGCTTGCGTTCTTTTAATTGAATAATGCCTGTCGTTATTTCTAGCAATTCATCGTGGGATGCTTGGAATAAATCATCACGTGGCAGCGTTTCTAACACGTTAACAGCCTCTTTCCCATCGTGGCTATCCAGTGGATAATTTAAATCTTCTAAAACTTTATTCACTTTATGTCGCAAGAAAGGAATTTGACGCGGCGACGAGTTATATGCCGTGGATGTATATAAGCCAATAAAACGACGCTCGCCAATGAGCTCACCTTTTTCATTAAAGCGCTTAACACCGACATAGTCAGTATACGTGTGACGATGCACCGTTGAGAGCGTATTAGTTTTTGCGATGATTAACACATTTTTAGAAAGCGCCATTTTTCGCGCTTGGGGTGGCATTTCTGCATAGGTTTTAGAAATTGCACTGGTCGATTCATCACGCAATACACCCAAACCTGAGCCTGGAATAATTTGCAAGGCACGGTTTGAACCATCACCAATTAATTTATAATCTCTCGCCCCCAAGAAGGTAAAATTATTGTTAATCATCCAGCGTAAGAATGCGCGGGACTCTTCGAGGTCTTCTTCATCCGAGACGGCTTTCATACTTTCAAGTTCAACCAAGCAATCTTCTGCACGCTTAACCATCTTGCGCCAGTCAGTCACGGAAAGACGCACATCTTCCATCACACGCATAATGTCAGTTTCTAAGGCTTCTCTTGCTTGCTCGTCTGGCAAACGATCAATCTCAATGTAAATAGGTGCTTCAGTCGTTGCTGAACCATTTTCATTTTTACCGATGGGGAGAATCTCAGTAATTTTCGCCGCTGCATCTCGTTTCACCTTCAAACCGCCAAAGTGAACAATGAAATGAATTTGATAGCCGTGTTGATTAATTACCATACGCGTTGAATCAACGACGAAGGGAATATCGTCATTTGAAAGCAAAATCACGCTATGCCCAGAATGCCAACCTTCTTTTGTGGCTTCAGGGTTAAAAATACGAATTTTTGTTTTACCAGGTTCACGACCTTGAATAAACGCCCATTCGGTCTTCACAATGGCTGTGAGCTCATCAATGGAGCGGGCTCTTAATTCTTCTGTGGAGCAAGCAGAAAAGAATCTCGGCACGAAAGTGACTAATAACTCAACTCCCGCCCCTTTTTCGGTTTGCCTAATTTGGTCTTGAATTTGAGTCATCATTGCGTGAAACTCGCCATTCTTCAGGCTGCTCATTGTCTCTTTGCTCCAGATTTGGTGTTAATTGATTTCATTCTATAAAATTTTTATCTTATTTTCGCTAAAAATCGATACAAGACTAAGAATAATCTCGCCCATAATCGGGCGATAAGTCTTCAAGCTGGGTGGTTTTCCCTAGTTTGAGATCGGCTAAGCCAAGTTGCGCGACAAAAACTGCTTCAGGATAAAGCCCTTCTAGCATACGCACCGGTGCAGGCAAACCCGCCCAACCATCTCCAATGCCCACCCAATCGTTGTCTTTAGGTACATTTACAGCCGGCACCCCTGCACATTGCTCAGGAATAACACAAACGGCTAAGCCGGCTGCATTGATTTCGTATCCGGCAAAATAAACTTGCTGTGTTTTGGCATCAAGAGACACTAAAAATTTCTTTTCGCCCGATTTTGCATACGCCGTTTGGCAAAGCGCTGCTATCGATGAAACCGGCAATAAAGGAATGTGATGCAGCATTGCCAAGCCTTTTGCGGTGCTAACCGCCAAGCGGCAACCCGTAAAACTGCCAGGCCCAATACCAAGCGCAATGCCGTGCAAATCGCTTAGCATTAATGCAGCCTTGGCAAGTAAGGCATCTATCATGGGTAATAAAATTTGGGTGTGTTGTTTCGGGGCAATGCGGTGATCGAAGTGCGTTATCGTTTCACCCTCAGATGTGACTTGAATGAGAGCAACGCTGCAAGCAGAAGTTGATGTTTCTAGGGCAAGAATATTCAATCGGTTGGCCATTCTTTCTCGAGATAGGGAAGTTTGTTTTCAGCATCCTTCCAAGCATCTGCATCCGCAGGCGCATCCTTACGACGAGTAATATTCGGCCACTTTTCCGCTAATTCAGCGTTCAAGGCCATGAAAGGCTGCATGGTTGCAGGCAAATCATCTTCTGAATAAATAGCATTCACCGGACATTCTGGTTCACAGAGCGCACAGTCTATACATTCATCAGGATTAATAACGAGGAAATTAGGGCCTTCATAGAAACAATCGACAGGGCAGACTTCCACACAATCAGTGTATTTGCATCGAATGCACTTCTCAGTTACAACGAATGTCATTGAAAAGCCTGCTTATCAAATTTTCATGCCCGAGGCCGGAATCGAACCGGCACGGGATCAGATCCCGAGGGATTTTAAGTCCCTTGCGTCTACCAGTTCCGCCACCCGGGCATTTTAGACGCGAATAAAACCATTAACGAAAAGATCAGGCTGGGGTCGGAATCGAACCGGCGTCCACGGCTTTGCAGGCCGCTGCATAACCACTCTGCCACCCAGCCGCTTACCTTTTCTCCGACGTTTCTTTCTACAACGCCAGCTTTACTAACTCTGGAGCGGGAAACGAGACTCGAACTCGCGACCCCAACCTTGGCAAGGTTGTGCTCTACCAACTGAGCTATTCCCGCACTCAACAACTTGTTGTTATCTCAAACAAAACAAGCGTTATCAATGGCGCCAATTCTAACGCCAACGCGCGCTATGTCAAGCGTTTTATTAAAATTTTTTCATTATTCTGAAATTAATTGCTGCCAAGCGGCTTTGAGATAAATACACATTGACCAAATGGTAAGCACCACGGCCACGTACAACAACACCAACCCTAAAAACACCCACCGGGCTGGGCTTGCATTATCACAATAAAGTAAAATGACTAATGCACCCATTTGCAGTGCTGTTTTAACTTTCCCCATACTCGATACAGCCACACGTTGTCGCTTACCGACTTCTGCCATCCACTCGCGCAAGGCAGACACAATGATTTCACGCCCCACAATAATCGCGGCGGGCACCGTAATCACGGCTGTCGGAATGACAACCAAAGCAGCCGTTGTACTCACGAATTGAAACGTTGGTTGTGCCACCAAAATAATTAAAGCCGTTGAAACCATTAATTTATCAGCGACTGGGTCAAGAAACGCCCCCAGTTTTGTTGACTGTTTTAAATAGCGCGCTAAATAGCCGTCTAGCCAGTCTGTGAAACCTGCAAAAGCAAAGGTCAACGCCGCTGCCGCGTGTGACCACGAAACAGGCAAGTAATAAAATAAGACCATCAAAGGAACTGCGCTGATGCGTGCAAACGTCAGTATATTGGGCCAGCTAAATAATTGATCAGATTGTTGTGTCATGAAATACTGCAAATATCCGTTCTGCTAATGGGCGACTAATACCCGCCACCTTTACCAATTCGTCAAGACTAGCACGAGCCACACCTTGAATACCACCAAAATAACGCAATAAAGCTCTGCGTTTTTTTGAACCAATGCCAGGAATCAATTCGAGTTGCGAGGTCGTTCTTGCTTTATCTCGCCTTGCTCGATGCCCAACAATCGCAAATCGATGCGCCTCATCACGAATTTGCTGAATGAAATGTAAAGCTAAATCATCTGCCGGTAAATGCACAGGCAGCATACCTAGCCGATGCAAAGTTTCAAACCCCGCTTTGCGTCCTGGCCCTTTTGAAATACCAACCAATAACACTTTTTCCAAACCCAGTGTTTGCATCACCGCATTTGCCGCATTTAACTGCGTCATACCACCATCAATGAATAAAACATCAGGCAACACTGCTTCGCCACTCACCACACGTTTAAAGCGACGCGTCAACGCCGCACGCATAGCAGCAACATCATCACCACCCTTTATCCCTTCAATATTGAAACGTCGATACTCCGCTCGCACGGGCCCCGCATGATCAAACACCACACACGAAGCCGTTGTTGCTTCACCCATGCTATGACTAATATCAAAACACACCAACCGATGCGGCGCTTTTTTCAAGCCTAACACTTTACATAAAGCCTTCATGCGCGCTTGCATATTCGCATGGCTTAATAAATGCGCAGCTAACGACTGTGTCGCGCTTTGCTGAGCCATCTCACGCCACTTAATTTTTGCCCCGCGCTTTGGTGTGTGTACCTGCACACGATGCGAGATCGCATTACTTAACACCTGCGCCAACATCGCCAGTTCATCAACCTCAACCGGCGTAATAATTTCTTTCGGGATGCGCCCGTAATGGTTTTCATCGCGTAAATAATGCTGCGAAATAAAGGCAGAAATAATTTCACTGACTTGCGCACCAGCAGGCACGCTCGGGAAATAAGTTCGACTTGTTAATATTTTACCTTCACGCACGGTCAATAATTGTATGCAACAAATGCCTGCGGAAAAAGCACAGCCAATGATATCCGCCTCACCGCCTGGCATACTCACATATTGCTTATCTTGCAATTGACGAAGACGAGCCAACTGATCACGCAATAAGGCTGCGGTTTCATAATCTAAATTGGCAGAGGCTGCTTCCATTTGCGATGTTAAAATAGTAATGACTTTACTAGCCTTCCCTTCAAGAAAAGTCATCGCCAGCTGAACTTGTTCGGCATAGGCTTCTTTTGAAACATAATCGACACAAGGCGCTGTACATCGCCCAATTTGATAAAGTAAACACGGGCGTGATCGTGAGGCGAAATACGTATCACGGCAAGTACGAAGTTTGAAAATTTTTTGCAGGGTTTGCATGGCCTCGCGAACGGCAAGCCCGCTCGGATAGGGTCCGAAAGAGGCGCCTTCTTTGCGCCGATTGCCGCGATAACTTTCTAACCTCGGATAGGGGTGTTGTGTTGTTAAGGCAATATACGGATAGCTTTTATCATCACGCAATAATACATTATAACGCGGACGATGTTTTTTAATTAAATTACATTCTAAAATGACCGCTTCATTTTCAGAACTCGTGACCGTAATATCAATGTCAGCAATCTGCTGAACTAATGAAAGCGTTTTTGGATCTTTCGCTTGTTTGGAAAAATAAGAAGATAATCGTTTTTTTAGATTTTTGGCTTTTCCAACATAAATAACCGTGCCGCTTTGATCCCGCATTTGGTAAACACCGGGAAGGGCAGTAACATTCGCTAGGAAAGCATCAATATTACGCACAGTTATTACTCAGCTTCGGATTTAGTTCCTTCAATCATACCTAATCGAACAGCCATCAGTGTTAATTCAACATCGCTTTTGATTGCTAACTTTTCAAAAATGCGATAACGATAACTATTCACCGTTTTAGGACTAAGACACAATTTTTTGGAAATATCTTGTACTTTTTGACCTTGCGTAATCATGAGCATAATTTGCAATTCACGTTCAGACAAAATGTCTAAAGGCGACTCTTCGCCTTTTGTGAAGCGTTTAATCGCAATTTGCTGCGCAATGCCAGGGCTAATATAGCGCTGACCCGAATGAATGGTACGAATAGCGCGAATCATTTCTTCAGGATCACAGCCTTTCGTAATATAACCAGAAGCCCCTGCTTGTAGTAAACGAGAAGGATAGGGTTCATCTTCATAAACCGTTAAAGCAAGAATTTTTATGTCAGGATTATGTCTAAGCATTTTGCGTGTTGCTTCTAAGCCACCAATCCCAGGCATTTGAACATCCATCACAACCACGTCTGGCATTAATTCCTTAGCCAGCAAAACAGCTTCTTCCCCTGAGCCCGCCTCACCCACAATTTTAAAACCGTGAATATCTTGTAAAAGGCGTTTGATACCCAAGCGAACCAGCTCGTGATCATCAACTAACAGAACTTTAATCAATGGTCGTCCCCTGCATTGACGAATCATGGCGGAGAGAGAGGGATTCGAACCCCCGGAGCCCAAAGGACTCAACGGTTTTCAAGACCGCCGCTTTAAACCGCTCAGCCATCTCTCCGTATCGACACAAATATACCCTATATTTGCGAGGTGTGAATAGTAGCTGGAATTTCAGATGGCGTCTAGGCCCTCTCGTTAATTCCCTCATTCCAAACACATTTTCCTTTTTGAGCCATTTTTGCCAAATATTGATCATGTTCGGCAATCTCTTCTGCCGTGGCTAATTGGACGGGCAATTCAATCTTTTCAAATCGCTGCGTGCGCGAAATAGTAGTCGTTTGTTGTTGATCTGCATAGGTTTGCTGCGGCTCATCAAACAAACTCCCCTGCCCGCCTGTCATTGCTAAATAGACTTGCGCTAATAAATTGGCGTCCATTAACGCGCCGTGTAAATCGCGCTTGCTATTATCAATGGTATAACGTTTACACAAAGCATCTAAGCTATTGCGTTGACCGACGTGCATTTGACGCGCCATCGGCAGCGTATCAGTAATCGTACAAACCTCAGCCAAAGGCTTCCACCCTTGCCGCGTCAACATCAATTCATAATTTAAAAACCCGACGTCAAAAGGCGCATTATGAATAATGAGCTCTGCCCCTTCAATAAACGCCATTAATTCTTTACAAATATCGCTGAATAAAGGTTTATCGCTTAAAAATTCGCTTGTGATACCGTGAACTGCTAATGCACCTGCATCAATTTCACGCTGCGGATTAATATAATAATGAAAATGACGACCAAATCGACGGTTAACCAACTCCACGCAACCAATTTCAATAATGCGATGTCCATCTTCGGTTTTTAAACCCGTCGTTTCAGTATCAAGCACAATTTGACGATTCGCCATTATTCGTTCTCCAATTTCAACAGCGCATCAATCGCTTGATTGGCTAATTGATCAGCTAATTCATTATCAGGCGTTCCGTTGTGCCCTTTCACCCAGTGCCATTCAACCTGATGGCGCGTTTGTGCTTCATCTAATAATTGCCATAAATCAGCATTTTTAACGGCAGATTTATCTGATTTTTTCCAATGATTTTTTTTCCAGCCTGCTAACCACTCTTTAATGCCTTTTTGAACATATTGCGAGTCGGTATATAAATCAATTTTGCAGGGTTCTTTTAATAAATTTAAGCCTTCAATTGCGGCTAATAATTCCATACGATTATTCGTAGTATGATCTTCCGCACCGGATAATAATTTTTCATGTTGCCCATAGCGCAAAACAACACCCCAACCGCCAGGTCCTGGATTACCACGGCATGCGCCGTCTGTATAAATAACAACGTGTTTCATTCTTGAAATGTCTCGTTTTGTCTTGCAATCGGTGTTGAAATGGTTGAAGGTAAACGCAGACCGCTTAATTGCTGTTTCCATTTCATGCGAATAGGGGTTAAAGGAATCACTTTCGCGCGGCCGATTAACACATTGACGGCGCCGACAAACGGAAACGGATGCAATAATGTTTCCATCCAATGTAATTTTTCAAACCAATTCACATCACCAACCGGTGGTCTAACAAAAAATGATTGGCTGCTTTCAATTTGAAAGTCAGCTAATCGCATCCAGGTTTGAATATGTTTTGAAGCAATGAATTGCCTACCCCAAGGCACGGCATTGAAAGTTGGCATTTTTTTCGCCAAGCCCCAGGAACTATAGGGATTAAAACCCATGACCACCATCAAGCCTTCTGGTTTAATGATACGACAAGCTTCCGCTAATAATTGACGGGGGTTTTCTACAAATTCTAAGGTATGCGGCAACAAAACCAAATCAACGCTGCCAGATAAAATGGGTAACTCGTGTAAATCGCTTTCAATCACATGATTTTCTAAATCGTGCGCATGCAATGGGCTAATGAGTGTTGGTGAACTAAAATGGGTTTCTTGCAACAAAGGCATTTGATGCGGCACACCAATTAAAACCGCGTGCTTGCCGTAATGATTCACCAACAGCTTCGTGAGAACCTCTCTTTCAGCGCGCGCCAAGGCTGTTCCCAAAAAGGGTTTCGTCAACCATTGGTTCCAATGCTGAAGAGTTCGATAATGCTGCACCAAAGCTTTTCCATCTCACGATTAATTTTGTTAATATACCCTAAGCGATTCGTGGCGTATAGCCTTCAGGCGTCATTTAGCCTGAGCAAATTGAATCTAACTTATTAACTATCAATAAGTTAGATGTTAAACTGACGCAGGGTGAGGGTTTGAGAGTGCTTAATATAATGGATGCTATCTGGCGCAGCGTGATGCGGCGCGCCTTCATCATTGGAACAATATTTTTCAGTTTTACGTGTCTTGTTTACGCAGGCTCCAGCCCTGAGGGAATACAAGTCTATCAACCCAATTTACATTTAAGCCCTGAGCACAAACAATCGCTCGCCGATGACGTTGACCGCTACCGCAATGCAGACAACCTCTGGGATGTCTTGCGCGATGAATTCTCCATGAATCATTATGAAAGCAATCCGCAAGTTCAAGCCAAAATTGAATGGTTCATGAATAACCAAGATTTTCTTTTGCGTTCTGCAACCCGCGCGGCACCTTATCTTTATTACATTTTACAACAAGTCAGAAAACGTCACTTACCCGCTGAGTTAGTTCTCTTACCGATTATTGAAAGCGGTTACAATCCATTTGCAACTTCCAATGTCGGCGCCACCGGCATTTGGCAGCTAATGTCTGGTACAGCCAGCGGCTTAGGCATTCAGAAAGATTGGTGGTATGACGGCCGACGTGATGTTATTGCCTCAACACGCGCTGCGTTAAATTACTTAGCCTATTTACAAAGTTTCTTCGACGGCAATTGGCTATTAGCCATTGCTGCTTATAACACTGGCGAAGGCAATGTGCTGGCCGGCATACGCCGCAATATTCGTGACGGGCAAGACACTGACTTTTGGTCCTTACCTTTAGCACAACAAACGCGTGATTACGTGCCAAGCTTGCTCGCGTTAGCCACTATTATTAGCCACCCGAATCAATATCCTGTTTATTTCCCACCCGTTCGCAACGCGCCGTATTTAGGCCAAGTTGATGTCGGCACCCAAATTAATTTAAGTTATGCCGCAAGCTTAGCCGGTATTAGTTATCAGAAAATTACACAGCTGAACCCGGGCTTAAGTCGCTCAACACTGGCCAGCAAGGGCTCTTATAAACTTGTGCTCCCTATTGAGAACGTTGAACAATTCTCAGAAAATTTTGCACGCACACCAATGAATACCACGGCTATTCAATGGTCTCATTATCGTGTGAAATCTGGTGATGATTTAGCCTTAATTGCAAAACGCTACAACACGACACCCACAGCCATTCGCAAATTAAATCATTTGGCGAAAAAATCTGTTTCACACGGCACAAATTTATTAATTCCTGCCTCAGGCAAAAAACGCAACCGAGACTATTTAGATGATGGCAGCGCACCTGTCGTTGATTTAGCCGACAACAGCAGCACTAGTAAAACAACACGCTTGAAAAACAGCGTGAAGTTTTTAGACCCAAGAACTGTATTAACCGCAATGAACTCAAAAACCACTTATCGCCTCTCACCTGGCGACACCGTGTATATGGTCAGACCAAACGATACGCTGCCTTCTATTGCCAAACACTTCCACACAACCGCCGCATCCCTGGCAGCCTCTAATAAATTAACGCTGACTAAAAAATTAGTACCTGGAAAAACACTGGTTATTCCAACCCATACCAACAGCTTAGCCAGCAATAAACGAAATACCGCCTCAAAGGACAATGACAAAGTCTATCAAGTCCGCAAAGGCGATACGATTAGTAAAATTGCTAAACGGTTTAAAACCTCAGCCGCTGCGATTCGTCTTGCCAATTTGGTCGATGATGACTCCTTGCACGCCGGCTTGAAAATTATTATCCCTTCTCATTTTTCTGGTTAATTTATAGGAGTTTTTAGCATGAAAAAGTTTGTTAAATTATCAGTTGTGTTAAGCGCACTTGCTCTCCCTATGAGCGCATTAGCGGATTCATTGACCATTGTAAACAACACCAATGCGTACATTACCTCGACCGTTAACCCCGGCACCAGTGGCAGTCTTTGCTCTTCTTCCATGCCTGGTGGTTACGGCATTACCCCACCTCACAGCACAAAATCTATTCCGTCTTTAGCCGTGGTTGCCGCTTGTGGGTTTAGCCATCAACACGATTGTAAAGCTGACATACATTTGTCAAACGATTGCTCAGGTCCTGCCATCGGCCGCGCCATGTTCGACACTAGCAAAGGTATTTTAGAAGCCGGTTCCAACGACACAAACTATCACATTACGTACTCAGGCTTTACCGCAACAATCGATCCAATCAGCGCTGTTGCATCGCGATAAATATGCTAGACTGGGTTGGTGAGCTTGCATCACCAACCCTTTTATCATTCAGGGAGATTGTTTTATGCAATGGATGAAGTCAGCATTTTTTATCTCGTGTTCTCTCCTCAGTTTATCTTGTCACGCAGATGTTTCTATCAACAATAATGCCGACAAACCCGCGACAGGTTTCGCTGGCGCAAGCCCGTGCTCGAATACCGCTGGCACCTTAGGCATTATTCAACCCGGCGGCAATGTTGTTGTTCCCCAAGAAGCACTTGATCTTTACTGCAGCAAAGGCTGTGAAGTGGATGTGTTTATGAGTAAAAATTGTTCTGGCAAAAAAGTCGCTGCCATTTCTGCCAATAAATCAGGTGTGGTCAGCGTTCACAATTTTGGTCGGGGCTATGAAATTCATGGCAGCGGAAATACGATTGCGATTTTAAAATCTTGAGGGGTTAAAGATCCCACGTCATTTGCATCGCATAAACATCTGCGCCGCCTTTGACTGAACCGTTAGTGGTAATCACCTCATCACCGGTTTGTTGAGGCGGCGGATTAATATTTGCCTGACGTATGAAAAGGTGGTTCCAGCTAACATCTAAACCGATGGTTTTTGTCGCTTGATAATGACCGCCAAATGCGATGATATAGCGATTATTATCTGGCAATTGAACATTCCGATACTTATTTCGTATCGGAGATTCATCGAAACCTAAACCTGTTCTTATTTTCACAACATCCGTTAATTTATCTTCTAAACCAATTGCAAAATTATAGGTATTACGAAAAAATTGCGGCACAGTAATCATCAAATTTGTGGTTGGCGTGAGATTTTCTAAACCGGCGACATTTTGCAAAATGAGATTTCTCAAGCAACTCCACTGCGTATAAATCACACTGCCCATTAAAGTATATTGCGAATTTAATTCATGATAGGCACTGAAGGCAGTATAGGCAGGCAAGGTAATATTGACTTTCGTGGCATTCGATTCAAACGTTTGCCCCATCAATAATTGCGCTAATGGCCCTGAAAATTCACTGCTGCCAGTTAAATGATGTCGCACTTGCGAGTGATAGCTCAACCCATAGCGTGTTTGCTGCGTTGGCGAATATAAAATACCGGCGTGATAACCGTAGGCACTATCATCAACATTATTAATACTGTCTGCGTAAGTATCAGCACTAGCAACGACGGCTTGCTGTTGAAAATTAGCTTTCATGATTTGTAAATCAGGGCCTGCGCCTATCGACCACTGGGGTGAAATTTTAAATGCCAACGCCGGGCTAACATCAATGACTTGAACACTGGTTTGCATAGAAGCATAACGCATGATTGTGCTGTTGCCGTAATAAGAGCGAAGGCCAAACGGCACATCAACACTCAAACCATAAACAAAACGATCATTCAAAGGGGCAACAAAATGCAAGGCTGGTACAATGCCCACGACACCGCCTTGTGCTGTGACGGTTTGCGGAACATTGTTATTGAGCGTATTCACGGCAATATTGCCGTGATATTTAAAACTAGTGACAATACCATCACCAGCGATTACAAATTGCTGGTGATTAAACCGCGTCAACCCTGCAGGATTATAAAAAGCCGTACTCGCATCTTCCGCAGCGGCTGCATAACCTGCGTGGTAATTACCAAGCGTTGCCCCATCTTGCTCAAATAACTGAAAAGCGGATGCAAATGAAACCGTTGGAGAGCAACACAGCCCTGCGCTAATCGCGAACAAATTAACGCGACGTGTCAAAAAATGTCTCATCCTAAGGCTCTTCCCACTTGCAAAATAAGACATATAAGGATACCGTATTTGTCTAATTTTACAACTAAAATAGGCTGACTTATGGCAAAAACCCCGTCGAACATGATTCCACTCGGTACCCCCGCCCCTGACTTTTATTTATACGATACCGTGAGCGAAAAAAATTTATCGCTGAATGAATTAAAGTCATCAACAGCAACGGTAATTATGTTTATTTGCAATCATTGTCCGTTCGTTAAACACATTGAAGATGCGATTGTCAAAATCGCAAATCAGTATCAGCCACAAGGCATCGCCTTTATTGCGATCAGCGCCAACGACATTGAAACTTATCCGCAAGATGGTCCGCTGCATATGCAAGACCTTGCAAAACAAAAACACTTTTCCTTTCCGTATTTATACGATCAAGATCAATCTGTCGCAAAAGCCTACCAAGCCGCTTGCACGCCAGACTTTTTTGTCTTTGATCAAAATTTAAAATGTGTTTATCGCGGACGTTTCGATGCCTCGACCCCAGGCAATGACATCCCACCGACGGGCGATGATTTAGCGAGTGCACTAGAAGCGATTTTAGCGAATAAATCTGTGAATGAAGCACAACATCCAAGCATAGGCTGCAATATTAAATGGCGTGTTGAGGCTTAAGAAGGTCTGTTTTGACGCGGTGCGGCGGTTAATTCTTTTTGTTGTGTTTTGATCAGACCCTTTAAGGCAACACTTAAAGGGTCGCTTGACCCGAACAGTGAAAAGGTTGACCCAATGGCGCTGTTCAACTGCTTTAAACACGCTGTTTGATTTCCAGATTGCTCATCGAGTATTGACAACCAACCCTGCAATCGACGTGAATAAGCATCACTTAACACGCCCGTATTCGCTTCAATGGCTTTATCATCGATATTTTCTAATTGTTTTTTAATAATCATTTTAAACTGGCTCACCCACTCGGGTTGATCACCACGCATGAGTGATGAAAAAATCGCGCGTTTTTCCTCGCTAAATAACTCGCTGACTACTTTGCTCATCTGAGCATTTTGTTTGATATGTTGAAACGCTTCACGATAACGTTTATCCGCTTTATTTAATAAATAACGCAAATCATCAACATCAGCCTCAACAGTGAATTTCTTTTTCATGCGCATTAATTCTGACTTAACGCCATCAAAATCATGCAAGATCGCTCGCGTAACATCGGCGCGATTAAAGCGATAGGGAAATGCCAGCTCATCCACAAGATTAATCAATTGCGTATATTTTTCCGTCATTTTCTCGTGTTTGACAGCTAATTGTTTGGTTAAGGCCATTAATTCTTCAACGGTATGAGCCGCCTCGTAATAATCTTCGTGAAATGCGTTCTTCCATTCTCGCACAGCATCCGGTTGAAGCGTTTGCGGCAACGATGATAATGCACTTAAACTATCAAATAATACCGCAAATCGTTGCGCCGGTGTTTTGGCTTCTAAATAATGCATCCGCGCAACATTCACCAAGGGGAATATCGCTTGCATGGTTTCTCGTTTTTCAGGATCGGTGTGCAACAATCGATGATTAAACTCTAAAACACGTAATTGATTCGTTGCCTCTTCGATACTCAAGCGCTTTTCAGGATTAATTGCGGTCATTTCTTTTAATAAATTAAGCACGACTAATTGTTCATCCTCCGACATATCGCGCTTCAAATCAGGCACTGTAAATAATTGCTCGTATTTCAAAGCATTTTTTAAATGCGAAGCATCAGTCATTAACTCATCATGACCACGCTGCCAGAAAAAATTCCAATCACCCCATAATCTTGCTAGCACACGCCCCATCGAAAAAACATCTGATGATTCACTCGCACGTTTTGCATTTTCTGATTTAAACTCAGGATGATGTCTTGCCAGTAATTCAGGTGCCTCATAATGAATAGAATAAGCCGTCTTATCTTTTGTTGAACCTATTATTCTCCCGGCGCCAACATCAATAATGCGCACATTCAATTTATCAGCGTCCAAGCATATATTTTGAGGTTTAATGTCACCGTGTATGATTCGCTTATCAAACATTTGTGTTTTTAAAGCTTCAAGCAGTCTTAGTGACAATAAATATCGATCACCTAAACTCCAGCTTAACGAGCCATGAATCGCTTCTTCTGATTCCATCATTTGGTCAAGATGTGCAGGAAAGCGCCTCATGACCATATAGTGGTAAAAATCGTGTGGTTTTAATAAACCCACGGGCGTATGCCGTGCATTTAAGTGTGTTGCTTCTAGCATTAATTCCATTTCATTTGTTAAGTCTTCGGTTGACCGAACGGCTTGCTCTTTAATAATTTTAGGTTTTGCCGTGACTTTAATCGTCAACGTGTTATCAGCACTTAATACCATTTTGCCAGCGAGTTTATTCACCGTACCACTGCCGCCTTGTCCAAGCACGTCGGCGTTTTGCAAAATGTCGAAACGTCTTTGCTTAGGAACATTAGGGCTAAATGGTGAGGTTTTGAAATATCCAACGATGGTATGGGTTAGCTCGACTTGTGTTTCGCCATCAAGAAAATAGGGTGCACCGGCGACTAATTTGGGGTGGACTAAATCTTGCGTGTGAATAGAATTTAATAAACGAACTAACATTCCCCACTCAGGGGTGTCCTTCGCGACAGTGAGCGGGTTAATCACTACCTTATCCGGAACGGGCATACCCTTCTCCATTTTCTCGCTTCTTTGTTAAGTATAGTCGAGAAAATGGATGATGTTATTGCTGCAACTTAATGATTAGTATCGCATTTTTGTTTCACGCTTCGCTTCCATTCTAGGTGTTGAATCCACCTCAGCGGGTGGAGCTTGGAGAGGCAGCTTTTCGGTTTCAATCTCAGATGCCGGTAATGGCATTCGTTCACGGCTATGGATGCTTAACTTTCGCAACATCGTCACCGGTGTGCTTGAAGCCACCTCAACCGGCGTGGATTTTGCCGTTTCTTCAATCTTTGCTGTCTCCACCGCCGGAGGCTGATTACGATATTTTACTGACAACACCGACGCCAACCCTAAAATACCAATTAAGCCCGTCCCACCCATCATCAAACCGACTTTTATTCCACCCAATATTGTCAACGCCAACGCTGCAAACCCTGTAAAATACAAGGCAGTTAACACGGCTGCTGCAATAGCAACAATCCCCAAAATAACACCCGCTCCAATTAACACACCCTTAAACGAACGCAAGGTGACGTGCGTCAAACCCAATACGGACAAGACCTTCTTCAACCCTGTCTGTTTCGGCAAATCTACCTTAATTAACAACGCAGGGTCAGGCACATCAACCCCCTGCAACAATTGCCCAAAAACGGCCATCCAACCTCGCTGTTTCAGCATATCCATTGCTGTTAATTTAGATTTTTGTTTTAATCGCTCAAGCTTCGTTAAATGTTCATTCACAAAGGGTTGAAGCTTGTCTTGATAGCGTGCATCTTGAATCAAGCGTACATCTTTTTCTAAACGACGCAGTTTTTTCTGATGTTTTTGATTGCTCTTGTTTACCACGGGACGCGGGCAAGCATCCTCCCAGGCTTTACGCAACGCAGGAAACGCATGCCGTCGAGAGACTTCAAATCGAAATCCAAGATCTAATAACTTAGCTGCCGGTCTCGGAAAACTGGTATCTTCGACCATCGCTTTCGTGATTAATTTCCCGTAATAATCACTACGAATCAACTTAGGAAACTCTGAAAAATAAACCCCGATAGCATAATTACGATCGAATGGGCTTAAGTCTTGATATCTTGCTTGATGCAGCAACAATGGCTGCTCCCAAATCACCATAAACGCCGTATTCAATGCCCATAAATCATCAGCGCGTGTATATTTAAAATTAATCGTCACACCATTATTTTGCAACACCAGCTGCGGGCTAACGTATGCTGGTGTGCCGCGAAAATCCGAATAGGTAACAAAATCGGCGCCGTTCAAAGGTAATGCAAACTCGAAATCGATGAATGTCACTTCAAAATCACCCGATTTTTTTTCTTTAACCATCATATTTTCAAGCTTGATATCACAATGCAGAATATCTTTTTGATAAATCTGCTCATCATACGCTTTTAAAATCGCTTGGCACAAACGATAACGTTGCTCATCATTCATATTCGAGTTGATAAAATAATCATGTAAATCTTCACTGCCTGCGTCTTTCAACAAAAAGGAAACTCGCTTATCACCTACGTTTCTAAAATTTTTTCCACCTAATTGCAACGAAGCCAGCATTTTGCTTTCTTCAACCTCATCGTCTTTGCGTGTGAACTTCTCGGTGGTTTTTTCAAGATATTTCGAACCTGGCATAAAAACACAGCTCTCTATCGCATCCAACAAAATAATTTTACCGATATTTCGATACAGAGAAGACCCAGGTGTTGCTCCAAGATAAAAAGATCTTACATAAAAAGAAATATTCGCTTTCTGCGAAGCGCGGTTTCTAACTAAGGAATAAGAGAATTTTATCGAATCTTCTTCATCATTCAGCCGAAACGGATACGACGTATTTTGTTCAAAAACATCGTCTGTGGTTACCTTCAAAAACGCGTATAAAACCCTTGCCTCTTCTGTCTGCGGGTCTAGCATTGCAATATCAATTATCTCTTTCATTGATTATACCTTTTGAATAAGCGGTTGCTGAGCAGCTAATTTAGCAAGTGTGTTTATTAGCAAGAAAACCAATCCACATCAATGCACTCGTTTTAAGCCCCTCTTTAAATGCGAGGCTATTTTATACCATAAACAAAAAGCCCGCCAAGTTGGCGGGCTTTTCAAAATAAACAAGGCTATCAGCCTGATTATTTCGCGTCTTTTTCTTCACTGCCACCCATATTGAACAAATCGCCCAATGTGGTTTTCAATGGAGAATCAGCTTTTTTCTTTTTACCACCAGCCGCTGCGCCTGTGGCTTTCGTCGCCTTCGTTCCTGCAGCAGCTTTCTTTGCAGGTGTCTTAGCGTCTTTTGCCTTGATGGATAAAGTAATCGCATGAACTTTGCGATCTGCACCCATCACTTTCGCTTCAACGGAATCACCAACGTTCAATTTCGTGCGAACGTCTTCGACTTTTTCAGCGGAAACATCAGCAGCACGAATCACGCCGCGAATACCTTCGGCCAATTCAATCACAGCTTGTTTTTGATCAACTTCAACAACGGTACCCGTAACAATGGTGCCTTTGTCGTTTTCAGCCATGTAATGGGCTAATGGGTCGTCACCTAATTGCTTCAAACCTAAAGCAATACGCTCACGTTCAACATCAATAGCCAAAATAATGGCTTCAAGCTCATCGCCTTTTTGATATTTACGTAAAGTATCTTGCGCTTCAGTTTCGCTCCAAGCAATGTCGGAGAGGTAAATTAAACCATCAATACCACCGTCGAGTTCAAGGAAAATACCAAAGTCAGTAATAGACTTAATTTTACCTTTCACTTGTTCGTTCTTATCGTGGCTTTCGGCAAACGCAGCCCATGGATTGGAGGTGCATTGCTTGATACCTAAAGAAATACGACGACGTTCAGCATCAACATCTAATACCATCACGTCAACTTCTTGGCCTAAATGAACCACTTTATTTGGGTTCACATTCTTATTGGTCCAATCCATTTCTGAAACGTGTACTAAACCTTCAATGCCTTCTTCAATTTCAACAAAGCAACCGTAATCGGTAATATTCGTTACGCGACCGGAAATTTTGCCATTCACTGGGTAACGGCTGCTAATATCTAACCAAGGATCGCCGCCCAATTGTTTCAAGCCGAGCGAAACGCGAACGTTTTCACGATCGATTTTAAGCACTTTGACTTTGATTTCGTCGCCAATTGCTAAAATTTCGCTAGGATGTTTAATACGCTTCCAAGACATATCGGTGATGTGTAACAAGCCATCAACACCGCCTAAGTCGATAAATGCACCGTAATCGGTTAAGTTTTTAACGACGCCTTTCACTTCGTGGCCTTCGTTAATGTTTTCAAGCACAGCAGCGCGTTCTACATTGTTTTCAGCTTCTAACACAGCACGGCGGGAAACAACGATGTTGTTACGCTTAGGATCCACTTTGATAACTTTGAATTCAAATTCTTTGCCTTCAAAAGCTTCTGGGTCACGAATAGGTTTAACGTCAACCAATGAACCTGGTAAGAATGCACGAACTTTATTAATTTCAACGGTGAAGCCGCCTTTAACACGACCCACAATAACACCACGAATGGTTTCTTTTGCTTCGTAGGCTTTTTCAAGGTGAGACCAAGATTCAAGACGTTTAGCACGTTCACGGGATAAACGCGTGCTGCCAAAGCCATCTTCTAAGACTTCAAGCGCAACTTTGACTTCGTCGCCGGCTTTAATTTCCAGCTTGCCAGTTTCATCGTAAAATTGTTCGATAGGAATATAAGATTGGGATTTTAAGCCTGCATCAACGATCACATATTTTTCATCAATTCTTTCTACAGTGGCGTCAATAATGGTACCAGGGAGCATGGGTGTTTCTGTTAAGCTTTGCTCGAATAATAAGGCAAAGTCGTTAGCTGCTGTTGCTTGTTTCACTAAAAACCTCTTAATGTACAACGGTTAGTAATTAATAATCTTTTCTAGTTAATTGATAAATAAAAAGAAAAGTCCTTAACGCTGAATATCTTTCAGAATCACGGCTAGCACTTCATCGATGCTGCGCTGGTCAGTATCAACCACTATCGCATCGTCAGCAGGCTTCAGCGGGGCAATCGCCCTTGACTGATCGCGCTGATCACGTGCCTTTAGCTCTTCCAAAAGGCTGCCTAGATTAACATCAATGCCCCGCGCTATCAACTGTTGGTAGCGTCGTCTAGCCCGCTCTTCGGCGCTTGCTGTGAGAAAGTATTTATGGACAGCATCAGGAAAAACCACCGTTCCCATATCACGCCCATCTGCCACCAAACCCGGGGACGCACGAAAAGCCCGTTGACGCCCTAATAATGCCGCTCTAACACCCGGCAAAGCACCCACGAGAGAGGCTCCATTACCAATCTGTTCTGTGCGTATTGTTTCAGTCACATCTTCACCCTCTAAAACAATGCGAGGATGCTGACCCGGCTGCGCAATAAATGAGACATCTAATTGTTCGCCCAGCGCTTGTAGCGGTTTTTCGTCGTGGTGTGAAATATGGTGCTTGAGGGCGGCCAAGGCTAAAACGCGATACAGCGCACCGCTATCGAGGAAATGCCACCCAAGGTGGGTGGCTAATAGTTGACTAATGGTACCTTTCCCTGTTCCGCTAGCCCCGTCAATCGTGATGACGGGATCTAAACGAGATGTCATGACGCTGATGCCCCCTCACCTTCTTCTATACTGGCGACCAATCTTTCGAGGCTAACTAAAGCTTCACCTTCACTCAATTGAATGAGTCGGACACCCTGGGTATTACGACCAATTAATGAAATTTCAGAAACGGGTACACGCACTAAAGTACCCTTACTGCTAATTAACATTGTTTCATCTTCAGGCAACACTTGAATGGCACCAACCACCTTACCATTACGTTCATTCACATGAATAGAAATCACACCCTGACCGCCACGACCGCTTAAACGATACTCTTCTAAAGCCGTACGTTTACCATAGCCTTTTTCCGTGGCTGTTAAAATATCGCCTTCTTTTGCAACGACTAACGACACAACGCGTTGACCCTCTTGTAAACGAACGCCTCTCACGCCCGTTGCCGTTCTGCCCATCCGTCGCACTTTCGATTCGGGGAAACGTACCACTTTACCGGCGTCGGTAAAGAGCATTACATCGTGTTTACCGTCAGAAATATCAGCCTGAACTAAATAGTCACCTTCGTTGAGGTCGATTGCAATAATGCCAGAAGCGCGTGGACGAGAAAAATCAGCCAGCGAGACTTTCTTGATGGTTCCCATGGAGGTTGCCATGACAACGTAAAGATCAGCATTAAATTCTCGAACCGGTAAGAACGCATTCACGCGTTCACCTTCTGCAAGCGGCAATAAATTAACAATAGGACGACCACGCGAAGTACGATTAGCCTGCGGCAATTGATACACTTTCAACCAATACACCTTCCCGCGATTCGTGAAACAAAGCACCGTATCATGTGCACGCGCTGCAATTAAATAAGAAATATAGTCTTCTTCTTTAATGGCCGTCGCTGATTTACCTCGACCACCGCGATGCTGCGCTTGATACACGTGTAACGGTTGCGTTTTGACATAACCTTCGTGTGATAAAGTCACGACCACTTCTTCATCTGGAATTAAATCTTCCATAATGACATCACCATCATCGGTTTCACTAATGACCGTACGGCGCTCATCACCAAATTCATCTCGAATTTGCAATAAATCATCACGGATAACTTTCATTAATAAAGCCGGGTCTTGCAAAATAGCTGTTAAACCATCGATGAAAATTTTTAATTCTTTATGTTCAGCAACAATTTTGTCTTGCTCTAAGCCTGTTAACCGATGCAAACGCATTTCTAAAATTGCTTGCGCCTGTTCAGGGGATAAACGATAGCCTGTATCGGTGAGCCCATATTGCTCTGTGGTGTGCATAATCGCATCGCGCGCACCAGCACGCGTCAATATTTCGACTGTGGTCGCAATTTGCCAGTGCTTTTCTAATAATTGCACTTTTGCTTCTGCAGCGTCTTTTGCTTGTTTGATAAGCAAAATCATCGGGTCGATATTCGCTAAAGCAACCGCCAACCCTTCTAAAATGTGAATACGTTCACGCGCTTTTCGTAAATCAAAGACAGTGCGGCGCGTCACCACTTCACGACGATGACGAATAAAGGCAGCAATCATGTCTTTTAAATTCAGAACGCGTGGCTGCCCTTCAGACAAGGCTACAATATTTACCCCAAAAACGCTTTGTAATTGGGTATAAACATATAAATTATTCTGAATGACTTCTGCGTTTTCACCACGGCGCAGCTCAATCACAACGCGCATCCCGTCTTTATCAGACTCATCACGCAGCGCACTAATCCCTTCAATTTTCTTTTCTTTCACCAATTCAGCAATACGCTCAACTAAGCGTGCTTTATTTACTTGGTAAGGCAGCTCAGACACAATAATGCGTTCTTTATTGCTTTTTTCATCTTGCTCAATGTGACATTTTGCACGCACCACCACACGACCGCGGCCAGTGTGATATGCTTCACGGATGCCATTACGGCCTTGTATAATGCCGCCCGTTGGAAAATCAGGACCCGGTATAATCTGAATTAATTCATCAATACTAATGTCTGGGTTATCAATGAAGGCCACACAGGCATTGATGGTTTCGGTTAAGTTATGCGGTGGAATATTGGTTGCCATCCCGACGGCAATACCGGAAGAACCATTTAACAATAAGTGAGGCAAGCGGGTTGGCAGCACTACGGGTGCCATTTCAGATTCATCGTAGTTAGGCACAAAATCAACAGTATCTTTTTCAATATCTGCCAATAAAGCATGTGCTAATTTCGACATACGAATTTCGGTATAACGCATTGCTGCAGCCGAATCACCATCGACAGAACCGAAGTTACCTTGGCCATCGACCAATAAATAGCGCATGGAAAATGGTTGCGCCATACGAACGATGGTATCGTATACTGCTGAATCGCCGTGCGGGTGATATTTACCAATCACGTCACCGACAATACGCGCCGATTTTTTATAAGGCTTGTTCCAATCGTTGCTTAACTCGTGCATCGCAAACAGCACGCGACGATGCACAGGCTTCAAGCCATCGCGTACATCAGGCAAAGCACGGCCTACAATGACGCTCATCGCATAATCAAGATAGGATTTTTTCAGCTCACTCTCGACACTGACTTTCAGGACTTCTTTAGCAATTGAATTATCCATAGACGGCACATTACCCAGCGAAATTAAACTGCCAAATTGTACCACAGGAATGTGATTTTACACAGTAAATAATTGGATTTCGCCAACGCCTTATTGCAAGGCGCGGCGTAGAATTTTACCAACATTCGTCTTGGGTAGCTCATCACGAAAGACAACCGATTTGGGCACTTTATACCCAGTTAAGTGGCGACGACAATGCGCAATCACCTCTTCTGCCGTTAAATCAGGATTATCTTTAACAATGAAAGCCTTAACTGACTCTCCAGAATTATCATCATGAACCCCAGCCACGGCACACTCTCGCACCCCTGCCAAATTCGCAATAACACCCTCAACTTCGTTTGGATAGACATTAAAACCCGACACTAAAATCATGTCTTTTTTGCGCTCAAGCAAGCGCACAAAACCATCTTCATCCATCACGGCCATATCACCGGTGAGCAGCCAACCGTCTTTGGTAAAGACTTTGGCCGTTTCAGCCGGGTTTTGCCAATATCCCTTCATGACCTGAGGGCCTTTGACTGACAACTCCCCAGCCTGCCCTAAAGGCAAAATCTTGCCTTGGTCATCTAAAATCGCCACTAAAGTCGAAGAGACCGGCAGCCCGATTGAGCCATTATAGGCCTTTAAGGTCCATGGATTCACAGTCACGCACGGCGAGGTTTCCGTTAACCCATAAGCTTCCAGCAAAGGCGCGCCCGTAATTTTCTGCCATTGATCAGCCACGACACGCTGAACCGCCATCCCACCACCTAAGGTCAGGCGTAAATGACTAAAATTCAATTTCGCAAATTGCGGGTTTTTTAATAACCCATTAAACAAAGTATTCACACCGGCTAACGCGGTAAACGGGTAATGCGACATGGTTTTTACCATGTCAGGAATATCACGCGGGTTCGTGATTAATACATTTAAACCGCCAATTTTAGAAAAGAATAAACCGTTCGCGGTTAATGAAAAGATATGATAAAGCGGTAACGCTGTAATAATAATTTCTTGGCGACCGTTTAATAACCCCTTGAACCAAGCATCAGCCTGTTGCAAATTCGCAACAATATTGCGGTGTGTTAAAACTGCACCTTTTGACACGCCTGTGGTACCACCCGTATATTGCAAAAAAGCAGTATCATCAGAAACAATGCTCACTTCTTCAAGCGGCATTGATTTCCCTTTAGCGAGGGTTTCTTTAAATCGAACAGCATGCGGTAAATGAAATGCGGGAATTTTACGATAAACATATTTTAAGAAAAAATGCACCATCCAGGCTTTATAAATGGGAAATAAATCACCCAAGCGCGTAATGACGATGTGTTTTAAATGCGGCATCACCGGCAATGCTTTTTCGACTGTGACTGCAAAATTTTCTAAGGTGATTAAACCAATCGCGCCACTATCGTTAATTTGATGCGCGAGCTCATCGGCGGTATATAAAGGGTTTACATTGACCACAATACCACCGGCACGCAAGATGCCTAACATGACGACGGGATATTGCAAAATATTCGGCAGCATAATCGCAAAGCGATCGCCTTTTTTAATTTTTAAACTTTGTTGAAGATACGCGGCAAAGTCACGGCTTAAATTATCCCAATCACGAAACGTGAGCGTCACGCCCATATTCGCATACGCGGGTCTGTCGTGAAAACGTAAACAGCTTTGCTGCATCACATCAACGACGGAACGATAAGCATCAGGATTAATTTCAGCAGGAACACCCGGAGGATAGTTTTTCAGCCATACACGTTCAAGATTTAAGGTTTCAGAAGACTCATCCTTGAACTGCATTGAGGCATTACTCCGTAAGTTAAGGAAATGAAAAAAATAAATAACTCGGAACGGCCGGATTTGAACCGGCGACCCCTTGCACCCCAAGCAAGTGCGCTACCAGGCTGCGCTACGCCCCGATCAGAAAACCTTCGATGCCATCAATGGCTCGTCTTGATTTCAGACTGCAGATTTTGCAAAACTCCTTCGAGTTCTGCAATCATTTTTTTTACCATTGCATCAACTTTTATGGATTGACTCACGGGTTCAGGTATGCTTACGAGCTTTGCACGAGCGCCTTCAATCGTAAAACCTTCTTCGTAAAGCAACTTACGAATTTCTCGAATCAACAAAACATCAGGCTGTTGATAATAACGACGATTGCCTCGGCGCTTCACAGGCTTGAGTTGGGTGAACTCTTGCTCCCAATACCGTAGTACATAGGCTTTCACGGCGCAAAGATAAGCCACTTCGCTAATCGTGAAATAACGTTTATCTGGAATAAGCGGCAAATCACTTCCAGTTAACGCTTTACGCTTATTGCTCTTACTCAATGTAAACTATCCTTGTCCGTCCTGTCCGGTGAACTTTTCTACACGAGCTTTCAGCTTTTGTCCACAATGAAATGTCACAACACGTCTTGCAGACACAGGCACTTCTTCGCCGGTACGAGGATTGCGGCCGGGACGTTCGCGCTTATCGTGTAGGGTAAAATTACCAAACCCAGAAATTTTAACTTGTTGACCCTGTGTTAAGGCTTCGCCAATGTAATCGAAAAACAACTCAACAATTTCTTTGGATTCTCGATTGGTTAAGCCAATTTGTTCGCCCAGTTGTGTTGCTAAATCCGCTTTCGTTAGCGTTGCCATAGATCAGCTCCTTAGTTCAACTCCCAGTTGAGACTTCAACGCAGTGACCACGGTTTCGATTAACGTGGTTACTTCGTCATCGACCAATGTTCGCGTTGGATGCTGTAACAAAAGCGCCACCGCGACACTCTTTTTCTCAGAGGCAACCCCCTTCCCCTGATAGACGTCAAAGACAAAAAGCGTCTTTAACCAATCACCTGCGACACCCCTTATTGTATCCTGAATTACCTGAGAAGGTATAGTCTGATCAACAAGTAAAGCTAAGTCGCGGCGAATTTCTGGGAACTTTGAAACAGCTTCAGCTTTAATCGGCAACACCGGCGGAATTTTGTGTAAATTTAACTCAAAAACAAATGTATTGGTTGAAATATCTAACGCTTTTTTCACCGTTGGATGCAAGGCACCCAGCAAACCAATCGTCACACCACCCAATAAAACCTCGGCTGACTGCCCAGGATGCAAGGCTGGATGATTGGTTGGCGTAAAAATCAGCTTCATGCCCGGATGGGTTGCGGCTAAACAAGATTCAACAATGCCTTTCATGTCGAAAAAATCAACCGGGCGAGCTGGCGTACCCCATTGCAGCGGGAAATCATCGCCGGCAATTAAGCCTCCTACCATCATCGGTTGATGCAAACCATCGTTATCTTTCAAGAAAACTTTACCCAACTCAAATAGACGCACACGCTGTTGCTGACGGCTTTGGTTATAACGCAAGGTTTCCACCAATCCTGACCAAAGCGAGGTACGCATCACTGCCATTTCCGCCGTCATCGGGTTCATTAATTTTTCTGGTGTGCGGTGCGGATCCATTAATGCTTGCAAATCAGGTGAGACAAAACTGTAAGCCACAATTTCATGCAACCCAAGCCCTGTTAAGGCTTGACGAAAGCTTGCATATAAATCGTTTAAATCTTCATTCAAACGGCTAGAAACCACTTGTGGCAGCTCAGTTGTAGGAATGTGCTCGTAACCATGAATACGCGCAACTTCTTCAATTAAATCTTCAGGTAATGAAATATCAGGACGATACGCAGGTACCACAATGGTCCAACCATCGTCGCGTTTGACATGCGGGAAAGCAAGCGCTTTAAAAACGCGTGAAACAGCCGAAGCCGGCAAGGCAACGCCTAATACCGCTTTCAAAATACTTTCTGATAAGAAAATTGATTTTGACGCAGGTAAGTCAACATCGCTTGCCACTTCTGTAACAGCGCCGGCTTGTCCGCCCGCTAAACGCGTAATTAACCCTGTTGCACGTTCAATCGCTAAACGTTGTGCCGTTGGGTCAATACCACGCTCGTAACGGTAAGCAGAATCAGAATTTAACTGATAGGCTTGTCTTTGTTTCGCGATGATTTTTGGCGTGAAATATGCACTCTCCAGCAATACATTCGTTGTTGTTAATACCACACTTGACGCCAAACCACCCATCACGCCAGCGATTGCTAAAGGATGTTTGTCGTCTGCGATAATCATGGTATCGACGTTTAAGGTTTTTTTGCTGCCATCGAGTAAATCAAGTGACTCACCTGATTTACCATTGCGAACGGTAATACCACCGTGCAACACATCAGCATCAAAGGCATGCATCGGCTGACCGAGCTCAAGCATCACGTAATTCATCACATCAACAATCAGGTTGATAGAACGAATACCGCTGCGACGCAATCTTTCTTTCATCCAAATAGGCGTTGGAATATCAGCTTTCACGCCGTGAATATAACGGCCTACGTAACGCGGGCAGCCGTCTGGCAATAACACTTGTACCACAGGCGCAGGACCCGTGATCGTTGTAACACTTTCAACATCGAGCGATGTTAAAGGTGCTTCAGTCAAGGCTGCGACTTCGCGTGCCATGCCTTGAATACTTAAACAGTCGCCACGGTTGGGCGTGATAGACACATCAATTAAATGGTCGTCTAATAACCAATATTTTCTAAAGTCCATACCAAGCGGCGCATCGTCGGCCAAGACTAATAACCCTTCACTTTCTTCGGCCAACCCCAACTCACTGGCAGAACACATCATGCCTTGTGATTCGACACCACGTAATTTTGCCGCTTTGATGGTGATATTCGGTAAGACAGCACCTATTTTCGCAACAGGCGCTTTCATGCCGACGCGCACATTCGAAGCCCCGCAAACAATTTGCAAAGGCGTGCCTTCACCAATTGACACTTCACACACGTTTAAACGGTCTGCCTGTGGGTGTTTCGTTTTGCTTAACACCTCACCAACAACCACGTCTGTGAAATCAGCCGCCGCAGGTTCTGCCGTTTCGACTTCTAAGCCTGCCATTGTTAAACGATCACACAGGGCTTTTGTTGAAAGCACTGGGTTCACCCATTCACGTAACCAAGATTCACTGAATTTCATCGTTGAGTTCTTCTTAAAATTGTTTCAGGAAGCGCAAATCATTTTCAAACAATGAGCGCAGGTCGGCAATTTGATATTTCAACATCGTTAAGCGGTCTATTCCAACGCCAAAAGCTAAGCCGCGATATTTCGTGCTATCAATGCCTGCGGCGTTTAATACATTCGGATGCACCATACCGCAGCCCAAAATTTCAAGCCAGCCTGTGTTTTTGCAAATGCGGCAACCACGACTTTCGCAACTAATGCATGTCATATCGACTTCAGCAGAAGGTTCTGTAAACGGAAAATAAGACGGGCGCAAACGAATGTCTGCTTCTTTACCAAAGAATTCATGTAAAAAGCGTTTGAGTAACCCTTTTAAATCGGCAAATGTGACATTTTCATCAACCACCAAACATTCCATTTGATGAAACATGGGCGTATGCGTAATGTCAAAGTCACGTCGATAAACACGCCCCATCGCAACCATGCGCAAGGGTGGCTTTAATTTCTTCATGGCGCGAATTTGCACGGGTGACATGTGTGTGCGTAGCAAATGGCTCGCATCGAAATAGAATGTGTCTTGCATTGCACGGGCTGGATGGCCTTCGGGAATATTGAGCGCTTCGAAATTGTGATAATCATCTTCAATTTCGGGCCCTTCCATGAACACAAAGCCCATGGGTGTGAAAATTTCTCTGAGTTTATTAAACGTCTGGACAATCGGGTGCAGGGTGCCAACCGTTTGACGGCGGCCATCAAGCGTCACATCAACCGCTTCTGAAGCGAGTTGGTTAGCAATGTCTGCATCTGACAATACATTTTCTTTGGTTTGAATTAAGCCTTGCAAATGGACTTTAACAGCGTTAATTTTTTGGCCGGCGGCGGGTCTTTCTTCTGCAGATAATTGGCCTAGCGTTTTTAAATAATCGGTTAAGGCGCCTTTCTTGCCTAGATAATGAACTTTCAAAGCGTCAAGCGCCTTTAAATCAGCTGCATTATTGATAGCAGACTCGGCTTCTTGTTGAATCGTTTCCAGTGATAACATGCTTACCCCTCATTTTTCCCCTAAGATGCTACCTGAATTGGAAATTTTTTTCAAAAAAAAGACGTGTTTGCGAAAACACGTCTTTTTTTAAAAAAATCTCACATCAAAGTTTTTTTGCGTAGCGCGGGAAGAAAACGTGTTTTAAAGCGCAGTTTACACGCTAGTAAATGAGCATTTAAAACACGTTTTCAACAAAGCGATACCAAAAAAGACGCAGATGTTAAGCAGCTAAGGCTGCTTTGGCTTGTTCAACTAAAGCTGCAAAAGCGGCCTTGTCGTGAACAGCGATGTCTGCTAATACTTTACGATCAACATCAATCATGGCTTTCTTCAAGCCATTCATGAACACACTGTAGCTTAAGCCATGAACGCGCGCTTCTGCATTCACACGAATAATCCACAATGCACGAAATTCACGTTTCTTCTGACGACGATCACGATACGCATATTGAGCTGCTTTAATAACCGCTTGCTTAGCAACACGATAAACGCGGCTGCGCGCGCCATAATAACCTTTAGCTTTGGCAAGAACCTTTTTGTGTCTGGCTCGTGCAGTAACACCACGTTTAACTCTTGACATAATCTTATCCTCTAAAAAACTTTTTTTATTTTAAGCAAATTAAGCAAACGGCAACATTTGTTCAATGCGGCCCAAATCTTCGTCACGCACTTGAAGACCGGCACGTAAATGACGCTTACGCTTCGTTGACTTCTTCGTTAAGATGTGGCTGCGGTTAGCGCTACGGCACTTGAAACCACCATTCCCCGTTGCGCGAAAGCGCTTAGAGGCACCACGGTTAGATTTTAATTTTGGCATTACATTACTCCAACGATACAATTCAATAAACCACACCCAACCGAGGATGTGGCGTTACTTCTTTCGAGGTCCCAATACCATCACAATTTGACGACCTTCAAACTTCGGATGCTGCTCTACGGTGCCCTGATCTGCCAATTCAGCAATCATGCGTTGTAAAAGCTCCATCCCCAACTCTGGATGCGACATTTCACGACCTCGAAAGCGCACAGTAATTTTGGCTTTATCGCCCTGTTCCAAGAACTTCAGAATATTGCGTAGTTTAACTTGGTAATCCGCTTCTTCAGTGGCTGGGCGCAATTTAACTTCTTTAATTTGCACCTGCTTTTGTTTCTTTTTAGCCGCTGCTTTACGTTTATCCAGCTGAAACTTAAATTTGCCGTAATCCATAATACGACAAACAGGCGGTTTCGCTTCTGGCGATACTTCAACCAAGTCTTGCCCAGCTTCTTCACTCATTCTCAGCGCTTCGCGGGTTGAAACAACCCCAAGCTGCTCGCCTTCCGCGTCTACTAAACGTACCTCAGGAACGCGTATTTCTTCATTTACGCGAGGCTTTTTATCTGTGCTAATTCGACATCCTCCTATTCAATTCGACCCCGTCGGGCAATTTCTTGGCGCATAAAGGTCACAAACTGATCAATAGACATGCTGCCTAAGTCAGCCCCTTCTTGCGTTCTCACGGAAATTGACCGCGATTCGACCTCACGGTCGCCTATCACTAATAGATAGGGCACATGCTCAATAGTGTGCTCGCGAATTTTAAAGCCGATCTTCTCATTTCTCAAGTCCGATTTTACTCTAAGACCCTGTTTTTTTAATTCTCTGGTCAATTCTGAAGCAAATTGGGCCTGTTTATCGGTAATATTCATGACCATGGCCTGAACGGGAGCTAACCAGACGGGTAATTTTCCGGCGTAGTGCTCAAGCAAAATACCCATAAACCGCTCCAAAGACCCCAAAATGGCCCGATGGAGCATGACCGGCACCTTCTTGCTGCCATCTTCGGCGATATAGCTTGCCTCGAGTCGTTCTGGCATATTGTAGTCGAGCTGCAAGGTGCCACACTGCCACATCCGACCCAAGCAATCTTTTAAATGGAACTCAATTTTGGGGCCGTAAAAACCGCCTTCACCCGGCTTAATTTCAAATGGCAAGCCTTCTGAGCGTAACGCCTCAGCCAAAGCGGCTTCTGCTTTATCCCAAGATTCATCGGTGCCAATACGCTTTTCAGGGCGGGTAGCCAAACGAACGACCACTTCATTGAAGCCAAAGTCACGATACACATCTAATAAGAGGCGAATAAAAGCGGCTGATTCCGCCTGCATCTGCCCTTCGGTACAGAAAATGTGGGCATCGTCTTGTACCAATTGACGCACACGCATTAAACCGTGCATGGCACCCGTCATTTCATTACGATGTACACAACCAAATTCAGCTAACCGTAATGGTAAATCACGGTAACTTTTAAGGCCTTGTTTGAAAATTTGAACGTGGCAAGGACAGTTCATCGGTTTGACTGCATAAAGCTTATCGTCAGCATCAATGGTAAACATTTCTTCGCGGAAATTGGCTAAGTGGCCTGACTTTTTCCAGAGCTCAACATCAACAATTTGCGGCGTAACCACTTCGTCGTAGCCGTTTTCAGCAATGCGTTCGGCAATATAGGTTTTAATGGCTTGATAAATTTGCCAGCCGTTCGGGTGCCAAAACACCATGCCCGGCGCTTCTTCTTGTAAATGGAACAAGTCCATTGATTTCGCTAATTTGCGATGATCGCGCTTTTCAGCTTCTTCTAAATTCTTTAAATAGGTTTCTAGGGTTTTTTTATCTTTCCAGGCGGTACCATAAATACGTTGCAACATCGCATTGTTAGAATCACCACGCCAGTAAGCGCCAGACACTTTGGTTAACTTAAAAGCTTTTAAAACAGCGGTGCTGGGCACGTGAGGGCCTCGGCATAAGTCAGCAAAATCACCTTGCTGATAAATAGAAAGCGATTCGCTTTCAGGAATAGATTGAATAATTTCAACCTTATAATGCTCACCTAGTTTTTTAAAATAATCGATGGCATCGTTGCGACTTAAAACATTGCGTGTAACCGCGTGGTTACGTGCTGCAATTTCAGCCATACGAGTTTCAATTTTTTCTAAGTCTTCGGTTGTGAAAGCACGCTCAAAGGCAAAATCGTAGTAAAAGCCATTTTCAATCACAGGACCAATGGTGACTTGGGCCGTGGGGAATAATTCTTTCACGGCATGAGCCAACAAGTGCGCCGTCGAGTGACGAATAACTTCTAATCCTTCGGGGTCACGGTCGGTGATAATGCGCAGGTTAGCGTCGTTATCGATTAAGTAATGGGTATCTACTAATTTGCCATCGACTTCGCCGGCCAAAGCAGCCTTGGCTAACCCTGCACCAATGCTAGCGGCAACGGCAGCCACACTAACCGGTTGATCGAAACTTTTTTTGCTTCCATCTGGCAATGTTATGACTGGCATCATAGCGACCCTGCAAAATAAAATCCCTCGCCACGGCAAGGGATGAGTAAGAAACTGGTAGGCACGAGTGGGATCGAACCACCGACCACCACCATGTCAAGGTGATGCTCTACCACTGAGCTACGTGCCTGTTGTCATTCGCGCGCTACTGTACCGCGAATTTAATGAAGAATCAAGGGGATCAATCGGATATTCCGACAGATCGTCCACCGCATCGAAGGTTGCTCGCGCCATGGCGCGCATGATTGGTGACGGCGGCTTTTTATCAAAAAACGTTAGGTTAGTCGAAGAATAAGCTGCATTGGCAATATTTTCAGACGTGTTTTCCATATAATAGGTGAGCATTTGCATCAGTTGCTGGGCTTGTTCACGCCCCATGGGAAGATGCGGATGAAAATATTTCAAGTTTGTCTCAGTTAACAACATTAATAGTATTTTCTGGCAACATTGGAGCCCGCGCCACAGAGTTGCCTCGGCGACTGTCAGCGCATCGGTCGGTGCCTGTAGATAGCATTTTAATGCCGTGATCATCTCAGCCAGCTCAACATAATTCGGCTCAAAGCGGGTCTGCGGATTAAAAGCAAGCCCATTATTGAGGGCATCGATGGCTTTTAATATTGGCGCACGGCGCGCAATGCGGGAGTATTCTGCATAAACTTTTTGATACCACGCTGCAAAAAATTGTGCTTCGAGGGATTCCGGCGCGAGGGTTTGCAAGCGTTGTTTTTCTTTGCCGAGGTAATATAAATAAGCATCTTTTGAGACTTTGCCTTCACCGAGTTTATAGTCATGCTCTGCACTCATTTTACCTACGTCGAGAGAGTGCAAGCATTTTGAGTCGATACCTTTATAGATGCCTGAAATATATTGAATTAGCTGATCAAAAGGTGGCTCGGATCGGTCAACCTTGGCACCCACAAAATTCATATCTGACATATCATGAATCAGCTGCGTCACTTTATAGTCCTCAAGCTTGCACGATTGCAATACACCGGTTTGAAACCAAGGAATAATTGAAGTGTGTAATAAATCTCGCATGCTAGCGGTCATGACAGACCCAACCAAGACATGCGAGGTATCATGCACCCATGAAAAGAAGGCGCTGGGCACAACGCCGTGCGGGGTTAACAAATTATTTTTAACGCGAGGGGAACAAAGTGATATTGGATGTTGATGAACTTGGTGAAATTCATTGCGCAAGGTATCAAGCCCAACAACGCCGATGATTGGTTTCATTTGTATGGCATCAGGTGCAAGCATTGCTAAAACAGCTTGTGTTAATGCAATGGAAGGAAGAAGCACGATAAAATCTGCATCGTTTTTAATAATTCGTGACACGAATGAATAATTAATCACATCATGCATAATATCTTTTAATTGTGTTGGCATGGAATCAAGACCCGCTTGATACTCCGCTGAAATATCGAGCTGAAACACAACACGGTCAGAGGGAGGAAGTGCAGCAACAATCGCTTGAAATTTCTCAAAGGGGATACTATCAAATTTATTGTCATTTAGTTTTGATAAAAACTCGTTATAAATAAACATTTCATACGTAATACAATCGCCTTCCATGACTGATGAAAGTGGAAATACTTTCACATTCTCCGTTTTTTTGGGGCGGCGTGAAAAATAATTTTGCTTACTGTCAACAAATTCGATTAATAATAACCAGTAGGTATATTGCGTGATACCTTGCCAGAAAGGGATTTTTTTGTGTTCAATGAGATAGAGCAGATACAAATCAGCGTTTTCGTGGGTGTAAATGGAATGCTGATAATCTGCGTTTTCAATCGCTGTTTGTAAAGTTTGCAATAATGTTGCATCTTCGGGGTGAGTATTTGATTCAATGCGGCGATAAAAATTTGTAAACGCTGGGGCTAGACGGCAATATTGTCGCAAGCCTGTGATGAGGTCATCTTGCGTTAATTCAATACGTTGTGGCATGGCATTCTCTTTTTTTTATAAATTTTTTGGAATTTTAACACAAAAAGCGGCCTCCCCCTACCCCCTGAAGGATAGACGCAAAATCTTAATATACGTTGGCTGTAAGCCAATAACATCTTAGCCTGGGGAAAAGGTTGCGCGTAGCGTAACCGACGCCCCAGGTAGGCGTAACCCACACCCGCCTTGAGCGCTGTAAGCGCGTGAGAAGGTTGTGGGTTGGTTGCAAAAGCCTTCATCTCGACCACGCTCATTCGTGCTTTCCGCCGTGACTATTTTCCT
>CBFGYM010000015.1:0-48634 GCA_965653045.1 uncultured Gammaproteobacteria bacterium
TCATTAGAGGGTAAGGTGCCTGAGTTTATATCCGATGTTTTCTCAATCGCGATTGTCTTAGCTGAAATGTTTGGTGCTGATTTTTCACATATTACATCAATGGAGAATGTGCTTGGATTGTTTGCAAGTAAGTATGTGTTCAAAGATCTTTTCAAAAATGTTAACGGCTTCAGTGAAGCGCAAAAAGACAGTATTGAAAATATTTTATTACAAGCGGTTCAGTTAGATAAAAATAAACGCTTAACGCTTTTAGAGTTGAGAGAAGCATTTTTGACATTAGCAGCAGGATGTATTCCAGTATTGCCTGTTAAGAAAAAAACATCGATTGTGGAATGGAGTGTGTTTCCGGTGGTGGCGCGTGAGCAGCGTCAGAGTGCAGGACAAGTATCAACTAAAAAACTAGGTTTTTAGAGGGGTGATTTATGTTTATGCGTAACATTCAGATTATGAGACAACCGCAACCTGTGGATGTGGCGTTTTTAGATTGCGAGAATCCAGACCCAGAAGTGTTGAAATTTTTGTTTGAGCGCCTTCCGAAAAAAGCCGATAGTCAGGAATTTTTTACCATACCGACAGGAGAGACATTTCTCCCGTTCGAGGGCGCTGAGGCGCTAAAATTAACAACAACGCATAAATTAGTCTTGCGAAAAAGTAAGAAGCATCAAGATGAATGGCGTTTGTCAGTGATTGAGTCTGAATCGTTTGGCGAAATAAGTGCTTTTTCTAATGTCTGGAGGAATGCAAAAACATTTCGATATAAGAATGGGCGAATTGTTACAACAACGAAACAAAGGCTTTATAAGCAACTTAGACCAAATTACAGTAAAAAATTAGACGAGTTATATCGTTATTCAGAGGGTCGCGTGTCAGCTTCTATTGCGCTCGAGCAGGAAATTTTAGCAAAAATATCGTATTTGAAAGCGTCAAAAATTTATCGTGATCATTCAGACTATTTTCTTGTTTATACCCATTTCGAATCTTTGTTGCCGGGTTTGTCGCTTCGTCAATATGTTGTTCCAGGTGCTCGTAAACCGTTGTTGATTGATGAGCTGTCAATGAGTGAAAGAATTCAATTATCGTTGGCCTTAATTCAGGCTGTGGCAGACGTTACATCGAAAGGCGTTATTCATGCCGATGTTAAACCTGCCAATCTGATGGTTGAGTGTGTTGATGGCGAATTCAAGGCATGGTTAGTTGATATGAATTTATCAAAGCTGGCATCGGATGAAACACCGAATTTGGTTGCCATCGGATCACCGCTTTACTTGGCGCCTGAGGCGCTTGATGGACGTGTTCTCGATGTAAAGAGCGATGTTTTTTCATTGGGTATTGTTATTGCACAATGTTTTGGTGCAACCCTTACTCACTTTAAAAGTGTGAATCAGATTATGGGGGCATTGTCTAAACCTTATGAGTTTAAAGACTTATTTGTAGGTGTGAAAGATGTAACGCTTGAACAGCGCATGATGATATCCGCGCTTTTAAAATTGATGGTAGAGCACAAGCTTGATAAGCGGCTTTCTATTTTAGAAGTGACAGAGGCTTTTACCTCGATAGCGCAAAACCGCGTGCCGGCGTGTTTGCAAAAAGAAGGCGCGCCACTTGCACCGCCGCCTGGGCTGCAAATACCACAAACATTTTTTTATCAGGCGCCGGCTGCAAATTTAACGCGTTTAATGGAGCAACCTTTTGCTGCAAACCCATTGAAAAAATAGAGGTGTGAGTATGTTAAATGAGCCAATTTTATTTGATTTGATGAAATGTTTTGAGATATTTCCTTTCGAATCGCTTTCGAGAGAAATGTATAACGATTACCGAATGCACCTTGCAATGGGTGAAAAATTTGAATTTTCACGTCATAATGTCGGTGAGTATTGGTTTAAGCAAGATGTCTTTGTCTTTCTAGTGGGAGAAGATCAAGATACACGCATATTGATTGGCGGTGAGCGTCAGTTGCTAGAAGGCGTGCCAGAGACGGCCTATTTTATGACTAACAGTATTGCATCATGGACAGAAGACACTGAATTTGTTAAGAATAAAGATGATTCAGCGGCTGAAACCATACACGTGATTCATTTAGATTGCCAAAGCCCCAATCCAGTCGCATTAAAATTCCTTTTAACACATTTGCCGAAAGTTGACCCTAGTCGAGACTATCTGGAAATTAGTGCAGGCGATAATTGGTTTGTTGTGGACAAAGATTCAGATGTCAAACCAGTACATATTTGTTTGCAATCGTCTAAGAAGTTACGATTGCGTAAAAGCAAGAAACATCCTGACGAATGGCGTTTGGCAGTGATTGAAGATAAATCATTTGCAGGCGGTGGGTATTCAGATGTTTATAAAAATTTATCGACATTTCGTCTTAATGCGGATCAGGCTGCTATCACGACAACGAAACCACGGGTTTATAAGTTTTTTTGGGCTAATAGTTCGAGCGCTTATGATCATTCACAGGGTCGTTATTCTCCGGCGCGCATTGCGCAGCAAATTGCGCTTGAGGGTGATATTTTAAAGCTGATGCCTTACTTGAAATCAACTAACATTCAGGAAGATAAAGTAACAAAAAATAGTTACGCGCATTTTGAGGCGTTGTTGCCAGGCACGACATTGAGCGATTGGGTGATGACGCGGCATTTTATAAAACATAAAGTGCTCGATCGGCCATTGAAAGAAATTTCTGCTGATCAGGCTCAGGATTTTGAAGGTAGTGCGACATTTGATTTGGTGATTGTGAAGCCATTAATTGAGCAGTGTTCTGCGCAGCAGCGTATCGCATTATGTATTGCACTGGTTGATGCCTTGCTTGTGGTGCATTCGAAGGGGGTTGTTCACTGTGATGTTAAACCCGATAATTTGATCGTGTTAAATAAAGATAATCAGTTTTCCGCTTGTGCCATTGATTTTAATTTATCACGTTATGCGGCTGATCATTCAGTGAATGCAGACGACACGGGTACACCGCGTTATTGGTCGCCGGAATCGATGGAGAATAAGTATTTTCAATACGGCTCGGACGTCTATTCGTTAGGCATTGTTTTGGGTTTAGTGTTTGGTGCAACACTGCATCACTTGAAAAGTCGAGAGCAAATTAAATCATTGCTCGAGACTGGTTATCGTTTTGAAGGGCTTTTTGATAATACCCCTGATTTAACGCTCATGCAGCGTAATCACATCAGCAATATTTTGCATTCAATGGTGAGGCTGGATCCTAAAACCCGACCGTCATTGGGGAGTGTGAAGGAGGCTTTCCAGTATCTTTTGACGCCTGCGCCTGCGGCCTCCTCGGATGAGGTTGAAAATAGCGCAAGACAACGCCCGGGGCTGTAAGGCCGGGCTGGAGCGGTAAGATAACACTAGCACTCTAGCTGAAAAAGTGTTAAAAATACCGTAACTTAGTCGGATAGAGGGCGGACAGGGCGAAAGCCTGGGTTTGCTTTCTTTTTGTTTCAAAAAAACATCGGGTTATGATAAAATAGATAGAATCGTATGATAAAACAGAAGCATTTAATGATTAAACAACGTACGTTAAAGAACGTCATCAAGGCGACCGGCATCACTCTTCATGGTGGTGAGCGGGCTGAAATCACCTTAAGGCCAGCCCCTGTTAACACCGGCATTATCTTCAGCCGCACTGATTTGAACCCTATCGTTGATATTCACGCGAATGCGTTGAACGTTGGCGAAACGACTTTATCGACCACTTTAATTAAAGACGGTATTCGTGTTTCTACCGTTGAGCATTTATTGTCCGCGTTTGCAGGCTTGGGCATTGATAACGCCTATGTTGACGTTACTGCTGCTGAAATTCCCATCATGGATGGCAGTGCGGGTCCTTTCGTGTTTTTAATTCAATCGGCCGGCATTGAAGAACAATCTGCCCCTAAGCGTTTTATTCGCATTAAAGAAAAAATTAAAATTACAGATGGTGATAAGTGGGTAACACTTGAGCCATTTGATGGGTTTAAAGTGACGTTCACCATTGACTTTAAACACCCCTTGTTTAAGTCGAATACCATGACAACCTCGCTTGATTTTTCAAGCTTGTCTTATGTGAAAGAAGTTAGTCGTGCACGCACCTTTGGTTTCATGGCTGATTTTGAGAAATTGCAAAGCATGAATTTGGCTCGCGGTGCGAGTTTAGATAATGCGATTGCGATTGACGATTTTCGTATTTTAAACGAAGACGGTTTACGTTACGAAAACGAATTCGTTAAGCATAAAATTCTTGATGCCGTCGGCGACCTCTACTTGCTGGGCTCTAGCTTAGTTGGCGCGTTCTCTGGCTACAAATCAGGCCACGCCCTCAACAACCGCATCTTGCGCGAACTCCTTGCCCGCAAAGAGGCTTGGGAATTCGTCACCTACGAAGACAAACAAACCGCCCCGATTCGCTACCTGCAGGCGCTCTCTGTCGAGTCTTAAGGTTGTGCATCGTCTTCTTCAATAACTCATTCTTGAAAATATGTTTTAAATGCTCATTTACTAACGTGTAAACTGCGCTTTAAAACATATTTTCGCCTCAATTTCCCCAAAAAGTCTCGGCGAGATAGTTCTTCTCAGGTTCGTGAATCTCACCAATCTCACCAACTCACCAAGTATCTCACCAATCTCACCATTCTCACCATTCTTTACAGGCGTGAGCCAACGATTGCGCAGATAGTGATAAGTGTGTTTCTTAACACTTTCATGATTCAAGCCCTTCAAGCATGGATACGTATTCGTAAGCTTCTTTAATTTGCTTTTCGTTAAAAACTTTTATGCCGTGTTGGGTTAAGAGCGCGGCGGCGGTTCCCATGCCTTCGATGATATTACCTGAATATGTGCCATCGTAGATGTGTGTGTTTCCACAAGACGGGCTGTTCGCTTTAAGAATGGCTATTTTAATATTATTTTCTTTTGCTAATTGTAGTGCATTATTTGCACCCATCAAAAATGCATCGGTTTTATCGGTGCCATCATGCGATAACACTTTGGCATCACCGGCTAACACCGACATGCCGCCACCACAGCCAACAATCTCACTTGGTACACGCGGCACAGATAGCCCAGCGGAAACCTCAGGGCAGATAATTACAAGCCGACCTTCATTGCTCCAATTGGCTAATATGCGATCTTCACACAACGCATCACGTCCGTTATAGCGAACTTTGCAACCCATCAAGCATGCGCTAATTAATATTCTTTGCATGTTCAGTCTTTTATTCCATTCTTAGCCAGTCGCAGCAGGGCGGCTTTGAGGGTGGGGTTGGTGATGGTGTTGGCGGTTTGTTTGAGGTGTTCGGCGTTGTTTTCGGAGAGAGGGAGGCAGGGGCGGTTGGGTTGCTTTTGGGTGAGGCGTTGAGAGGGGGCAATGGGTGGGCGCACTTTGACAATCAGTTCGGAAAGGTGAGAAAGGGCGGGTGTATTTTTAAAACACTGTAACAATTCAGGTGTCATGAATTTTAATTGGGTTGCCGTTGTGCCGTTATTGACCAACACCAACAGTGACGATTGGGTCACATTCGCCACTTGGCAATTTTTAGCCAGTGAAGGGTCGAGTAACTTTGAAAAAGCAGTTTGTAACTTTGCCAATAAGGCGGCCTTAGCCAGCATGGCGCCTAGCTCGTTTGGCTGTTCGTTCAAAATACTGATAGGCCGTTTCGGGTCGAAAGACATGCGATTTCCCTCATTCATTTTGTTCATTATACGCAATTCTTGTGAATTTTCCTTGATTTTTGAAGCTAATTAACGCATCTTTGTTGGACATTCGAGATAGAGCAGGTAAGACTCACAACCATGTTAAATCGCATCGTAACGCAAGTTTTTGGCAGCCGTAATAACCGCGTATTAAACCGCTTATGGAAGACGGTCGCCGTCATTAACGACCTTGAACCGAGCATCTCAGCTTTGTCTGATGAAGCGCTTCAAGCCAAAACCAGTGAATTTCGCGCAAGGTTAATGCAAGGCGAAACACTAGATCAATTGCTGCCCGAAGCATTTGCTGTGGTGCGCGAAGCTTCTTCCCGCGTCATGAAAATGCGTCATTTTGACGTCCAGCTCATCGGTGGTATGGTTTTAAACGGCGGTAATATCGCTGAAATGCGAACGGGTGAAGGTAAAACCCTTGTGGCAACCCTGCCAGCCTATTTAAACGCGCTGACGGGCAAGGGCGTGCACGTAGTGACCGTTAACGACTACCTCGCAAGACGCGACGCAGAATGGATGCGCCCCTTATACGAGTTTTTGGGCTTAACCGTCGCAGTGAATTTGCACGGCCTTTCTCAAGCCGATAAAAAACAGGCCTATGCAGCAGACATTACCTACGGCACCAACAACGAATTCGGTTTTGATTATTTGCGCGACAACATGGTTTTCTCGCATCCTGAAAAAGTACAGCGCGGTTTGAATTACGCCATTGTTGACGAAGTTGACTCTATTTTAATTGACGAAGCGCGTACACCCTTAATTATTTCAGGCACGGGTGATGAATCAACGGATCTTTACCTTGCAGTTAACAATATTATTCCCAAATTAAAAAAACAAACCGAGAAAGACGGCCCCGGCGATTTTTCATTAGACGAAAAATCAAAACAAGCCCATTTAACCGAAGAAGGTCACCAGCACGTCGAAGACATGTTAGTGAAAGCAGGGTTATTGCAACCGGGTGAAAGTTTATACGATGCGCAAAATATTGTATTAATGCACCACATTTACGCGGGCTTGCGCGCTCACCAATTATTCCACCGCGATGTTGATTATATCGTCCAGCACGGCGAAGTGGTGATTGTTGATGAGCACACCGGCCGAACCATGCCGGGTCGCCGCTGGTCTGATGGCTTGCATCAAGCGATTGAAGCCAAAGAAGGCATGAAGATTAATCAAGAAAATCAAACCATGGCCTCGATTACCTTCCAGAATTTCTTCCGTTTATACGAGAAATTATCAGGTATGACCGGCACGGCCGACACGGAAGCTTACGAATTCCAGCAAATTTACGGCCTAGAAGTGTTAGTCATTCCAACCCACCGCGACATGGTGCGACAAGATTTGCCTGATTACGTGTATATGTCGACAGAAGAAAAATTTGAAGCAATTTTACAAGACATTCAAGCAACGGTGAAAACTCAGCAGCCTATTTTAGTGGGTACAGCGTCTATCGAAGCGTCTGAGCAATTATCTAATATGCTCACGAAAGCCAACATTCCCCACCAAGTGCTGAATGCAAAATTCCACGAAAAAGAAGCACAAATTATTGCAGAAGCGGGTCGGCCGGGTGCCATTACGATTGCAACCAATATGGCAGGTCGCGGAACTGATATTGTGTTGGGTGGCAATTTGGAAGCGGAATTAAAAGCGCTTGAAAACCCTGCTGACACAGAAATTGCTGAACGCCGCAAAGCGTGGCAAGCCCGTCACGATATTGTTGTGAAAGCCGGTGGTTTGTATGTGTTAGGCAGCGAGCGTCATGAATCTCGCCGTATTGATAACCAATTGCGGGGTCGTTCGGGTCGCCAAGGTGACCCCGGTCGTTCGCGGTTTTATTTATCGTTACAAGATAATTTATTGCGTATTTTCGGCGGCGATCGCTTAAATGCAATTATGCAACGTATTGGCATGGAAAAAGGCGCAGCCTTAGAATCACGCATGTTATCGCGCAGCATTGAAAACGCGCAGCGTAAGGTAGAAGCGTATAACTTTGATGTGCGTAAACAACTGTTAGAATACGATGATGTCGCAAACGAACAACGTAAAGTGATTTACAGCCAGCGTGATGAATTATTAACGGCTACTGATATTGCTGATATCATTCAAAATATCGGCGGGTTAGTGATGGATCAAGCGATTTCAATTTTTATTCCACCACAAAGCATGCCAGAAATGTGGGAAATAGAAGGCTTAGAAATGCGTTTGGCTAACGATTTTAATTTGAAATTACCCATTCAAGCGTGGTTAACTGAAGATGAAGCTTTAGACGAAGAGCAATTGCGTGAGCGCATTCGTCAGGCGTATAGCTTGGCGTATCAACAAAAAGAGGCGCAAGTTAGTTCCAATGTTATGCGTCAATTTGAAAAAGCCGTGATGTTGCAAACGCTGGATACCAGCTGGCGCGAGCATTTAGCAGCCATGGATTATTTGCGCCAAGGTATTCATTTGCGCGGGTATGCACAGAAAAACCCGAAACAAGAATACAAGCGTGAATCGTTTGAATTGTTTGCGCAGTTACTTGATAAAGTTAATTACGAAGTCATTTCTGCATTAAGTAAATTTGAAGTAAAAGTTGAGCGCGATGTTGAACAATTGGAAGCCGTTCAGCGTGAACAGCTTGAAAGCCAACAAATGAATTTTCAACACCAAAGCGTTGATGTGCTGCGTGCGGTTGCGGTTGGCGATGATGCAAGCGAACAAGTGGCATCCCCACAAATTCGCGGTGCCAGAATTGGTCGCAATGATGTATGCCCGTGCGGTTCAGGAAAAAAATATAAGCAATGTCATGGTAAACTCATCTAAAGTTCGTGTTGCGGTCGGCATTATTCAAGATGACGACCGCTTTCTAATTGCAGAACGCCCGCTTGGCAAACCGTATAGCGGTTATTGGGAATTTCCCGGCGGTAAAATTGAACCCAACGAAGATGCCTACACAGCTTTAGTGCGTGAGTTGCACGAAGAGCTTGGTATTACGGTCACGAAAGCTGAACTTTGGCTAGAGCATAACCACGACTACCCTGATAAATCAGTCCAACTATCACTCTGGCGTGTTTTATCTTACACCGGCACACCCACCCCACTTGAAAACCAAACCCTGATGTTTGCAACCTATGAAGAAATGCAAAACCTTCAACTATTGGAGGGGAATATTTCTATTTTGAAGGCATTAAAATAATAGTATTGAGGAGTGTTTGTCATGCCAATGTTAAAAGAAGTAATAGATAATGCTCGCGTTGCAACTGATTTTTGCTTTGATTTTAGTGAAGGATTATCAAGCGCGATATTAAGCGATATATCTATTTTTAATCACCTAATCGCTAATTTAATAGAAAATAAAAACATAGAGTCACTACTGTTTAATTTTGGTATTTTTAACATGAATCCTCAGTTTGTAAATGATATTTTACGTGTAATAGCTGCAAATCCAAGGTTGAAAAAGTTGTCATTGCATGGTCGAATTTATGATCGTGCTGAAGTTGAGATTGTGGATAAGTTAATAAACACCGGAATAACTGAGCTTCATTTTTTGAGAACATGTGGTCATCATGATTACAGGGCTCCTGCTGCACTGGCTAATGCGGTTGCTCGCTTATTGAAAGCAAGCGAAACAATCACACATTTAACGCTGGATGGATGCGGCTTTACGGATAGCGACACACAGATATTAGCAGAGGGTGTGAGCAAGAACACAAGCTTGACTCACTTGGCACTTGGTGGAACCTATATTCGTTTGCGTGGGCAAACGACACTTGCCGATATGCTTGCTGTGAGTCGGCATTTAATGAGTTTTAAACTTGTAATGTGTTCTTATAATCAAGACCCTGCTCGGTTGCTTTTTGTCGAAGCACTTCAAGCTGATACGACAGTTGAATCGCTTCAAGTGATTGATGGGTTCAATAAGTTACATGGTAGTCGAGTAAAACCAGGTATTTACTTAAGGCGAGATCCGAAGTTGGCGCCTATTATTCATCGCGTTAAAAAGGCGATGTTTGTGATTCCCGAAGATGATTGCTATGTCTCGACCTGTCGTTTAACGATTGACATTCTCGCATTTCGTTTTTCATCAACGCAACGCTCTTTGCGTGCTAATGTTGTGTTGTCGAGTCTTAAAAATGAACTTAGTGCTGTTGGTTGTGATTTATCAGCGTTAGATGAAACCCATTATTTGAAAGAATTTGAGCGTTATATTTTAGGCTATGCCAATGCCTTAATGCTTAATAATAAAAAATGCCAATATCGTGCTTTGCTTCATTTAATGAAACCATTTGAAGATAATAAGCTTGGAAAAGAGGCTGATATTTTAATGATGGGCATTATTAATAATGGCATCATGCAAGATTTTCCAGGCTCCATTGTTAAGCGCGCGGTAGATTATTTATTACTGGCTCTTTACTTAAGCAACTCTTACCGAGGAGATTCTTATCGCTTTGAATTAAGCGCTTATTTTAGGTTGTATAAAGAAAACATTACTGATAAAACACGCGAAGATTTGCATACCAATCGCGACCTTTGTTTGAACGCATTTTCTAGGTTGATTAATGCTGAAGCGACTGTACAAAAACAAAATCGCGCTGAATTTATTGAAACATGTCGCGCGACAATTATTCAAGGTTTATCACAAGCCCTCAAACAAGTCTCTGTTGAACCCGCCAGCCATCTAAAAACGGTCGGGTTTTTCCCGCAAGTTTCGGCATCAGCAACGCTGGTTAAACAAAATGTTACTTTAAAAAAATAAAGAGGTTTATCATGACAATAAGCTTGAAATTTTATTCCAGACTTCAATCACTTGAAAAAGTTTGTATGCTTGAGTATGAGGTATTTACTGAAGATGAAATGATCGCTTTTGTTGAATTTTTGAAAGGAAACAAGGTGATTGAAGCCTTGAGTTTAACGCATCAAAAAGTAACGAAAGCGAGTGTGTCAGGGCTAAGTGATGCGTTAATGATTAATAGAACATTAAAAACACTGATGATCGATTTAGATAAGGTTGACAGTGGGTGTGCTGTGGTATTATTTCACGCTTTAAAAATGAATAAAAGCATTACGACCCTTGCGTTGGAATCGAGTTATTTTAGTCTTGATTTGCTGAGCGAATTAATTGAATGCTTTAAATGGAATACGACTATTAAAAAATTAAAATTAGATCGATGCGTTTTTGAAGAAGGCGGTGTCAGCCGATTAGCAGAAATATTATTGGAGAATAATACCTTAGAAGATCTCTGTCTTAGTAGTGTGGGGTGTGGCGTTGAAGGCGCAAGGGCATTGGCGCAATCGTTAACGGTTAATTCAAGTTTAATGTCTTTAGATTTAAGTCATAATCAACTTGGTGATGCAGGTGTTGCGGTGTTGGCGGAGAGCCTGAAAGAAAATACGGGGCTTAAAAGTCTTAATTTGCATCGTAATAAAATTGGTCCGGTTGGTGTAAAGGCTTTAGCGGGGCTGATTAAGGCTGATACCCCTATAGAAACATTAAATATTTTAAATAATAACTATAGTATTTATGATTGTAAGACTTTGTTTAAAGCACACAAAAAAAACTTTTCTATTCGTTATCTATACGTGGATGTTTGTGATCAATCAGACTACGGTTTTCGTACGGGATTCCAAGCATTACCACCCGAAGGTTTTTTCCTATGTAAAAGCAGACTTGATAGTAGTAATTATGATACGCGAAATAGAATATGCTACTATTTTAATAAAGAACTAGCGCAGGCTGTTACGGCGGTATATGCGTTAAATGTTAAAGATGATATTAAAGCGTGTGTTTTAAAACATAAAGGCAACATTGAATCAAGACTCAAAACACTAGCATTTGAAAAGCAATATTTTGGTGATAAAGTTTACAACCTGTTTGATTCATTCATGCGTTCTGTTTTTCATTGGGTACATGCAGATATAAAAGACCTTGCTTCTACATTTGATCAAGTCGTTGCCGGCATGAGTGTCATTATCGACGTTTCTGGTGCGACACTGTCAGATTTACCAGAACATTTTTTTGCGAAAGAGTTTATGCGTTTTATGACCGGTTGCATGCATGCCATGAATGCAAGTGAGCTTGAATCACAAGCAAACGCCTTACTCTGTTTTCTGCACCCTTTTAAAAATCAATATATTCAATCGCGGGCGGTGGTTGAGTTGTTTAGCATGCTAGATAAAACATTGACCGCGGCGCTTTTTAAAAATCATGATGAAACACGTGCCTTAGATATTCTTTTGTTAAGTCTATGTAAGCATTGCCCTGATCGGCGTGAGATACTCCTTTTAGCAATCGCTGCCTGTGCAAGACTAGAACGTGTTGATACACCTAAGATGAAAGCAAGCATTGACCTGCTCAATAACACTAGCCATGAATTACTCATCGAAAAATTTGAAAAAACTTTACGTGAATTAGCGCAAAATGAAAACCTGCCCTTAAATCTTTTCCTTAATAACCACCGCGAAAAAATGCTCAATACACTCTCAAACACCCGCACACCATCAACCCCCAGCCCCCGTGAAACCCACGGCCTCTTTCTGCCGGCAGCAACCCCTGGAGTCACAGAAGATGATTTTAAATATTGTAAATTAAATCAATGAGTTAAACATGGAATCCGATTTTATAATCCAGATTGGACGCACTTATAATCCATAATAGACGGAATATAATGCGGGGGTTGTGGTGAAAAATTATCCAAGAAGGCTAAAAAGTCATGTCAGTACTGTGATGAAAGATACGCCTGTTGTTTTAATTAACGGGCCACGTCAATCGGGTAAAACAACATTAGCGAAAGGCTAATGTGGTATTGTGTTATATAGCGGTAATAAATGCCTACGCTTCGGTGAAAATTTCTGGGCGGTTCCTTCGTCTTTATTAGATTAGGAATAAACTATAAAATAAAATTAGTGGCGTGTGAGCATGTGTTAGTAGATTGGTTATTTTTTTTGGATTTTTCGAATGCTTTTTCAAGAACTTCTTTTACTGATTTCATAAGAAAAACCACCGCTGCTAAATAATCGACAGCGGTGGTTTTGTGTGAGAAAAATCGCGTTAGCGGTTTTTGCGAGTGGGGCTTTTGTCTCTGTTTTCACTCATGTTGCGTGCGTGTTGTGACACTGAAGCATGGTTACTAAAAAGGGTGTGCTGCTCGCGCGTGGGTTTTGGTGCTTTATAATGTAGTAACTTACGATGAATCTTGTAAACATACGCTAACATAACATTATCTTTCTCGTGATATTTTTCGATATACTTATGGTATGCAAATAGTCCATGAAGTGCATTATCGATATTTTTTGATATCACTTCTAAATCGAAAATATGCTCATTGAGAGCCTCTTCAAGTGCTATCGTGTCTTTCCCTTCAATGTTGATATTATTTTCTTTAAATAGCGAGATAATATCTTTTAATTCATCATGGCGAACAGATTCTCGCGTTTGCAATACGAAGTGGCGTACAACATCATTTGATTGTGTTTTGCTAGGGTCTTCGGTAACAGCCGGCGTCGCGACATCTTCAAGCACTGCTTCGAATGAAGTTTCATCAGCGATTTCATCAGTCACAAGACGTTGGCTTGCTTGTGTTAATATTAATTCGTGTTGAGAACAAGATTGAATGTCTGACTCAGATAATTCTACAGAGAATGATGATAGCGCATGCTTGGTGCGTGCAAATGCTTTTCTTAGTTTACTGAGCGGGTGGTTGGATAATCGATTGACGATGTTTTCAAGTGATACATCCATTTCATTTAAAATGGCTTGAAACATCATTTTGTTTTGAGGGAACTCTTGAATAAACTCACTATTCAAGAGGGTATCTAATTTTTTAAGCAATTCAAGAATCATTCGTTCTTGTTTGGTGGCTTGAAGCGTATGTTTAATGTTTTCAATGTTAGCTTTGAATTCACTTAGCATTTCATTGACATTAGCAGGGTTGAAGGTAATTTCAGGAACCGTGACAACAGGCTCTTCAATGGCAGCGATAGGCACTGGATTGACAACAACAGCATGCAGATTTAATTGAATGACTTCAATGCGTTGTTGTAATACCGCTTCATGTGTTTGTAATTTTTCACATAGCATGAGATTTGTTTCTAACGCTTTTTCTTCAGGATGAATTTTATCAATCATGGGTTTGATTTTGTGAAGTGCTAAGTTTAATTTTTTCAATTGATCATCAAGCGTATTTAATGCTTCTTGAGAAAGGATGTTAATGTCGATTTTCACTAATATAGCTTCAAATTGCTCAATCGCAAATAAGACGGTTTCGAAGTAGTGGTGATATTGGCCTGGCGCAATATGGATAGATCCATCACGATTCGTGGTGACCGCACGGGTTTGCGCAAGTGCTTCAAGGATCATAGGCGCCGCTTCACGAGGATTTGCAACAACGTTTTCTCTGATTAATCGAAACGCATTATTGCTGAATTGTTTGCTGGTTTTGGGTCGCCTTGGGGCTCTAGGTTGTCTCACAGATTTAGGCTTTGCAGCGGGGGTTCTGGTTTTTTTGACGGATTTATCGCGCATGGTGTTACACCTCGTTATATATATGTTTAATTTTTGTGCATTTTAAACAAAATACCAACGAGATGCAATGGCTTTGAGCCTCGTAAAACTAAGGCATTGTTTTAATTAGCTTTATCACAATTTAATTTGCATCACAGTAACAGGATTGCTTAGCATTCTATCGTAACCTATCGTTTCCCAGCCGAGTTTTGCGTACCAGGTGGGGATGGTGGGGTCGAAGGCTAAAAGATGGAGAACGTCAAAATTTCTGGCTTTTGCGAGGGTTTTGATGTGGGTGATGAGACGGGTGCCAATTTGGTGGCCTTGAAAATCAGGGTGCACAGCTAAACTGCCTATCCACGGGGTTAAGCCGTTAGAAAGTCCGTCGTTTTCGCGCAAGCAAGCAAGACCCACGGGCTGGTTATTAAACAGTGCAACCACGGCAAATGGTAAATCCGTTATTTGTGCATGTGTTTTTAAATCTTCAATGGTTTTTTCAACACTACTGCCGGGAACCCATTGTCTGCGTATGCCTTCGTACCAAATTTCAGCAAGGGCAGGAATGTGTTCTTGGCAATCTTGCAAATATTTAATGTCGATATTTTTCATTATTCCTGCACTCCACGATAAAACTGAATCGTTTTTTCAAGCCCACTCATCAACGATTCTTTAGGCTCAAATTGCAGAGTATCTTTAATTTTAGTTTGATTAATAGCATAACGAAAATCATGCCCGGGTCTATCAGTGACGGTTGTCATGAGGTGTGCGTGTGGTGCATGTTCAGGAAAATGTTTATCCATTAATTCACAAATGGTAAAAGCAAGCGTTTTATTCTCCCACTCATTATTCCCGCCAATATTATACGTTTCACCAACCGTTCCATCTTGCAAAATACGCAAAATCGCCTCGCAATGATCTTCCACATATAACCAATCACGAATATTCTTTCCTTCGCCGTAAATGGGAATGGGTGTTTGGTTTAAACACGCGCGAATGACCGTTGGAATAAATTTTTCAGTATGTTGATACGGCCCGTAATTATTCGAACAATTCGATAAGGTGATAGGCAAACCGTAAGTATGAAAATACGCTTGCACGAGATGATCAGACCCGGCTTTAGAGGCAGAATACGGCGAGCGAGGTTGATAGGCTGTGGTTTCCGTGAACGCAGGGTCTTGTGGTGTTAAAGACCCAAACACTTCATCGGTTGAAATGTGATGAAAACGGCAACGTGACGCATCGCGTTTCTCATTCACTAACCACTTCATTCGCGCCGCTTCTAATAAGGTAAATGTGCCTATTACATTCGTTTCAATAAATGCACGTGGTTCCGTGATGGAGCGATCAACGTGGCTTTCAGCCGCGAAATGCACAATCGTATCAATGTGATAGTCTTTCAATAGTGTTTCAACTAAGGCAGCATCGCAAATATCGCCTTCGATAAAAACATGCTGCGCGGCGTTCGGTAAGTTTTCTAAGTTTTTTAATGAACCTGCATAAGTAAGTTTATCTAAATTCACAATGCGCCAATCAGGAGATTTCGCTAAAGCAACACGCACAAAATTCGCGCCAATAAACCCCGCGCCACCCGTGACTAAAACATTTTTCGGTTGATACTGTGTCATTGTGCTTCCTTTGATAATTGGGTTATAACACGTTGGATGCTCTCGCGAATATTAGGGTGCTGAATGCTGGCATCATCAAGAATTTTTCGGCAATCTAGCACAGAATAAGCCGGGCGTTTTGCAGCCGTTGGAAATTCATCGGTCGTAATGTTTTGCAGCGTTTTCATTTTCAAGGGCTCAACAGCGGCATTCGTAATTAAAGAGGCGAACGCATGCCAGCTAATACTTTCTTGACTGCAAAAATGATAAGTGCCGGTGATATTGGGTTGATTCACTAAAGTATAAACAGCTTCAGCAATGGCATAAGCGTCAGTCGGGCAAGTGAATTGATCGCCGACAATACGCAGTGTTTCTTGCTCGCGCGCTAAACGCAAAATCGTTTTTAAGAAATTTTTACCAAACTCACTAAACACACCACTGACGCGTAAAATTAAATGATTGTCTAAAGTTGAACGCACAGCTTCTTCACCTTGCCATTTACTTAACCCATAAACATTGACAGGATGGGTTGAATCTGTTTCTTGGTAGGGGGTATTGGCAGTGCCGTCAAATACATAATCGGTTGAGAGGTGAATGAGGCGTGTAGAATGCGCATGACAGCTTTCGGCTAATAATAAGCTGCCAGCCGCGTTAATGATATAGGCATCACCGCCGTTGGTTTCTGCCAAATCAACAGCGGTGTAAGCGGCGGTATTGATAATGACATCAGGGTGATACGTCTCAAAGGCTGCTTGAATGCTGCTTGCACTCGTAATATCGCATTGCGTTTTATCTAAAAATATCGTTTCAAAATGCGAGGCCATCGGGTGATTTTTTAAACTTTGTGCGACTTGCCCTTGTCCACCGGTAATTAAAATTCTCATGAAAAACCCCTACGGAAAAAGATGTTCAGCGGGAACATCGGCTAAGTTAGGGTAAACTTTATCTTTGTCTGATAAAACAGGCTCAGTTACTGGCCACGCAATATTCAGCGCAGAGTCGTTATACGCAATACCGTGTTCAGTACCAGGCGCGTAACCTGCTGTGCATTTATACGCAAAATCAGTGTTGTCAGCTAAGGTGCAAAACCCGTGCGCAAACCCCGGTGGAATATAAAGTTGTGTGTGATTTTCATCGCTTAATTCAATGCTAAACCACTGCCCGAAGGTTTTGGAAGATTGACGAATATCGACCACCACATCTAACACTTTGCCACGCGTCACAAACACTAATTTACCCTGTGCATTGGGTTTTTGATAATGCATGCCGCGCAAGACATTTTTTTTCGATAAAGAATGATTATCTTGCACAAAGGCCGGAATGCCTAAGTCAGCATAACGTTGCTGATTAAACGATTCATAAAAATACCCGCGATTATCGTGAAATAAACGCGGTGTAATGACTAATAAGCCCGCAAGCGGTGTTTGTTCAACGTCCATGAGGTTACTCCATTAAACCTAATAAATATTCACCGTATCCGCTTTTTTTCAATTTATGTGCTAATTTTTCAAGTTGTGTTTGGTTGATTAACCCCATGCGCCACGCTAATTCCTCAGGGCTGCCAATTTTCAACCCTTGGCGTTCTTCTAAAACAGCAATAAAATTCGAAGCGTCTAATAAAGAACGATGTGTGCCAGTATCCAACCACGCGGTACCACGCCCTAATTTTTCAACCGTTAATGTATTTTGTGCTAAATAATGTTTATTCACATCGGTAATTTCAAGTTCGCCGCGCGCTGAGGGTTTTAATTGTTTGGCCACATCAACAATGTGTTTATCGTAGAAATAAAGGCCGATGACGGCGTAATTAGAGGGTGGAGTTTCGGGTTTTTCGATGATATCAATGGGCTGTTGGGTCTCATCAAACGCGATTACGCCGTAGCGTTCAGGATCAGCCACGTAGTATCCGAAAATGGTGCTGCCGTTTTTAAGTTGTGCGGCACGTTGGAGTTTATCGCTCAGCCCATCGCCGTAGAGGATGTTATCGCCCAAAATGAGGGCAACGCTGTCTTGACCGATAAAATCTTCCGCAATTAAAAACGCCTGCGCAATGCCCTCAGGCTTTGCTTGGGTGAGGTAAGACAGTGTGATGCCCCATTGGCTCCCATCGCCCAGCAGGGCTTGAAATAAGTGGGTTTCATGCGGGGTGGTAATAATTAAAATGTCGGTAATCCCTGCGTGCATCAGCGTGCATAATGGATAATAAATCATGGGCTTATCGTAAACCGGTAGTAATTGCTTGCTAATGCTATGCGTGGCAGGATAGAGGCGAGACCCTAGCCCGCCCGCGAGAATAATCCCCTTCATTGGGTGCCCTCAGCGGTGGTAGTTAGTGAAAAGTTGCCGTATTATACCGACTGCATTAGGAAATGAGAATCGCTATGACGAACCCACAAGTAACCGTGTTAATTCCGAATTATAAAACCGCTGAGTTAACCCGCCTGTGTCTACGTTTATTGAAAAAACACACCACGGCAGGGTTAGCGAAAATTTTAGTGATTGATAATGACTCACAGGACGACTCTTTGGCTTATTTACGGTCTTTGAAAGGCATTACCTTGATAGAGCGGCCTGCCGTGCCGAATGAAGGGGCTATTTCGGCGCATTCGCGCGCACTAGACCTCGCGCTTGAAACGGTAACAACCCCTTATGTGTTATCTATCCACACCGATACGCTGGTTAAACACCCTAAATGGCTGCCGTTTTTATTGAGTGAAATTGAAAAGAATCCCAATATTGCGGGTGTGGGCTCTTGGAAGCTTGAAAACAAACCCCTGTGGCGCCGTGCCTTGAAAAAAATTGAACGCTTTGTGCAGCAAACGTATTACAAATTAACAAATAATGATAAGCACGGCTTGGAAGGAATAGGGAAAAATTATTACTATTTGCGTAGTCACTGTGCGCTGTATCGAACCGATGTTTTACGCAAGCTAAATTTGCATTTTTCTGACGGTGATTTGGTTGCCGGCAAATATATGCATAAAGCCTTAGTTGATGCCGGCTATGAAATGGTGTTTTTGCCATCAGATGTGTTGATTCCCTATATGGATCACATTAATCACGCGACGACGGTATTGAACCCGGCGTTGAGCACACGTGAAAAAAGTGTCACAAAAGGGATGAAGCGCATTCGTCGTGCTTTAAATAAATTAAACGCAAAGGGAATTTTGCTTGATGAGACCTTAGACTGGTAATGCATTGTCATCATTATATTAATCAGCACTGTTTATCTTGCGATTTATTATCGTTGGGTTACGCTGCGTCTGTGAAACATAAAGAAGCTGTTTTGGCGGCTTTATTTGCTGATTTTTCGGCGCAGATTAAGCCTGCTGTGGTGGTTGATATGCAGCAGGGGTCGCGCAATAAAGCGAAATTAGCCGTTGCCTTGGTGGGTGATGACATTCAGTTTGGGTTTTACGATAGCACACAGGTGTTTAAAAAGCTGGAAGATTGCCCGCTGCATGCTGAGGTTTTAAATCAGTTATTGCTTGATTTGAAGGGTTTATTGCGTGAATTCAATATCAAGCCTTATCAGTTAACAACGCAAACTGGCGAATTAAAATTTGTCATGATGACCGTGAGCGAAAGTGGTCATGCCATTTTATTGCGTTTTGTGTTGCGTTCAGTGCATGATTTGCCGCGGCTGCGGAAATTAACAGCAGTGTTATTAGAAAAACAGCCGATGGTAAAAGTGGTGACGGCGAATATTCAAAGTAAACATCAGGCAATTTTAGAAGGTGATGAAGAAATTGTGTTGACTGAGCATGAATCGATTGTTCATCACTTCGGTGAAGTGTCTTTGTTGCAAGGCCCTCGTAGTTTTTTTCAAACCAATTCAGCGGCGGCTTTTAGTTTATATCGAGCCTTTCAAGCTGAATTAAAAACCTTGACTGTAAAATCGTTATTAGATTTATACTGCGGGGTAGGTGCGTTTTCGTTTTTTGCGAATCAATGCTGCGAGAAAATAGTCGGTGTTGAAATTTCAGATGCGGCGATTAATTACGCGAATCAAGCCCGAGCCATGAACAATGCAGAACATATTGAATTCATTGCAATGGATGCCGAAGAATATTTAAAAACAGTTACTCCAAAATCATTCGATGCTATCCTCGTCAACCCACCACGCCGTGGCCTAAACCCAAACATTATCGATGATATTTTGCGCCTCTTACCCCAAACTATCATCTACTCCAGCTGCAACGCCCACACCCTGCAACGCGACATTCTACAGCTCGCCCCACACTACACCCTCACGTCCCTCCAGCTCTTCGACATGTTTCCTCTCACCAGCCACTTTGAAACCCTGGCGGTGATGCGTTTGAAATTTTAAAAGCTTTTAAGGTTGGCGGATTACGTCAAACGTAAAAAACACATTTGCCTAATCCGCCCTACGCTCGTTGTTATTTTGCGCGTGAAAGAGGAGGTTTCCAAAAATTTAACGCACGCGGCCAGCGCGACCAACACCGCCGACGCCACCAACACCACCCGGCCGACCCACGCCACCGACCCCACCTGCGCGGTTCACCGGGCGAACATGCGTTGCGGCATCCGCAGCACCCACTTTAGCTGCGTTTTGGTTGCGTTGAATTTTTTGCTGGTTTTCATAAGCAGCTGCTGCCGCTGCGGGGTTTTGCACTGTAGGAGTGACAACCGCCGGCGCCACCACGCCGGGCGTTACCACAGCAGGGGCAGCAACCCCAGTCGTGACAACCCCCGGCGTTGCAATAATCTCATCGGCATAAACCACGCCACTTAAACTCACCACACTCATTAAACTAAACATCACTGTTTTCATCGTCATTATTTTCTTCCTTAAAAAATAGATTAGCTTTCGAATATAAACCCGATTTTATCAAAGTGGCCTTCGAGTTCGTCGATGTTATTGAAGCGGATTTTGAGGCTGCCGCCGCCGCGTTCTTCGTAGTCAACGTGAACGCGGTTGCCTAGGTGTTCAGAGAGGGCAATTTCGAGGCGTTGTATGTTCGCGTCAGTGTATTTTCCTTCGGTCGATTGTGTGCCGAGTTGAATTTTCTTCGCTTCCAATTCCATTTTGCGCACGCTCCATTGTTTTGCAATGGCTTTTTCCCCGAGCTCTAATTGCTGAGCTTGTTCAAGACCGGCGAGAATTTTCCCGTGGCCTTCGCTGATTTTTCCTTCCACCATAAATTGTTGGACTTTAGGGTGGAGTTTGAGTAAACGTAAGGTGTTGGTGATAACAGCACGTGATTTGCCGACAGAGGCGGCCACTTCTTCGTGCAAATAATCGAATTCATCGATTAAGCGTTGATAAGCTTTTGCTTCTTCAATCGGGTTTAAATCGTGGCGGCTAATATTTTCAATGATAGAGGCTTGTAGGGCTTGTTCATCAGAGTAGGGGTAGACTAAGCAGGCGACTTCCATGAGCCCTGCTAATTGTGCCGCGCGCCAGCGTCTTTCACCCGCTACAATTTCATAACGGTGGTTTGATAAGGGTCGCACGACGATGGGTTGTAATAATCCGCCTGTGCTTTTGATAGAGTCAGCGAGTTCTTGTAATTTTTCCGCGTCGAAATGTTGACGTGGTTGATATTTACCCGGAATGAGTAATTCGATGGAAATATGTTTTAACGAAGGTTTGCGTTTTTCCATAACAGCATTCGCCTTGTTGCGATAATAGATTTAATTTAGTGAATAATAGCTAGAATTACAACTTAAAGATTAAATCGGGGTGACAGGATTTGAACCTGCGACATCTGCCTCCCGAAGGCAGCGCTCTACCAGGCTGAGCCACACCCCGCTGGTTGTTGGATTTGAGGGTCGTGTTTTACCTTCCTCTTTTTGTAAAATTCTTCGTTGAAAAGAAAATTTTAAATGCTCATTTACAGGCAGTAAACTCCGCTTTAAAATTTTCTTTTCGCCTCGACTTTTACAAAAATAGTCGGTAAAACTATATTTCACGACTTGCTAAAAGCCAAATCAAAAACTAAAAACTAAAAACTTACTTAATGGTCTCGGGCGACCACAAAATCACACAAGTTCTCTAACGCCTCGCGGTATTCCGACGCGGGAAGCACGTTGATGGCCGATTTTGCAATCTCTGCGTGTTTCTTTGCAGTGTCGGCAGTGTACAAGATTGCGCCCGTCGATTCAATAATACGCATAATATTTTCTAACGATTCGCTGTTGCCGGTTTTAATCGCTTCACGAATAATGGCTAAATCTTGTCCGCTACTTTGTTGCATCGCGTAAATTAAAGGCAAGGTGGTTTTGCCATCTGCAATATCTTGCCCAATGTTTTTACCCGTTGCATCCGTCGAAGTCGCATAATCTAAGGCATCGTCTATCAACTGATACGCAAGCCCTAGGTGTAAACCATACAAACGCAAGGCTTCAATCTGTTTTTCATCATCAGTACAAACCATGGCGCCCAACTGTGCTGCAATTTCAAACAACTTTGCGGTTTTTCGTTGAATAATGTCAAAATAATAGTCTTCAGTTGTGTCAGGGTTCTTGCAATTAATTAATTGCAGAATTTCACCCTCGGCAATATAGTGCGTTGCACCTGCAAAAATGTCTAAAACCGTTTCATGGCGCATATTCACAACCGTTTGAAACGCGCGGGAATATAGAAAATCACCCACCAACACACTCGCGTTCTTCCCCCAAATAACATGCGCCGTCTCGTGACCGCGTCGTAGTGTCGAGGCATCAACAACATCGTCGTGCAATAAGGTTGCGGTATGAATTAATTCAATAACGGCGGCAAGGTCTATGTGTTGCTTAGGCGAAGCTGACACCGCATGGGCTGATAATAATAAAACCAAAGGCCGCACGCGTTTGCCGCCAATGGACAAAACATATTCAACAATTTGATTGATGAGCGGTATGCGCGATTTCATTTGCGCGATGATGAACTGATCGACGGCTAATAAATCAGGTTTAATAAGTTTCCGTATTGAGTCTATCGACATGCTGCTATAATCTCGTCTCATCATGGCAAACATGAATCCTAGTAACCCTATGATTCACTGTCAAGTGTTAAACGTTTATTCGCCGAAATTAGGAGCCTTTATGCCCTCATTTGATATTGTTTCTAACCTCGATAACCACGAACTGTCGAATGCCATTGACCAAGCCAACCGTGAAGTCAGCACGCGTTTCGACTTTAAAGGCATTGATGCTAAGGTTGAATTGGGCAAAGATGTCATTACCATCACCGCCCCAACTGATTTTCAATTAAAACAGCTCGATGAAATTTTGCGCAATAAATTCGCAAAACGGAATGTGGATATTCGTTCTTTCACCTACAAGCCCTTAGAAACGAATTTGAGTATTGCCAAACAAATTATCGAAATCAAGCAAGGCATTGATCAAGATAACGCCAAAAAAATCATCAAAATGATTAAAGATGCAGGCTTGAAAGTGCAAGCCGCTATTCAAGGCGATCAAATTCGCGTGACCGGCAAAAAGCGTGACGATTTACAAGAAGTGATTGCGCTATTGCGGGCAGGGAATACACCGCTGCCGCTGCAATATCTTAATTTTAGAGATTAAGCATAAGGATTTTGGCTGAGTTTAAACGAAATAAACACAGGCGTACCAAATAGCTTGAGTTTTTTCTGGTAGAACGCAGCCAAAAAGCGACGGTAACTATCAGGCAGCGCATCAACTTGGTTGCCGTGAATAATAATGCGGGGTGGGTTATGCCCGCCCGCGTGCGCGTAGCGCAGTTTAACGCGACGGCCGTGCACAAGCGGCGGGGAGTGTGTCACCAGTGCTTGTTGTAATAAAGTGGTTAATTGGTTAGTGCTGAAACGCTTGGTCGCACAATCGTAGGCTTCATCAATCGATTCAAATAAGTTACCGACGCCCGAGCCATGCAACGCTGAAATAAAGTGTATGCGTGCGAATTTTACAAAATCGAGTTGTCTGTCAATGGAAATGCGCGTGCGTTCACGGTCGTGTTCGGTCATGCCGTCCCATTTATTAATGGCTAACACCAGGGCACGGCCACATTCTACAATAAAACCGAGTAATTTCATGTCTTGTTGTGAAACGCCAATGCGCGCATCAAGCACGTAAACAATCACATTTGCATCTTCAACCGTTTGTAAGGTTTTAACGATAGAAAACTTCTCAGGTAATTCATTCACTTTTTTACGTTTACGAATACCAGCAGTGTCGATGAGCGTGTATTTTTTTTCGTGACGTTCAAAAGGAATATAAATGCTATCACGTGTTGTGCCGGGCGTATCATTCACAATGACGCGTTCTTCACCCAAAATGCGATTCGTTAAAGTCGATTTACCTGCATTTGGGCAACCCACAAATGCCACTTTAATGCCGGTGTCTTCGTGTAAGCTTTCTTCAACTGGAATAGGTTCAGGGAATAAGGTTTCAATTAGGCGATCAATGCCAATGCCGTGTACGGCGGCAATGGGAACAGGTTGCCCAAGGCCGAGTTCAAACGCATCGCCTAACATTAAGTTGGGGTCAGCGCTTTCTGTTTTATTCACAACAAGGGTAATGGGTTTGCCTAAACGACGTAATTGTTTGGCAATCATGCTGTCTTCAGGCGTGACACCGGATTTGCCGTCAATCACAAACATCACTTTATCAGCTTCTTGCATGGCAAGTTGGGCTTGTTTGGTGATGTCATCACCCATGGCGTCGGTTTCTTCTGTCATGCCGCCCGTATCAATAATGATAAAACGACGTTGCGGTAGGTCAACTTCGCCGTATTGTCGATCACGCGTGGTGCCAGGAAAGGCGGAAATTAACGCATTTCGGGTGCGGGTTAATCGGTTAAAAAGGGTCGATTTACCGACATTGGGTCGGCCGACAATTGCGACAACTGGCAGCATTTTATTCTCATTATTAGGTTTTTAATGGGCAGCTTGGCGATAGGCCAATAATTTACCACCCGTCGTGAAGGCGTATAATACATTATTTTCAACAAAAGGGGCAGCAGAAAGCGGTTCACCTGTCGAAATTCGAGCTAAAAAGTGGCCGTCTTGGCGGCTAAGCCAGTGCAGGTAGCCTTCGGCGTCGCCTACGACGAGGGTGTCGCCCATGATGACCGGGGCGGTGAGCACACGGTATTTGAGATCTGTTTGGCGCCAGTTCACGAGGCCGCTATTAGCATCAAACGAATAGACGTAGCCTTGGGCATCGGTGACAAAGACCGTGCTGTCGTCTGCGTCCATGCCAGTGTAAGACGAAATATCGTGTGTCCAGAGTACTTCGCCAGAATCAAGCGAGAGCGAGCTAATATTGCCTTGGTAAGTGGCTGCGTAAACCCGTTGATGATACACAACCGGGTTAGCGTCAATATCAATCATGCGTTCAATCGGGAAGATACCATCAGGGGTAGCGATCGGTTGCATCCATTGCATCACGCCGGTGTTCAAGCTCATTTTCACAAGATTACCATTGGCAAACCCAGCGAGTACGGCATTATTAGTAATCACAGGTGTGCTAGAAGCGCGTAGAATTAAATTCGGTTCAGCTTGTTGTTGAGACCATTCTGTTTTGCCTGTGTTGGCATCGAGTGAGCGTACGGTGCCATCAATGGTTTTGATAATGACGTGCCCTTGCCCGATGGCAGGGTTAGCGAGTAATTCGCCGTTAATAGACGTTTTCCAGAGAATTTTACCCGTTGATTCGCTGAGGGCAAAAATATCACCGTGGCGTGAACCAACGATTACAACGCCGTTATCGGCTGCTGTACCGGTTGTGAGTGGGGCATTCGTGTCGGTTTGCCAGCGTTTATTACCAGAAGAAAGCGCAACAGCCGTGACATAGCCATTAACGCTCGCCGTATAAACAGTTTGATTGTCGACGGCTGGTGTTAATTTTAAATATTCGCCATCAGTGCCTTTACCTGTTTGAGTGGACCACAGTAATTGCGGTGATAATTCTGCCCGATACGTCGTCAAAGGCGTGGGGGGTGGTGTATTGTCTTTATCAAAGAAACCATTACAACCCGCTAACAAGCTGGTGATGAGTAAAACAGGAAATATTTTTTTAACAGGGCTAGCTAGCGTCATAGTTTACTCAGTGAGTGGTGGCCAGGTTGTCAATTTTCATTTGCAGCAAAGGGCGTAGCACTTCGGCATTAGGGAGGGCATTTAAAGCGGCTTCATAGGCAGCGCGTGCTTGATCAGGCTGATTCAAGGCAAGGTAAGCATCGCCTTTCACTTCAAAGGTTAAGCCGTTGAAATGGGTGTCATCCACTTTGCCTAGTAAATCTACAGCGCGTTGTGCCTGGTCTTGTTCAAGCCAGAGTCGTGCTAAACGAATGCGTGCAATTTGACGAAAAGCTTTAGTGTTACTGTTATTAATAACCCATTGTAAATTGGTTTCAGCGACCGGGTAATTATGGTTAAGCACGGCATCACGTGCGAGCGTTAAGGCCGCAAATTGGCTGTAAGTGGTTTTGGGGTAATGCGTAAATAATTTTTCAGCCTGAATTTCTGTGGCTTGCAAATTATTTTGTGCGCGCATGGTTAACATTTCATCGTAAACCGCAGAGGCGTGGCTGTTAATGCGGAATTCGCGTTGTTGCCAATAACGCCAGCCTGTCATTGCTAAAATAGCAAGCGCAACACCGGTGAGAATGACCAAGCCGTATTGTTTAATCCAATTTTTCAAGAGCTCAATTTGCTCTTGTTCTGTCATGTATTCAGTCAAAGTGGCATCCTCTTATCTGTCTGACACCGTTCCATTTCGGGGTATTAGAACAGATTTTTCACGATATTGAAACAGTCTTTTTGGGTTATCGCCCATTCGCAGCAGGTCTGCGTTTGTTTAAAGCTTCAACATTGAGTTTCAAATATTCAGAAAGCTCGTCTTGGTATATGGTTTGTTGCGGCAAATCTTGGCGAAGATTTTTTAAAGAGACCGAATGTGTTTTCATTTCGTGTTCGCCGATAATAATGGCAAATTCAGCACCGCTTTTGTCGGCCTTTTTGAATTGATTTTTCACGCTGCCGCCACCACAATGCAAAATAAGACGCAGGCCGCTCACTTTGTTGCGTAAATATTTTGCCATACGCAAAGCAGCGCCAAATGCGTCGTCACCATCGGTGATGAAATATGCGTGAGGCGTGTAATTGGGTTTGAGTGATTTTTGACTGTGTTCCATCATTAATACTAAGCGTTCAAGACCAAAGGCAAATCCCATGGCAGGCGTGGCTTTGCCGCCTAGTTGTTGCACTAAGCCATCGTAGCGGCCGCCGGCACAAACGGTTGCTTGTGCGCCGAGTTTGTCGCTCACCCACTCAAAAACGGTTTTGCTGTAATAATCAAGGCCGCGCACTAAACATGGGTTAATTTCAAATTCAATGCCCGCGTCAGTTAAATATTTTTGTAATAATTCAAAGTGACTTTTCGATTCATCATCGAGATGATCAATTAAGCGTGGTGCGTTTTGAATTAAATGTGCCATTTTAGGGTTTTTGCTGTCTAAAATGCGTAATGGGTTTTTGTGTAAACGGCGTTGGCTGTCTTCATCGAGTTGGTTTTCGTGTGACTCTAAATATTTCACTAATTTTTTACGATACGCCGCGCGAGCTTCATTCGAGCCAAGCGAATTAATTTGTAAGGTCACATGATCGCTCAAACCGAGTTTTTCAAGAATAATCGCAGACATCATGATCACTTCAGCATCAATGTCTGGCGTTGCGAGGCCAAAAACTTCAACAGCGGTTTGATGAAATTGACGATAACGACCTTTTTGCGGACGTTCATGACGAAAATAAGGGCCGGTGTACCAAAAGCGCGGGGTTTGATTATAAAGTAAGCCGTGTTCAATGCCGGCTCGAACACAGCACGCTGTGCCTTCAGGGCGCAGCGTGAGGCTATCTTCATTTCTATCAGCAAACGTGTACATTTCTTTTTCGACAATATCAGTGACTTCGCCTACGGCGCGTTTGAATAATTCCGTTTTCTCAAGAATGGGTGTGCGAATTTCTTGATAGCCGTGGCCTTGCAGCACACGGCGGAAAACATGTTCAATATGCTGCCAGGTCAGAGTGTCAGGCGGTAAAATATCGTTCATGCCGCGCACGGCCTGGATAGACTGGGTCACGCTGTGTCTCCTTTTGGGTTAGTCAGAGCTATTATCGTCATCATCGTTGTCGTCAGCATCATCGTCTTGCTGTTGTTGCTTAGTGGTGGTTTTCGGCGCACGGGCGGCTGGTTTTGCAGCCGATTCAGGTTTTTCACCAGGCGCAACCACGGTAGTAGGCTGATTATTTTCAGCGGTGGGTGCAGGCACTTGCGGTGCGCTGCCAGTCGTCGCTGCTGATGAATTGGGTGCAGGCGGTGAAATTTGTTGTACTAATGCACCCACGAGTGGATGTTCAGCACCGGCACTCGTTTGAGCGGGAGTTGGTAAGCTAATGGGCGCTGGTTTTGATTGAATGGGTGAGCTATTGTCAGCGGTTGGAATGGCAATGTTAGACGTGGTGCCTGTTTGGCTGCCAGCGTGTATTGTGTGTGTATGCCACCAGGTGCCCACAAGACCAACAATGGTGAGTGCAACCAATGCTGTCGCAAATTGCATGCGATAATTGCCACTGGTAATGGTGTTTTCAGTGGGTGGCAACAGATGGGGGTCAATGCTGTTTGCTGTTGCAGCGGCTTGCAAGGGTTCTAACAAATTTTTGACTTCTTGTTCAGGAATTTGCACTAATTTTGCGTAATTACGAATATAACCTTTTAGGAATGTCATGGGCAGGGTGGGGTCTATGCTGCCGCTTTCAAGCATGAGAATAATGCGTTCATTTAGACGAAGCTGGCTGGCGGCCTCCTTGGTTTCAAGGTGCATGGCTTCGCGCGCAGCTTTTAGACGAGCGCTAAATGTTTTAAATTTTTCATCTAAATTCAATTTCATCTCTTGAGACATAGTTAATCCATCCTTAGTGATTTCAAACATCCTGACCAAGCATGATAAAAGGTTTTGCGTGATACGCCAATGACTTTTTGGGCATTTTTGCAGAATAGGCGTTAAGCGCTTTTAGAAGCAGCTTGTTTGAGATAGCGTTCTTGACGGCGTGTTCTATCTTTGACCTGACCAACGAGTTGGCCGCAAGCGGCGTCAATGTCATCACCGCGGGTGCGGCGAATGGTAGTGTTTAAGCCCGCTTTCATTAAAATATCGCGGAAAACCATAATGGTTTCCGTTTTCGAGCGTTTGTAATCAGTGTGTGGGAAGGGGTTAAATGGAATTAAATTCATTTTAGCACGCACGCCGTTTAACAGACGAATTAATTCACGGGCGTGTTGCGGGGTGTCGTTTACGCCATCGAGCATCACGTATTCCATGGTAATGGAGCGGCGCGGGTCGTCTTTAAAATAATCACGACAAACGTTCATTAATTCTTTCAGCGGATATTTTTTATTGAGCGGTACTAATTTATTGCGTAATTCATCATTGGGTGCATGCAAGGAAACCGCTAAGGCGACGTCGCTGGCTTTGCGTAATTCAATGAGTGTGGGAATCACGCCCGCGGTGCTGACGGTGACACGGCGTTTTGATAAGCCGTAGGCATGATCGTTGAGCATAATATTTAAAGCCGGTAAAACATTTTCAAAATTGAGTAAAGGTTCACCCATGCCCATCATGACAACATTCGTGATGGCGTGGTCGTGAATGCCTTGGGTTTTTGATAAGGCACGGGCAGCAATGAAGACTTGGCCAATAATTTCAGCCGTGGTTAAGTTACGATTAAACCCTTGTTTGCCGGTTGAGCAAAAATCACAATTTAAAATGCACCCAACTTGCGATGAAACGCATAGCGTGCCACGGGTTTTTTCAGGAATGTAGACGGTTTCAATGCAGTTGCCATCAAACATTTTTAAAACGAATTTGTGCGTGCCATCAGAGGCCGCTTTTTCAAGCAAAACATCAGGCAGTTTAATTTCTGCGGTGAGCGCAAGCTTTTCGCGCAATGCTTTACTGAGATTAGTCATTTTTTCGAATTCAGTCACGCCGTTGAAATGTATCCATTTCAAAACTTGCTGGGCGCGAAAAGACTTTTCACCGATGCTGGTAAAAAAATTCGTCATGGCTTGCATGTCTAAGCCAAGTAAATTCGTTTTTGTCATCGGTGAAAGTTCCATGTTAGGCTAACTCGCTTTCTGCAACGTGAGCCAAAATTTCTTCTGGACGGAAAAAGAAAGCAATTTCTTGTGCGGCGGTATCAGCAGCATCAGAACCGTGAACGGCGTTGTGATCAATGGAATCAGCGAAGTCTGCACGAATGGTGCCAGCAGCCGCATCTTTTGGGTTGGTTGCGCCCATGATTTCACGATTTTTAAGAATGGCGTTTTCGCCTTCTAATACTTGCACTAACACAGGACCGCTGCTCATAAAGCCAACGAGTGCAGGGAAGAAGGGGCGTTCTTTGTGAACGGCGTAGAATTGTTCAGCTTGAGTTTTGCTAAGGTGCATCATTCTTGCAGCAGCAACGCGTAAACCCTTTTTTTCAAAACGGGTGATAATTTCGCCAATGACATTCTTGGCAACAGCGTCAGGTTTAATGATAGATAATGTACGTTCTACGGCCATGGAGATTTCCTCGATTTATAAATGGTCAAAATGTGCCGTGCGAAGTATACACGGCACTGGGTGGAAAGTGCAATTGACTTAGCTTAATTCGTAAGCATTTTGCGTGAGTTTCGCCTGCCATTTTTTAGCGCGGGCAAGTAAGTCTGCGTAATTAAGTGTTTGTAACTCACGGTTTTTTAACACTTGTTTGCCTTGAATCCACACGTTCGTGACTTGGTGGCGTGAGGCTGCATACACAATTTGTGAAATGGGGTGATATAAAGGCTGGGTTTCCAGTTCGCCTAAGTCGATGGCTGTGATATCCGCCGATTTACCCACTTTCAAAGACCCTGTGAGGTGGTCAATGCCGAGTGCTTTGGCGCCGTTTAAGGTGGCCATTTGCAGGGCTGTTACGGCGGTGACAGCTTTTGGGTTTTGGCTGCTGTGTTTGCCTAAAAAAGCGGCAGTGCGCATTTCGCTGATCATGTCGAGGTCGTTATTGCTGGCGGCGCCATCAGTGCCGAGTGCGACGTTAATGCCGTGATCAAGCAACTTTTGCACGGGGCAGCTACCGCTCACGAGTTTCATGTTCGACTCGGGGCAGTGCACCACATGAACCTTGTGTTTTTTCAGTAAAGCCATTTCATCGTCGGTGACTTGTGTCATGTGGATGGTAATGAGTTTGCTAGACAGCATATGAATTTCTTCAAGGCGTGCGAGCGGGCGTTTTTGATGGCGTTCATGTGATAAAGCAATTTCACTTTCTGATTCTTGTAAATGAATATTAATTTGTAATTGAAAATCGTCAGCGAGTTTTTTAACGCGTGCTAAATTTTCGAGTGAAACGGTATAAGTTGAATGCGGTGCAAGCGTAGGTTTGACGAGCGGATGATTTTTATAGGCTTCATAAAAGGCAATTGATTTTTCGAAGTATTCTTCAGGTGTTTTTGCCCAAGCGGTGGGTACGTCGATGACAGTCATGCCGATGTGCGCGCGAATGCCTGCTTGAATAGCTGCTTTGGCGGTTGCGTCTAAAAAGAAATACATGTCATTAAAACACGTGGTACCACAGCGTATCATTTCACCCATGGCTAGCAGTGAGGCATCGTAAACCATTTCATCGCTGACCCATTTGCCTTCAGCGGGCCAAATGTGGTTGTTTAACCAATCCATTAATTCTAAATCGTCGGCTAAACCGCGAAACACGTTCATGGCAAGGTGGGTGTGTGCATTGATAAAACCTGGTGTGAGTGCGTGGTTTTCTAGGGTGGTTTCACTGTTTGCCTTGAATTTTGATTTTGCGTCGGTCGTTGGCAAAATGGCGTGAATTAACCCATCGCGTATCGCAATGCTGTGATTTTCAAGAACAGGCTGGTTGGGTTCGCAAGGAATAATCCATCGTGCGTGCAGCAGTTGATCAACATTTTCCATGAGCAGCATCCATTAGTTAAGTCAAAAAAGGCTTGCAGTGTAGCGGGAATTACACGGCAAGCCAATCAGAATGTTGCACAAGCGCCAGACTCAATCAGACCCTTTGCTTAAGCTAAGGCGTTTGGGGGCGGGAGCTTCGCTGTCAGATGAGCGTTTTAGTGAAGGGAATAAGATGCCATGTGTTCTGGTAAGTGCGGGTAAGGTTTCACTTTTGGGTGGCATTGCGGCATCGAAAATGGTTTTTAATAACGCGATTGAGTCAGGATGCATGCCTGCTATTTCAATTTTAGAAACAGATAAGTTTTTGAGTGAGTGTTTCAGGGTTAAGTTACCCCGATAATTGGGGTCTAGTGTAATCACGCAGTTGACGAGAGAGAGCGATTGTATCTGAGGTGTTTTGCGCAATACCCCTAAAAGAAACGGTAAAGGGATGACAAGATTTGATAGATTAAGGTTTTTTATCGGTAGGACGATGTGGTTTAGCATAGCATTTTTTTCGATGAATAATGCTAATTGTTCCGTATGAAAACCAGGATTAAATCTTCTTAGTAAGCCTTCTAAAGGGGTGCGTCTATGATGGTCGTAAACATTAACGGTGGCATGATGATCCATAAGCATTTTGGTCAGTGGAACATTATGCGCATGACGCGCATGTTGGTAATAGGCGGCCGCGTAATGAAGCGGCGTTTCACCCTTTGATTGCCTTGCATTCACATCTGCATTGTGTGTCAACAGTTCAGCGGCAATGAGGGGTGATACTTGGTGGCGCATTGCAAGATGAAGCGGTGTTTCGCCTTCGTTGTTTTTATAATTCACGAAAGGCCTGTTGTGTGAAAGCGCTATCTTCACAATATCGATATTATTGCCCATAACCGCATGATGCAGTAAGGTGTTTCCTTCGTTATCGATGGCGTTAACATCTGAGCCAAGTATCAGTAGTGTCATCACCACCTCATAATTGCTATATAACGCAGCTAAATGCAGTGGTGTTTGATTGTGACGAAATTCTTTATTATTAACATCAAAGATAGCTAAATTGATGACGGCATTTAAAATGTTAATGTTGCCACCCATTGCCGCAAAATGGAGTAATGTTTTTTGTTCGATACGTATTTTGGCATGATGCTGTCGCAGTAAAGTAAATGCCTTAAAATGTCCATACATTGCTGCTAAATCGAGAGGCGCTACTGAAAAAGTACCTTCATCTCCGCGTGTGTAACGACCGAGTGCATTAATATTCGCTCCTGATGCAAGCAGCGCGCTAATGCTGTCACAATTGCCTGCTCTTGCTGCTTCATGGAGTGGGGTGTACATTGCGTCACTGTCGTGGGTATCAACAGGAACATTGAGTGATAATAAAGATTGAATCATGCCAATGTTTCCATAACGCGCCGCGAGGTGTAATGCGCTGAATTTCATGCAAAGTTGTAGTGACTGGGCGGACTGTAGTATGTATCTGTTTAAATATTGACGTTCTATGGCGCCTGTGATGCGGGTGAAGTCGGGTATGTTTAGCAGCGCAAATTGATGAACGATGTGGTATCCCATAAAATTTCTTCTTTTCTGATTGATTCTTCCGTTCTTGAAGATATAGCGATGCATAACCATCATATTTAATACGTGGTCAATGATCGGTTGATGTTTATTTTTGCTGATTACGTCATATAGCGTGATGCCGTAATTATCTCTGCGATGAAGTGTCTCTTCTGGTATTTCGCTAGCGATAAAAACGCCCGCATCGTTTGACCGAGCGGCTTTAAATAAATTAACGATATAGGGGCGAAGATTTTGATAATGACTTTTTTCAAGCGCCTGAAAACGTGTCTCCCAGTTCATGCTAGGTATTTCGGTATATCGATTGTTCGTGGTTTCAAAATAATGTTTGGTTTTTCTTTTCCAGTAACGTTCGCGTAACGTCTCATCTGATGAAATGAAATCTTGAAATGATTTGCTAACCAGCATTAGGCGTACGATTTCTTTGCTGGTCAAATAGTCGTTTAATAAGCCTAATAACTCTGGGCGTGTTAATGGAAATAAGGCTTCGTTAAAAAGCGATGTATTATCTGCGGGCATGGCATGGCTCTCGTTTTTTGTGTTTTTTGGTTATTATTTGCTCAGTGATGACTTTATCACGAGACTAAAGGGTGTGTAAAGGGAGTTCAACTAAAGGAAAAACTATGCGGAGGAGGTGGGATTCGAACCCACGTGCCACTTGCGTGACCATCCGATTTCGAGTCGGCGCCGTTATGACCGCTTCGGTACCCCTCCGTGCAAGTGGGGAATTATACTGAGAATTTAAAAGGACGCCAGTGAAATTTACGCGCCTGGCGGAATAAGGCTCACGTTTTTCGCACTCTCTGGATCGTTTCGATCTGAGACGGGGTAGCTGGCTTGAAATTGATCGGATGCCATGCCCGGCGGAATGCGAAGCGCTGGAATGCTTTTCGCGGCAGCCACGTTCTTATCGCGCGTGGGGATGTCGCTTGTGGGGCTTAAAATGCTGCATGCTGAAATGCTTCCTGCACACAAGGCTAGTAAAAATAAACGCGAAACGCTCATGATTGAACTCCTGCTTTTTCCATCGCTTCTTTTACAGCAGCGTGGTGTGCATTGTCTAGTGATAAAAGCGGCAAACGGATGCCTTTTTCAATTTTCCCCATCGTTTGTAAGGCCCATTTGGTGGGAATAGGGTTAGATTCTAAAAATAAACGCTCGTGTAATAATTGTAATTCGTTGTTAAGTGCGGTGGCTGTTGCTGTGTCTTTATTTAACGCAGCTTGACATAACGCGTGCATTTTTGCGGGAGCCACATTGGCGGTGACAGAAATAACGCCATCGGCACCGGCTAAAATAGCCTCCAAGGCCGTTGGGTCATCTCCACTGTAAATGGCAAAGTCTTTTCCGCACGCTTCACGCAATTGTTTGATGCGTTCAATTTTGCCGGTCGCTTCTTTAATGCCAATAATATTTTTAATGTTTGAAAGCGCAATAACCGTTTCGGGGAGTAAATCGCATCCTGTACGGCCAGGCACATTGTAAAGAATTATTGGGAATTGTGCAGCTTCAGCAATGGCTTGATAGTGTGCAATTAAGCCTTTTTGCGTTGGTTTGTTGTAATAAGGGGTGACGATGAGCGCAGCATTTGCGCCCGCGGCTTTAGCCGCTTTGGTTAAGGCAATGGTGTGCTCAGTTGAATTGCTGCCGGTGCCTGCAATCACAGGAACCCGTCCATTGACGTGTTTGACCACTAAACCAATTAATTGCGTTTGTTCTTCTGCTGTTAAAGTAGCCGACTCGCCCGTTGTGCCTGCCACCACCAAGGCATCAGTTTTGGCTGCAAGGTGCCAATCAACCAATTTTAATAATGCTTGCGTATCAATGCTGTCATCAGCATGCATGGGGGTAATAATCGCAACAATACTGCCTTTAATCATCAGCCGGCTCCTAAAGAATTTCGCCTAGTATACCCCTATCTTTCATGATTTTTAAAGAATTTATGGTAGCTTGAATCCTTCACGTTTAGCAGGGGGTGTGCATGAAAATTTTTATCGTGATTTGAAAGTCGGTGTGTGATGAAGTCGCGCGGAAGAAATTTTCGTTATACAATCGAGTGTTTTTTTAGACGAGCAGGAATTCATGACATTTCAAATGATGGGCGAGTTACTTTGGGGGCCTCGGGCGAAGGCACGTTATCTTTATTTAGTGGCGGCAGTTTTATTTTTTACCTGTTTGGGCGGTAAAGAACTATGGACGCAAGAGCACCGCTGGGCTGATATTGTCTCGGGTATGTTTATTCGTCACGATTTTTTGCATCCGTATTTAGGGAATGCACAATATTACGATAAGCCCTTATTGTCTTATTGGATGATGGCAGGGTTGTCTTGGGTGATGGGTGGTGTCAACACCTTGGCGTTGCGTTTGCCGTCGGCTTTTGCTGGTTTGCTGGCCTTGTGGTCGGTGGTGCGCATGGGGGCGTTCATTAAAGATAGAGCGCTTGGCTTGCTGGCTGGTTGGATGTTTGTGACAACGTATTTTTTAGTGTTCTGGGCCCGCGTGAGCAGTGCAGATATGCTAAACGTGGCAGGCACTTTTTTTGCCTTGGCCTGGTATTTGGATCATCGTGATTCAACGCGCTTTTTTGATTATCTAGTTTTTTTCATCACACTCGCACTCACGGCTTTATGCAAAGGCTTAGGCGGTGCGATTGTGCCCATGATAGGCGTGTTGGTTGATGTTTGTCAGCGCCGCCGTTTTTCAGTCTTGGCGAATGGACGTTTATATGCGGCCTTAGTCCCGGCATTAATACTTTATTTCCTCCCGTTTTGGGCGTCTAGCCATTTTGGTGGGCAGCAATATGGCGAGAGTGGCTTATATTTAGTATATCGTGAAAATATTTTGCGATATTTCCAGCCGTTTGATCACGTAGATCCGTTTTATACTTACTTCATTTTCTTGCCGATATATTTATTGCCATGGACTGTATTTTTTTTGCCGGCAATATTTGCCTTGCCGCGTCGCTATAAAAATTTTAATGAACGTGAGCGCTGGCTGTGTTTAACCTTGGCAGCCGTGTTTTTGTTTTTCACCCTCAGCGGGTCAAGGCGCAGTTATTATGTGTTGCCGATTGTGCCGTTTGCTTTGCTGTTCACGGCTGAGTGGCTGGCGGCTTCAACTAATGCGGTGCTGAAAAAAACCGTCGCAGGCTTGATCATCTCTATGAGTATTGTTTTGTGGATAGCCATTGACATGATGCCGGCATGGGTGAGCCAAAATTACGGCATGCCGTATTTTGCGAAGCTGATACAGGTAGAATCGGAAGGGCAGTCTTACCCAATCGTATTGTTAGATGCCGAGAGTAAAGTCAATTTTTATTTGGGCTTATCCCCCACAGCGAAGAATGTGCCCGTGGTTGGAGACCGTGAAGCGCAAACCGCAGCGACCTTGCGTGTGCGTTACCCTGTGCTTGCGCACCCGGATAAAAACACAATTTATGTTTCGCGTCAGCTTTATTTAGAAGCGCTGTTGCCGTCTTTTCCGGGGTACCGATTGGTCGTGATGCCAGCCTCTCCGTTTCAGGCGTGGATATCAGGCAGTGAAGCCGACCAACCGATTGCATTTGTGCCACGAACAAACACAATGGGTATAGACCATCGTGAATGATTTGTAATATCATGTTTGTCTCTTGACACACCACTTGTAAAGGAAGATGTTTATGACAGAACAATTGCTGCAAAAGTTAGAAGGAAAAATGATGCATTTATTAGGTGAGATCGAAGACTTGCGTAAAGCCGTCGACCGCCTTCATCAAGAAAATGGCGCGTTGAAACAAGAAAACGCTGACATGAAAGCCGACCGTGAAAACCATTCACGTAAATTAGAAGATATTCTCTCCCTCCTCGACACCCTCAACCAACCCGAAATGCCATTAGCTGCCGTCTCTGGCTTATCGGTCGTTCAGCCTGGGCTTTAAGTAGATTTGTTTATTTATTAAGCAGCACCCCGCGTTTCGGCGTTGGGGTGTTTTGTTTGTTTGGTAATTGCTTGTTTTTTCTAATAATAATTATTTTGTCAGTTTAATATTATCTTCACAATTCCTTCCTATACTTAAATTATGAATTTAAAATTAAGTGGGGTGGCGTGTGACGACATTACAAGAAATTAAAGATTATTTAGAAAGCGATGGTGTAAAAACAATTTTTAATGAAACTCCCGCTTTGAAAACAGCCTATGAGGCTTATCAAGCTGAGATGAATAAAATAGCGGATAAGCATCGAGAGATGACCCCTATGGATGTCGGGGTTCTTCAAGCTTTAATAACCTTGCAAGAAAAATTAAATATAAAACAAGATGTGCAGGTGCAACAATATGAAACGCCCTCAGTTAATTTAACACCTGAAGATTTGAATAGAAAAAAAGTTGCAGCAGCGCTTTTTGGTGCAGCACAACAAAATACAATACAAGCAGGCATTCAAGAATTTTTGAGAAATGCTGTGGCAGGCGTGAATGAGATTCAAGTTGCAATGCCAGTGCCAGCACAAGAGCAATCGTCAACCGCATCACATGATGAATTAAGCGTGAGTGTGAGATCTGACAATTCAACTTTAGAAATGACTGATGCATTTAATCGACATCGACCATCAGTAGAGCAAGTTGAGGCTGCACGGCAAAATAACGATAAGATAGCTAGCAAGGAAGATATCACAGAGGCTGTGTTGCCAGGGAAAAATCGAAACCGAGACGCTGCCGATGCATTCACTAAAAAATTAGAAAATTTTGATTTGAAAAAATTGATGGTCTATCGCGCAGAATTTTATAATCGAGTGTTAGGTGATTTAATTAAAAGGTTAGAGGGGCCGAATCACAACGAATATCGCCACAATGCGGAATATATCGAAGCAAAAAATGCTTTAGTGGGCGATCCTGTTTTTTCAGTAATGCAAACGTTAATTAGAGAAAAAGCAAACATTGAGAAGAAGAATGTACCGATTTTCGAGGCTGAAAAAGTGAATAAAGCACCGGAAAGTCCACCGCGTGGTCGAAGTGGGCTTAGGGGGATGATTGATCGCGTCCGCCGAAGTCCATCACCAGAATCAAGAAAAACACATAAAGAAGGCCTTGATATCTTTATTCCAGATAATAAACGCCGGGGGCCTGGCCGCGGAAAGTAATAATGGCGAATGTTTTTTATAGTCACTGATTAGAAATGATGCTCAGCAAATTCATATTTTAGCCGATAATGAAGGAAATAAAAATAACAAGGGGTGGGTTATGACAACATACAATGAAATCAGACAAATGTTAAATCGTGATGGCATGTTTATGATGTTTAGCTGTAATGAGGTATTAAAGGCGAAATATGAAGCGCTACAGTGGGAGATGCGAAATGTTAGCGATACACAAGGGGAAGTCATTGAAGGTGATGGAGGCTTGTTACAATTATTAAAAGATATTCAATTGTTATTGAACGCGATGCAGGCTGATGATGACTTAGATGTTGCGCTTAATTTTCATGCGAAATATATTGCACGTAATGAAAAAATGCACGGCCAAGAAAAACAAATTGTCACATTAATAAAGCAAAATATGAAAGACATGAGCCGGTTTATTGATGATATCGTAAAAACATCGTATTCATCTACCTATGCCCGGTTTTCAACCGCTATTATGGATGCCGATTCAAATCAACCACCAAGAACGCAAGCAGCAGCACGCGCAAGTCAGATGCTTGATAAGCCAAGCTTTCAGCAAACCATTTTAGCATTGCGTGAACACCCAAATTTGACAAGAGATTTTATTAATAAGTTGGACGCATTCTCTTTAAAAGAACTTGAGCAATATCGTGCTGAAATGTATAAGCAAGAACTAGGTTCGGTCGTAAAAGAATATGATGATGTTTGTAAAAATAAGAATTGCCAACAAAATGAAATGATAGCTGCGAAAAATAAATTTATTATTGCAAAAAATGAGCTGCTTGATCATCCCTTATTTGCTAAATTCCAAGAAAAGATCAAAGCGAAAGGTGAGCTCGAAAATAAGAAGGTAACCATCTTCGAGCCTGAAAAATTAGACATTATCTTGGCGAAACCATCAAGCCATTCGCGTCGTCATAGCGAATTACTGGATAGAAAATCGAAACGTCAGTCGTTCAAGCAGCATATTTCTAAAGATAAAAATGAAACGCCTTCTACACGAAAACCTGGCGGACGAAGTTGATGTTGATTTAAATAATACATCCTGTCACCTGGCCATCAACAAACGTCAGTGTGACAGTGTCATTTTTCTTCAAATCAGCCGCTTTCATAATCACGTGTTTATCTTTCATAACCACCGAAAACCCGCGTGCTAAGGTCGCAAGCGGGCTTAAAGCGTCAAGTTTCGCGCTTGCATTTCCCAGCATTAATTTAACAGCGGTTAAGTGATTCCGCATGGCTTGTGTTAATAAGGTTTCCATCATCGCGAGGGTTTGTAATTTCTCAGCAATTTTGCGCTTTGGGTGATGTTGATGTAAGTGTTTCTCAGCATAATCTAGCGATAATTGAAGTTCATTCAGTCGCTTAATCATACGACGTTGTAGTAACGTAAAAGCATTTTTCAAGCTATATAATAGCTCACTCGCATCAGGTGTCAGCATTTCCGCCGCGGCTGATGGTGTTGGTGCGCGTTTATCAGCAACAAAATCAGCAATGGTAAAATCAACTTCGTGACCCACGGCGCTCACAATCGGTAAAATACTCTCGTGTATGGCGTTAGCGACCACTTCTTCATTAAACGCCCATAAATCTTCGATAGAACCACCGCCCCGCCCAACAATTAACACATCACATTCATTGCGCACGTTCGCGCATTGAATTGCTGCCGCAATTGCCTCAGGCGCTAACTCACCCTGTACTAAACTCGGGTAAATAATCACCCGCGCACAAGGGTAACGTCGATTTAATACCGTCAAAATATCGTGTATCGCAGCCCCTGTCGGCGAGGTTACCACCCCAATGCACGCAGGATACGTCGGCAAAGGTTTTTTAATAGCCTCATCAAACCACCCAGCCTCAGCCAATTTTTTCTTCAAAGCCTCAAAAGCCTGCTGTTTTTTCCCTAACCCGTGCTCTTCTAAATGCTCAGCAATGAGCTGATATTCCCCGCGCGCGGTATACACACTTGCCCGCGCCTTCACCAACACGTGCATGCCGTCTTTCGGGCGGGTTTTCACCCCGCGTTGGCTGCCTTTAAACAGGCAACAGCGCACCTGTGCTGCACTGTCTTTGAGCGAAAAATACCAATGTCCCGAGCTTGCGGCCATAAAATTCGAGATTTCTCCTTCCACCCACACCAGTGGCAGCGCGGTCTCTAACATCATTTTTATGTGATTATTCAATTCGCTAACGCTAAGTGCTTGATCGCGCAAGGAGGGGGATTCTTCAAGCATAACTATCCTTTTTTTTAATCTGGTGTATAATGAGCCGTTAATTTTAACCCAAAAATCATCAGCAGGGTTTACAACACTGGTGAGCCATAATGATAGGGGAATTAACATGATACGCCTAGCCCAATCTGAACCCGCTTTAACATTCGACGACGTCTTGCTCTTGCCAGGCGAATCTGAAGTTTTGCCGAAAGAAGTCGATTTGCGTACTAAGCTCACCCGTGATATTACCCTGAATATTCCCCTTATGTCCGCCGCAATGGATACGGTCACTGAAGCACGTTTAGCAATTGCCTTAGCCCAAGAGGGTGGTCTTGGCATTATTCATAAAAATATGTCCATCGAACAACAAGCTGCGCAAGTGCGCAAAGTGAAACGCTTTGAAAGTGGTGTGGTGAAAGACCCCATTACCATTACCCCGCAAACCACAGTCAGACAAGTCATTGAGCTTAGCCGCCAATTTAATTTTCACGCTTTCCCAGTCGTGAATGAGGCAGGCTTACTCGAAGGCATTTTAACCAGCCGTGATTTACGTTTTGAAACGAACCTAGATCAACCCGTCGCAAACTTAATGACACCGAAAACGCGTTTAGTGACCGTGAAAGGCCATGAAGATCGTGCACTTGTGGAAAAATTATTACATAAACATCGCGTTGAAAAAGTATTAGTCGTGAACGATGCCTTCGAATTAGAAGGGATGATTACCGTCAAAGATATTTTAAAAGATCAAGCCAAGCCTAACGCGTGTAAAGATGCGCAAGGGCGTTTACGTGTGGGTGCTGCTGTTGGCACCGGTGCGGAAACTGAAGAACGTGTTGCAGCCTTAATTGAAGCAGGTGCTGATATTATTGTGGTGGATACTGCGCACGGACACTCTAAAAACGTCATTGAGCGCGTACGCTGGGTGAAAAAACAATACCCGCAGGTTTCTGTCATTGCCGGTAATATTGCAACGGCAAAAGCAGCCTTAGCGCTTGCAGAGGCTGGCGCAGATGCGGTGAAAGTCGGTATTGGTCCTGGCTCAATCTGTACGACGCGTATTGTTACCGGTGTAGGTGTGCCGCAAATTACAGCCATTGGTCAAGTCAGCGAAGCTTTGAAAAACACGCAAGTGGGCATTATTGCCGACGGCGGCATTCGTTATTCGGGCGATGTGGTGAAAGCCATCTCTGCCGGTGCAACAGCAGTGATGGTAGGTGGCTTACTCGCAGGTACTGACGAAGCGCCGGGTGAAGTCGAGTTATATCACGGCCGTTCTTACAAATCGTATCGCGGCATGGGGTCACTCGGAGCCATGGCACAACGCCACGGGTCTAGCGACCGTTATTTCCAAGACCCCTCGGGCGTGATTGAAAAATTAGTTCCAGAAGGCATTGAAGGACGCGTGCCTTACAAAGGAAGCATGGTGAATATTGTGAATCAGTTAATGGGCGGTTTACGGTCGGGCATGGGTTACACCGGCTGTGCGAACATTGAAAAATTGCGAACAACATCTGAGTTTGTTCGTATCACACATTCAGGCGTGCGCGAAAGCCATGTACACGATGTGCAAATAACGAAGGAAGCACCTAATTATCATTTTGAAGAGAAATAATCGTTATGACGTCACATCAAGAAAAAATATTAATTCTCGATTTTGGTTCACAATACTCTCAACTCATCGCACGTCGTGTGCGTGATTGTCACGTTTATTCTGAAATGCACAGCTTTCAAATGAGTGAAGCTGATATTATTGCCTTTCAACCCACCGGTATTATTTTATCTGGCGGTCCTGAGAGTGTCACTGAATATCACAGTCCGCGTGCTCCTGAAGTAGTATTTACCTTAGGCGTTCCCGTGCTCGGTATTTGCTACGGCATGCAAACCATGGCAGAACAACTCGGCGGCAAAGTCGCGAATGGTGAAAAACGTGAATTTGGTTATGCACAAGTGACGGTTGCTTCTGTGTCAAAATTACTTGAAGGGATTGAAGATAGTATTACCGAAAATGGCATTGCCGTGTTAGATACATGGATGAGTCACGGTGATCACGTTGAAGTTTTACCGCCGCAATTTCATGTGATTGCCAGTACCGCAAGCTGCCCGATTGTTGGCATGTCTGATGAAGCGCGCCGTTTTTACGGCCTACAATTCCACCCCGAAGTGTCACACACCAAACAAGGCGAACGCATGATTCAACGTTTTGTGAATGACATTTGCGGATGCGAACCTTGTTTTACCCCGAAAAATATTATTGAAGATCAAGTCGCAGACATTCGCGCAAAAGTGGGTAAAGATAAAGTGTTATTGGGTTTATCGGGCGGTGTTGACTCTTCGGTCGCTGCTTTATTATTACATAAAGCCATCGGCGATCAATTAACTTGCGTGTTCGTTGACACGGGCTTATTACGCTTAAATGAAGCAGAGCAATTAAAAGGCTTATTTACACAACATTTCGGCATTAAAGTCGTAATGGTGGATGCAAGCGACGCGTTCTATCAAGCCTTAGAGGGTGTCACAGACCCTGAAGATAAGCGCAAAGTGATAGGCAAAGCCTTTATTGATGTGTTTGATGCTGAAGCAGAAAAAATTGAAGACGTTAAGTGGTTAGCACAAGGCACTATTTATTCTGATGTCATTGAATCAGCAGCGACTAAAACCGGTGGCAAAGCACACGTGATTAAATCGCATCACAATGTTGGCGGCTTACCTTTAAATATGCGTTTATCGTTATTAGAGCCGCTGCGTGAATTGTTTAAAGATGAAGTGCGTGAAGTGGGCTTAGCCTTAGGTTTACCCCATGAATTGGTGTATCGTCATCCTTTTCCAGGGCCTGGTTTAGGCGTTAGAATTTTAGGTGAAATCAAGCCTGAATACGTGCGAAAATTACAATTAGCCGATGCTATTTTTATCGAAGAATTACATCGCTTTGATTTATATGCGAAAGTAAGTCAAGCCTTTGCTGTGTTTTTACCGGTTAAATCAGTTGGTGTGATTGGTGATGCAAGACAATACGATCACGTGATTGCTTTGCGTTCAGTCGAAACCCACGATTTTATGACGGCACATTGGTCGCGTTTACCTTACGAATTTCTCGAAGTGGTGTCTAATCGCATCATTAATGAAGTTCGTGGTGTTTCCCGCGTGGTTTACGATATTTCAGGTAAACCGCCTGCAACCATTGAATGGGAATAGGTGAGTGGGAATAATGCAAGCCACCCGCGATGCGTTTTGGATGAGTCACGCACTTGCATTAGCTGAAAAAGCAGCTAATGCGGGTGAAGTGCCTGTGGGTGCAGTGTTGGTGCATCAAGACCAACTCATTGCGGAAGGCTATAATCAACCCATTTCACAGCTAGACCCAACGGCACACGCAGAAGTGGTTGCCTTGCGTGAAGGCGCAGCAAAACTTGGCAATTATCGCTTACCTGATTGCACGCTTTACGTCACACTTGAGCCTTGCGCAATGTGTGCAGGCGCGATGGTGCACGCGCGCATTCAACGATTGGTTTACGGCGCGAAAGACCCGCGCACGGGCATTGTGTCAACACAGTTAAACTTACTCGATCAACCGTTTTTAAATCATCGCGTTGCTCACGAGGGTGGGGTATTATCACAGGCTTGCGGGGCTATTTTGAGTGCTTTTTTTAAAGCAAAACGTTAAGTTGCTTCTTTCTTTTGTCTGATACGATGAAAGATATGTTCCATAATGTGTTGATATAAACCATCTTGTAAAATTTCATCTTCGCAACCCGCATCAATGCTCGGGTTATCGTTGACTTCAATGACCATAACCTGTGAACCCGTTTGTTTTAAATCAACGCCGTATAACCCATTACCAATTAAACTCGCAGCGCGTTGTGCTACTTTCAATACTTTTTCAGGCACTTGATTAATCGGAATGGTTTCGTGATGTCCTTCTTTATAGCTTGCACCATTCGGTGCCCAATGATTAATTTGCCAGTGGTTTTTAGCCATATAATATTTACACGCATATAAAGGCTTTCTATCTAATATGCCGATGCGCCAATCGAACTCCGTAGGCACAAACTCTTGCGCAATAATTAAATCAGATTGATTTAATAAACGATGTAATTCTTCATCCAGTGAAACCGGGTCGCTGACTTTGACCACGCCATTGGAAAATGAACCATCAGGCTGTTTTAACACATAGGGCAAGCCTAATTGTTTGGTTAATTCCAAATTATTTTTTTGATGCACGATGACGGTTTTCGGTGTAGGAATATTCGCTTTTTTCATCATTTCAGCCATGTACACTTTATTCGCGCAGCGCACAATAGAAATAGGATCGTCAATCACCACTAAATTTTCAGCGCTTGCACGTCGTGCAAAACGATAGGTGTGATGATTGACTGCTGTTGTTTCACGTATGAATAAAGCATCGAATTCGGGAATGCGACTAAAATCGTTTTTTGTAATAAATTTGGCGCGTAAACCCGTGTTTTCAGCAGCTTCTGCGAATTTATTTAAAGCCCGTTTATTAGAAGGCGAGGCTTTTGGGTCGGTGCCGACTAGAATGGCAATATCGTAAACGAGTTTAGAATGATTGCTGGTTGCGCGTATACGTTTACGTGCAAAATATTGCTTTGCAAAATCGAGTAAATAGCTTTTATGTGCTTCTGGAATTTGATTTAACGGCAGCGGAAAAATATTTTGTAAAACCCACTTTTTTTGGTCTTCATGCCAGTTAAACACGACGTTTAATAAAGGCGCGGGAAATAAATTATAGAGTTGTTTACTTAAACTCTCGTGGGATTTTGCAACGCTATGCCCGAAATAGATATTGAATTCTGTTTTTGTCGATTTTGTGCGGGTGAGGGCGCGTTGAATTTCAGCATCAAGCTCATCTGAAATAATGCGCACAATAGAGAGTGATTTTAAATCTTGAATGGTGGTAATGTTTGGGAAGCTGCGGTGGTCTCTGGCTTCTGCTAATAAAGAGACGTAATAGCCAAGCCCTTGGTAGCGAAACGATTGGCAGAGGTTATAAACCCGCACATTTCGCATTTCGGCGTATTTGCTGTTGGTAAGGTAAGCTTTTGCTGAGACAACTTCAACTCCCGGGATTTGGAAGTTCCAGTGGTCAGGCTTGTTGACAACAACAATACTATGCATGGGCGCGCTTGATAGTGAGTCAATATTCAATATGACATTCGGCAAGTCGATTCGTCAAGCCTGAGTTGCGTCTTCGAGCGCTTTGGGGTATCTTGATTAAATGCAACCCATTGAAAGTTTACGATCTTTACAGCGTTGTGTCTCATTTTGTACGGCCGGCAGCTACGACTTGCTGGGTCTTGCCAATTTTTTCAAGAAAAAAGGGTATTACACCCGCCTTTCTCGCGATGTTTTGCATGTTAATAACTTAAAACGCCCGGGTGATATTTTCTTTTTCAACCACGGCTGTTTTGTGTCGTGGGGGTTCAAGAAGCAATTTGAAGACAAACTGTTAGAATATGTAAAAGATTTTACCGTTTCACCCTTAACACCGATTGAGATAGATCATTTCTTCTATCAAATGGGTAACTCGATGTCGATTGATTCTAACGACAAAATGCGTTTAGACATTATTACGCTGAATTCTGAAGAGTCGCAGTATAAATTAGCAATTTCTTATGCTTTGGCGCAGTCAATTAAGCTAGAAGCTTTTGAAGAGGCAATTAAAGACGCCATTAAAAAGAATAGTGTGCTACCAGAGGAAATTGCAAGCAAGGGAACCATTTCCCTGTCCCGCCGTGCTATTTTTAAACGCATGGGTGAAATATTTATTGCGCGTAGTTCAATTAATTTGAATTTGGAATATTTAGATGTGCCAGAGTTCTTTTGGCGTAATCCGAACCTTGAACCGTATTATATTATGACCAAAAAATATCTCGATATTCCAAGCCGTGTGGCCGCCTTGAACCAAAAATTAGACGTTTTGCAAGAGTTGTTAGATATTCTCAATAGCCAAGTTCAACATAGACACTCAAGCTTACTAGAAATGATTATTATTCTGCTCATCGGCGTTGAAATTGCAATTTCGCTTTTTCAATGGCATGTGGTTTAAATTTTAAAAGCTTTTAAGGGCTTCGTCGTTACTTTTCTCTCGAAAGATAGGTAGGGCGTGATTAGGTTTGTGTTTTTTACAAACCGTAATCCGCCATCAATTAAAGCTTTTAAAAAATCAAAATACCTTCCGCATGCGATAAGCATTCGTGTTATCTTCATAGAATTTTTTAATAAGATCGAAGACTTCAAAGTTTCTGCGTTCGTAGAATTTAATAGCCTGTTTATTATTCACACGCACTTCTAATACCATATTGGTGCACCCGTGCTGTTTCGCTTTTTTGAAAAGATGATTAATTAACTTTCCCGCCACCCCATGTCGGCGATATTTCGGGTGCACCGCAAGCGAATATAAACGACATTGTTTAGACCCGCGACGATAAAGCACGATGCCGCTACCGATTAATTGACCCTGGTCTTTCACCACAATAAATTCAACACTCTCACGTTGAATTAAATAACGAAAATTACGTGCAATGAGTTGGTCTGTGTCAAAACATAATTGCTCTAACACTAATAAATTAGGAATATCTTGATTGCTTGCGTTGCTAATTCTCATTGTCCACTCACGCCGTACTTCGGAAAATGCTGGGGATGATGCGTTTGAATATAAGCTAATAATTTTTCACGTACTTCAGCGCGTAAATCTGATAAGAAATCCGCATTTGCGGCACTTAATTGAATGCGTAATTCTACGCTGGTTTCCGTAATGTTGGCCACTTGCATTTTTTGTGCGCGTCCATCCCATAACGTGGAAGCTTTTACAATCTTTTCAAGCTCATCACGCAGCGGTGAAATTGGCATTAAATAATCAACGTTAATTAAAAAACTACTGCAAATGCTGTCGCCTTGATGCGACCAATTTTCAAAAGGTTTTTCAATAAACGTGCTGATAGGGACGACTAACCGACGTTGATCGCCTAATTTAATAATTACATAGGTAAATGTAATTTCTTCAATAATGCCCGATTCTTTTTCAATTAAAACAAAATCACCAATTTTAATGGGTTGAGCAAAGGCAATTTGAATGCCGGAAAATAAAGAGAATAACGTTTTTTGAGCGGATAACCCGATAATAGCCGTTAAAAAACCCGCAGAAGCTAACAAGCTAATTCCAAGGCTGCGTACGCTGCTAAACCCCATTAACACAATCGCGAGTGCAACAAGAATAATGATCACGGTGACAATGTTGCGAATAATGTGAAATTTTGTGTAAAAAGCCTTAGTTTTGGCTGTGTTCACGCCATTATTGCGTATCATCATTTGATAAAGCACAGCTTCAATCGTGTAGAGAATATTAATTAAGACAGATGCAATTGCTGCGATGATAATGATATTGATAGCAACATCTAAATATCTTAAATATTGCTGAGACGGTGTGATAATAGAAAAAATTAAATTAATCGCAACTAATATAAAAATAATGCGTAAACCTTTGCGCACACCTGAAAGAATTAATTCGGTAATCTGATGTCTTTCATGTAAACGCTGTTCTATTCGGTAGCAGCCAAATACAATAAAACGATAAATAAACAATAAGACTGCCAACGCTACAATGACCCGACCGGCTAAATCAGTGAGGACAAATAAATGTTTCCACGCTGTCAGTGGGAAGAAATTGTCAGTGTATCCAAGACCAATTAACCCAAGGCCGATGATTAAATAGAATAAAGGAAGCTTTGCGGCACGCAAGGCAAGCTTAGTAAAAGCATGTGTCTGGGAAGTAGGGAAGTTCATCTGTTTAGTTTAGCATGAGTTGGAAGGGTATAAAAAGAGTGTGTAGAGGGTGCGGTATTTTGCTGTGCCAGATAAGAGTCGCCCCCTTTCAAAAAGCGGCCTCCCCCTTGCCCCTGAAGGATAGACGCAAAATCTTAATATACGTTGGCTGTAAGCCAATAACATCTTAGCCTGGGGCAAAGGTTGCGCGTAGCGTA
>CBFGYM010000016.1:0-44451 GCA_965653045.1 uncultured Gammaproteobacteria bacterium
CAAACCAGCAATTTGAGGTTGCTAAATCAATTTGGGTGAAAGATTTGAAGCGCTCCGAAAATGCATTTAATAATAAATACCTTCAAGCAGTCAATCAAAAATCCGCCAAAGACACTGCACCTAAAAAACCTCAACACCAGACACAAGCGATAAAGAAACCATCAGCCATCGATTTATCACAAAAAAATATCAATTTACAAACCTCTTCTCGTCATTTCGTTACATTCTGGGCGCAGCTGTACCAAGGTAAAAATTTATTAGTCTACTTCTTAGATGATGATAAACGCATTACAATGCTCAGAAACGCGTTTACCAACCAAATGTCTAAACTCATGACGCTGATTAACAACTTGTTTTTCGGATGGCTGGCCAACCCCATGCCAGAACGTGGTTCTTTTATTGTCTGGCTAACCTCAACTGAAGAAAAATCATTACTCGTCGAAGATTTACTATTGTTGAATGAAAATTTTATAGTCGAAATGATTAAAGTGGAATCTGCAACCTTAAAATTGCCTGTCAAAAGCAGACATGCCGACTATCCAATCCCCGGATTCTTACACTTATTCATTTCTGTCCCTTATTTACTCTATCTTTATTATGAAATTTTCGGGGCAGAAATTTGCAATGATTTATTAGCCCCATGGTGGTTCTTTGAGTTAGTTAAATCAGATGAATCAACACTCCCTGCACAATCGCGAAGACCTGCCACTTTTATTCATGTTTTCTCAGAAACCCACGTCGAATTTTATAGCGCCGCCACTAATTCACCCTATTTCGATCATTACGGTGTGCGTATGCCAGACAATGCCATTTGCTCCACGACCAATGCAAGCGCAAATGCAATGCTAGACGCAGCATTAATTGAATCACATCTTAAGTATAAATTTTCTAGCTTTTTATCAATACAATTCGTACCCTTCATTAATGCCGATTATTGTTACGAAGAAATAGGCAGACAAGGGCAGCCCACAGCAACACGCTTAGCCTATATGTTGCGTTCACTCCCTGCTTACAATGATGCCATTGAATCTTTTGTCACCCAATCTGATTTCAATATGAAACGTTTCGTTACTGTGCTCGGATCAAACTTTGAAGGAATGCCGCTTATTTGTCAATTACATACCTCAGATGAAGGCATTGAATTACTGAAATTATTATACCTTACCCATCCTGAGACAATGTCGAGCATACCAACGGAGGCATGGTATATCGCACCCGAGACAGATTACCGTCTAGGCGATGATTTAATGATTCAGCTTTATGAAGTTATCAAAACCTTCAGCACAGATAAGGCATTAATCGAATTAATTAACGCGGCTTTTGCGCGTCGTCAAGCCTTGCTCAACAGAAGATACATCAGCTTCGCTGAATCGAAAGATTACCGACTAATCAATGAAGGAAGGTCAGAGCCGAATATTGCACAACTCTTAACCCTCAAAGTCAATGACGATGATACTATCGCTGCCGTCATTTTCAAATCGTTGTTCTACAAAAAACACCTGTGTCTTGCTGGTCAAGAAGACCCTGACATATTCGAGAATTTATTCAATGATTACGATTTCACCGCACCTATTATTCATGAAAATAAAGCATATTCTTTATTTGAATACCTACTCAGGCAATGTGATATCGAAGAAGAAACCATCAATCTTGGGTTCTGGGCACAACTGTCAGGGGAATTGCGCGCATTTTTATTCGCTAAAAATACTGACTGCATTGATCGGCTATTCTTAACTGAAACGTGCACCGACCCAGGGTATGAGCATTTTACCTTGTTAGAATACTTATTCAAATATCGAACGACATTTTTCATCGACATTTTACGCATGAATAAACGTTTACTCAATGCGGAAAATATACATTTCTTGTTTGAACGAAATAAACAGACGAAGTTTTCGATTGTCGAACATTTACTTTTTTCTGTCATCAAAAATAATGACTCCTTCAACCTCATGCAAATTTTAACCCTGTGCGGAGATAGACTCTATCAACAATGCCCTATTGAAATCTGGCTGTCACCAACATTATTGGCATACGAAGACGTAAACTATAAACTATATCAATTATTAACTGGAAAGTTTTTCGCATTTCTTGATTCAGATCAAGCAAATAGATACGTCATCGATTCTACAAACCATGTCTTTATGGAGGCATTATTTAAAGTCACATTAGGTGAGTTTATTTACAAACAATTTTTAACAAAACTCGAACATTATCCCGATACGAGAACATTTCTCTCAATGACCTATGAATCTATCCATAGCAATATTTCAAAGCTAGGATTATTTGCTAGCAAAGAAACCCCGTCTCAATCAAAGCCACTGACATCCCCTGACAAAAAAAGGAAAATAGAGAATGTTTAACGATGATGAATCGCAAAGCGAGTCCATTTTCAAATTATGGCAAGGGTATTGTTACGCTGATGATATTGAACTCACAGACCACGATCAATTACAACTCTATAAACTGTTGATTGGAAAATTCAGTTCCGTAGATTACGAGCACATAAACGGATTCAGCGTCCAATGTATCCGCTGCTCTGACAAAAGACGTATTTTATTCTCGAATGTTATCATCAATAGCAAGCTTTTCCTGAAAGTTGAACGCATTCTTGAAAATCACACTTATCAAGAATACTACAGGCACGTTTATGGACAACAAGCCATTACAGTAACACGTGAAAAACCACTTACCATTACTACTGCACGTGATATCACAGCCTTTGAAGTCAAACAAAAAAACAAGACTGTGATTATTCCCGTCGATCAGACATTAACCTTAGCGCATTACAACCAATCAGTACTCGCTTTAAATAACGCTCAAATCAACGCCGGGAAACCGCTCAATCTGCCTTGTCTAATTGAAGGTGCCGCAGGGGCAGGCAAAACACTCACCCTCTTTTTGCTCTTAAGTCAGTTAATCGAGCAATTAGTCGAAACAGCGTCACCGCTTGATAAAGATATTTTACTCATTACCCCTAAAAATGCTTTAAACGAGTTACTCCGCACACAGTGGTATGCAGACAATAACCCACTCTCAAGAACACAAGCGGGTCAACGTGTGATATTTCTCAGTGAAGATGAATTTTATCAACGTTATTCCCCGATGGCAGCTGAAGGTAAAACACCACTTTCTACCGAAACCTTTTTAGATATCATTCGAACCAAACTTGCGAATACCTCGCTGACAAATTCAAAAAAGCTTGATGATCCTTCTTTGTTACATGAATTTCAAATTATGGCAACGTGTCATGGTTCTGATGAATATCTCAACCTAGGCGAACGCGAGTCTTATTTATCGAGTGGTGAAGCACGCAATGAAAGACAGCAAATGTGGGAAACCTATCTCACGATCACAAACAAAGTCATGGGCATGAATGCCTACACACCTTATATTTCAAGGTGGGAACCCCAAATTACGTTTTATGCGGTATTACACGATGAAGCGCAAGCAGGCTATTTATTAACGAAATTTATTTTACGTCTGATGACTGAAAATGTACGTTATTTATTATGCGCTCACAGCGTACAATCGACTGATAAAAAACTCAGTATTCGTTCAACCCTCATTAAAAAACTCGGTGTTAATCATCAACCGCTACCCACCTATCTGTTATCAACCTCTTACCGTAACCCGCGCCTTGTATCGTATTTTAATGAGGCTATCAATCAACTCAGACGCTCTCTCGGTGGTGGCGCGCTTGATAAATCTGAAGCAGAACAACAATTAACGCCACTCAATGTCAGTCCTAACCGTGGGACTTTATCTTTTATTCCAAGCAATCAATTGGCAGAACATCTTGCTGAAAAACCTGCAAACAATGTTCACACCGTTGTAATCACAAGACCCGAGTATATTGAGGATGCCATTGAACGCTTTGGCACAGGCTATGTCAGCACGCCTGCTAATTTCGGTGGTCAAGAACGTAAACGCGTGTATTTATATCGCTTAACTGAATGCGCTATCGCTAACCAAGCCAATGATTTGTTAGAACACATTGACCTACATCATAAAGATAATGTTCATTTACCCAAGGCTGGGAAAGCAAACGCTGCCTTTAATATCTTATTCAATGAATTATATACCGGCAGTTCTCGCGCAGAAGAAGAGCTGTATTTCGTTGAGCGTCCAGATCACAAGCGACGCTTTTTATTAGCGCATTTAACGCAAAAAATTAACGCTCTGAATAACGAAAATCCTATCACCGCAACCCCTATCGAAGCTCAAGCCTCGGCTGCGCTTAAAAAACTAGAAAATCAAGCCTCCCAAGACCACGAATGGCTTGAAATGATCGATAAACTTTTATTAGAAAATGACATTGAAACTGCAAAACGTATTTGGCGTATTAACTTGAAACGTCAAGCACACACGTTTGATCAAACCTATTTAAAGCCTAAAACTGTCATCCGTAAAACAACGCCGAAAAAACAACCTGTGCCTGTTCGCGCTACCAAAGATAAAAATACAAAACAGCCTCGTAAAACATTTTATGAAATGTTAGATGAACCTAATCCGCCGTCCGTGAAACTATTCACTGAATCAAAAAATGGCGTGATCATTTTGCATGAACTTCTTTTACAAGACAAAAACAAATTCCGTGATTATTTCAATGAAAATCCAGGCTTACTACTTAAATTAACCGCTCAAGATTGGTTAAGACACTCCACACGTTCTCTATACCGACCCGATAATCGTCCCTTATGTCTTTTAGCATTGGTATTAGATCAATTATGTGAACATGTTATTCCAAATTTTATGATTCGCGTCTTTTCACAGAATCAATACCAGTTATTTTCCCAGCTATCCTTCGAAACATTTTCCGGGTTTGCTTACATCTCTGAACGATTTCCAGCCGGAAAATCCTGCATTCAATTACTGCTAGAGTCTGATAAAGACGTTACGACAGAACGGCAAATTAATCTAGCCACTATCTACCTTAACAAGCATAAACACGAACTCTACTTTATCAAACAAGATGATCTTTGGTTTTATGATCACCTCAATCTCGGGTTGACTAAAAACAGACGCTTAGCGAATGTCCTTGGCATTAAGCTAGACACGATTATAATTGAATTCATCAGAAGAACATTTTCCAGCCTCGCCAGATTCAATGCCCTCTCAATAGAAGACAGGAATAATGTGAGAGTTTATGAATTTATTTTAACGATTGATGATTTTTCCACTGAACTATTAACCTACTGCAAAGAATTAGATTCACATCACTATGACATAGAAATCAAGGAAGAATTTGTTCAATCGAATATCAAACAATTATTTACGAAACGCATTTCGTTGACGCACATGACAAACGTGAAAGGCATTATCGCGCCTTTCTTTTTTCATATGCTACATCGTGCACCCCTCAGAGCATTGCTGGGATACATGTTCAAAATTAATGGTCGTGACTTCCTTTTCAATCGTAAAAAATCTGAAACAATCACGTTAGGTTTACTCACAGAACCCTATCCTGCCGCGGCTTTTATTCCACCCGCAAAACCTGTCACCACAAACTGCTTGCGTTTACTGGCCAATATCGAAACCATTCCGCTGTTTCTCGATTTTCTTATAAACACTCGCGGTGTTTTGGAAGCCTGCCTCAGCGATAATAACTTCTTATTTGAAACAGAAGTTCAGGCAGGTTCTACGGCTATCTCATTATTATATCTCTTCCACCGCGAAGTGATTGATAAAACTAATTTAACCGGTTTCCAACAACTGGTCGAAATAAATAATTATCTCTTACTCACGCATGCACCAAAAGATTTTATTTTAACGATTGCAGACTACTATCCGCAACGAAGTTACGGTCATTTACTCTTCGAAAACCCCAACTTTGATTTTATCGATCATTACTACAACGCCGTGAAAGGTCGTGTGAGTGAACGTGAATTTTCAAACCTCCTTTTCGAATTTCTATTTGAAACATCAAAAATAACAAATATTAGAGAGCTCACAACGTTTGTAGCCTTAGCACGAGACCCTGCTAACCACGATCATTTATTAAAATTATTAAAGTTCATGCAACCCCACCAATTACTCGCCCCTGCAATTTCACGCTGTTTGAGTGAACCTAACAATGTTAAAGGCATTGCAGCGAATGCTGATTATTATTTATGGAATGGATTAGCAACTTTACTCTCAGATAATCAACGTCGTGAATTTATGGTTGATGTCTTTCTATTAGTGCCAGAAACGATCACTTTACTCACTTCAGAGACGTGGTCACACCCTGACCATCCTGATATTTTGTTACGCGCACTTATTTCAACCAGATCAGGACTACGCTATCTTCGATCAATCCAAGACACGCATCCGCATTTATTGTTTCGCGCTTTAAATGCTGAAGTAATTCTTGCATCACCGGCAGAACAAGCTCCCCCGCTTGATACGATTGCAATGATAAGAGAAGGCAATGAAAATGGCTTAAAAACCGTTGCAGACTATATTACCAGCGACCCCATTGGTTATTTTTTAACACGAGAAGAATTGAAATTTGAGGTTTTAATTTCATCTGTTAATGATTCGCAAACTCCGATGATGACCCATCTTGCCTTGAATTCTGCCCGCATTTTTACACATGTCGTGCTTGCTATTAATCACGTTTTTTTAGATCTACCAACCGCGTTATGGTTTCCTATCAATGAAGCCTTATATCCACGTAACGTTATGGCATCAATCATCAATACTACCGGCTATGAACAATTATTTTTTACGGCACTCGCTAGCAATCGTTATCAAATACTTAACCGCCTCTCATTCCGTCAATTGAACACCCCAATTCTTCAATATGAAGTACGCGGAAATAATCTTTCAACCAATTCAATTTTAGATTATCTGATTGCCAACATCACCTCAAACACTAACGATGAGTTTGCTGAAGCGATTATTGATTTGCTTGAAAGCACGCTTGAGCATGAAGCCATCATACAATACATTGTTAATCGTAACCATGCTTCTCACGAACATCTCAGCGTCAATAATTTATTCTTCTTTTGCTTCAATGCGAATTTGATGAGGTTTGTCATCAAGCATCTTGCTATTGCAACTGAGGAAGAAAAAAATGAGTTTGTCAACGCGTTAAGTTTCACACCAGAACAATACCAAAAGCATGAAAAGACGAAAAAACCCTGGTCACCGCTCGCTATGCTAATACAGAATGAAGATTTTGGCATTTCGACATTATTTAATATTTTCATCTCATTCCCTGAATTCATTCGTCAAATACCATTGGTCGCGTGGTCTTCTCCACTAACAACCAAAGATAATTACTTACTCATTCGATTGAAGAAAAATTTAGTGGTGCCTGAAATTTATAACTATATCATTCAACAATCTGATACATTAAAAGCGGCTGATGCCCAAGTACAGCGTTATATTGAGCTAGAAAAAAAACTCAATGCCATGCCAAGCCAAGTTGGACATTTTGCTACTCCAACACAACCTATGAACCCAACGGAGCCGACACCATGCCTAACACCGAAAAAACAAACGTAAATCGCATCAGCTATTGGCATGGGTATTGTCATAACCCTGATATTGATTTGACGCCACACGATATTTTAAAAATTCATCGCCTATTGCAAGGTGCATTAGTACCTGTCGGATACGAAAAGTTAAACAGTGCCGGTGACCTTCACAGCATCCGTTGTTCCGCTGAACGCAGGCTCATTCTCAAGACCATCGCGGTGCCAGCAGAAGGTGATGACAAACCAAAACAATATCTAAAAGTCGTTGGCATTGCGGCTACCCACAATTACGACGCGATTATCCGCTCACATCTTAGCAGCCATAAAGTAAACGAACCTTTAACCTTCATTCATGCCGAAGATATTGAAGCCATTGAAATTGATAATGGCGAAAATATTACGGTTATCCCTCACGACCAACATATTGAGCTCACTCGCTATCATCACCATTTAGTTGTCTTAAATGAAGACCAAGCCGCGGCAAAGCAATTAAGCTTACCTGCTATTATTACAGGTCCTGCAGGCTCAGGGAAAACGCTCTCCATGCTTGCCCTTTTAAATAACCTAATTGAAGACATCACTGAAAATAATATTGTCCTCGACAAACCTATCGCGGTTGTCACGCCTAAACCTAAACTGAATAAACTTCTGCACGATTTGTGGTATTGTGAAACTAACCCACTTTCAACCACACCCGCAGGATCGCAAGTGGTATTTTTAAGTGAAGCTGATATCTACTCACATCATGCACCCGTACAACATCAAGGTTTCACTGAAATAGACGCAGAAACATTCATTAAAACCATCAGATCTACACTGACAAAAACAGCAAAAAATAAAGCGAAGAAATGTGCCTCACTCGATAACGTGAGCTTACTACATGAATTTGAAATTATGGCTAATACAGGCTCGAAAGCGGTTTATTTGAACCTCGGAGAAAGAGAATCTTATTTATCAAGCGATGCCTTACGCGCAGAACGATCTTTTCTTTACGATTGTTATGAACACGTGGTAGAAAATCTACGTAAACAACGTCAATACAGCCCTTATATCTACACATGGAAACCTGAACCCATTTTCCACGCTGTTTTACACGATGAAGCACAAACCGGTTATTTAAATATCAAATTTATGTTAAGACAAATGACTGAACAAGCGCGCTATTTACTTTGTGCCCATAGCGCTCAAACCACCGAAAAACAACTGACAGATATTCCACGCTTTATTCAGCACTTAGGCGTTGCAAACCAACCGCTGCCGGTGCATTCCTTAACAATTTCTTACCGCAATCCTTTATTGGTATTATTGTTTTCCGACTATATCAATCGACTCAAACGCTACATTGCCGGCGGTGCTCCAGATAAAACCGATAAATCTAATACTATTACAGCACAACATAACGCTAAAAATCGCGGTTCGATTGAATGGCTGCCCACCACCGCTTTAGCGGAACATCTAGCACTGCAACCAGCCAATCACATTCAAACCGTCATTATTACCCGTAAAGAATTCATTAATGAAGCCATTCAAATCTTCAACACGGGGCATGTCGTCACGGCAGCACAATTTGGCGGGCAAGAATGCGATAATGTTTACTTATATAAAATGACGCACTGTCAAGACAGTGAAAGTGTTAATACACCTTTAGAGCACTTCAACGACGCCGTCAGAGACAATGTTAACTTACCCAAGGCAGGACAGAGCAATTTTACCTTCAACCCATTTTTTGCAGAACTCTACACAGCCATCACGCGTGCAAAGAAAAGCGTCATAATGGTTGAAGATGAAAATCCAAATCTCATCCATAAACGTCGGCATTTAATACACCTTATAAAATCGAAAATGGCAGCGCTCAATTGTGAATATCCGCGCCTTGCCGCAGAAAGATCCCCTGATGCGACTCAACCTGTATCTGTCAATGAAGCTCACTGGCTTGCTAAAATTGAAGAATATCTTGAAAACAATGAAATTGAGGTTGCCAAACAACTCTGGGAAATTAATTTAAAACGTTCACCTGATGCATTCAATCAAACTTATTTCAAAACAACACCGACACCACCCAAACCGCAGGCTAGCGCAAAAATAGCACCCGCACCCAAGCAAAATAATACAGCACGTAAAAATACTGCGCCTACAAAACCAATTGAAATACTCGACTATCAAAATTTACCGCTCATCTACGCACAATTAGATACAAATCCCACTTTTATTAAAACACTCTGTCGTGAAATCAATGGGATTACCCCACTGAATGAAATATTTGTAAAAGACCCTGAACAATTTGGTCGTTATTTCAGTGTTAACCCTCAACCTTTGCTTTTGTTAACAACACAGCAGTGGTTGAAAAAATCTGGAAAAATGCCATATCCATTACTATTAATGGTTATTTTAATCCTTTGCGGTGATGCCATTCCAAAATTCATGTCTCAAGTGGTTTTTCCAGCCAACAACTATCAACTGCTAGCTGAAATTCCTTTTGATGAGATGTTTTTGAAAAATCATCAAATACGACTTGATACGAAAACATTCGCATCGATGGCTGAATGTCTCATGAATTGTAATCGGAAGTCAGGAACTTCAACACACATTACATTGCTTGAGTATTATCTCATCAAACACAAAAAAGAACTTTTCAAAATAGACACCCTATTTCTTCTTTGCTTAATTAAATTTGACAAGCCAGAACACGCAAAACTCGTGAAAGTCTTAGATTTTGATATGAAAACTTGCATGCCTAAGTTAATTGAAGAAACATTTTTGAAAACTAACTATTTTACTGCTTTCACTGCCGAATTAAAATTCGGCCTTAAACAATATGAATATCTGCTAACCAATACGCTGCTGGTCACGGCTCTTATGCAGTATATTTCTAATCAAGTTAATTTCGTTACCACCCAACAAAACCATGATCTTGCGATTCGACGGCTGCACGATGCGATGAAAAAGGTCGATTTTACGCGCGTCATTACCATCAACGACATCACAGCACCGTTTATTTTTCATCTCATCGATAATGAGTGGAGCAGAATGTTCATGGCACACATGCTCAGCATTTTTGATGCTAGACTAATCACCAGAACACGATCTCAAAATGCGTTACTCGTCACGCAACTATTAACACCCTATCCTTCACGGACACTGATGGTCGACAATACACCCACCAACGCAAATTGTTTGCAGATATTAAAAGTTAACACAATACAGCTCTCCGATGTTTGCACTATAATGCACTTATTTGACTTTGGTGATCTACTGGAACAATTACTAGCCATAGATCCACATTTCTTTTTTGAAGATACAGCTCACCCTGAATCCGTTAACAACTCACTGCTTTTTAGATTATATTGTTCTTATATCCCTAAAAAGAATATATCAGCTTTAGACCTGATGCTTTCATTGAATAATGGACTGCTCTTTCAATATATGCCAACAGACTTAATATTAAGACTGGCAAGCAACACACCGAGAAGAACTTTCGGCCATTTACTCATTCAAAACCATCATTTCGATTTCATCAAACATTATTATGCGCAGGTTGCAGATAAAATCACCGCCATTCAATTTGCAGAAATGTTATATGCGTTTCTATTTGAAACACAAATGCTCACGCATGCCGGCTATATCACGACTTTTACAGCGCTGCGTGATCTACCCCACCATCGAACAATGCTCAGCAATGCGTTAGCATTTATTAATGCTTACTTACCTGTTTTGCGCGAACTAAACACAACACTTCCGACAGAAGCACCCATAGCAGATCTCGGCGAATACGACCCAATGAACCTCGCTGTGCTATTCCAGCCTATATCTGCCACGACATTGAGTAAAATTATTAAAGATATCGAATCTGGCAACATTGACCCTATTCTAAAAAGACGTGACTTATTAACACTTTTATTCTGTACACATCCTACAACGAATAAAACACCTACTTTGCTCATCAAAACCTTAATGGCCGATCAAAAAAACCTAACCCGACTGTTTACATTACTGAGTAAACGACCTGCACTTTTGCGTCATGTGTTCGACGAATTAAGACCCATGAATCACTCAAGACAAGCACCACAGCTCACATATTTTGAAATATTCATCAGTGATCCCGATTTATCGAGACTGCTCGAATTATTCATTTCAAATAGTCCTGTGTATTTCTTTGAAACAAAACAATACATCACCTATGATTTTTTATTGTCTAACACACCAAACTCGCTGATGACTCACCTTTTCGCCCTAGCAAAATATTCACCTATTATGCTCGGCGTTGTCACAGCAAAAATGCCTTATGTCTTATCAGATTTTCCGCTCTCCCTTTGGTTCCCTTTTGATGATGATAAAACAAATGTCTCTATCATGACTGAGGTTATCTCTCAACACGCCGCAACGCAACTCATCTTCAGTAGCATTCTTTCTTTGCAAGATTCTCTGCTACTCAAACGCCTTTCATTCAGCGAGCTAACCAAACAGATGATAGAAGTTCAAAGAAATCTATTATTAAGTGGAAAACGATATAGCATCATAGAGTTTGCTATTGCCTTACTTAAAGAACCAGTCCATAAAGACTTTCATCAATTCGTTTATATCTTGCTGCTCAATCATTATGGCGCCTCAAAATTTGTCAAGTTTCTAACGCAACCGAACTTCGCGAATAACCTCTTTATGGCTCAACCACAGCTATTTTATTTTTGCTATCACCGTCATTTCGCAGAAAATTTCAAAATATTACTGCCATCTCTAACGATTAATGACGTTGAGTCAATCGTCAAATGCCTCGGCTTTACCTCAGCATACATTAAGGACAAAACTAACCGAACGGTCTGGTCTGCTTTATCTGTCTTAATTCTGGAAAATGGAGCAGCAGGCATTCCATTGCTCTCTGACCTCTTTAGAAAATATCCATACTTTATCGATTCTATTCCACTTACCGCTTGGTCATCACCTGAAAATCCTGCTAATTTCGTATTACTTAACCGCTTACGTCACAACACGGTTGAACCAGAACTTTATGATTTTATGTTACAACATTCAAAGAAGGTGAGCGAAGCACATCTTAGTCTACTCAATGATGATGTAACACACATGCTGCTCACCGAACCCCAACAAACCCCTGCCAATTTTCAAGGGCGTTTTTTCAACCAACGTGAGTTAGAACCCACTAACTCACTATACGATGCCTTCACTTTTGAGCGGACGAATCAACAGCCTTAAACACACGTTTAGCCTGCACATCACCCACGCGATATGCAAATTCGCGTGGGTGTTTGGCATTCCACCACACTAAATTTACCGGTGTTCCCACAGCAATCTCAACCGGTGCTAACCCTAAGGCCTTTGCTGCGTAATCTGTCACGCCTAAATACACCTCTTCGGGCGTTAACCCAAATTGAACGCAAGCCATATTCATCATCAAAGGTAAATTCGTCGTCGGCGAAGTCCCCGGGTTACAATCTGTCGCGATTGCCATCGGTACTTGATAGTGTCTAAACCAATCGATCGGCGGTTTTTGTTTTTCTTTCAAATAATAATAAGCGCCAGGCAATAATACAGCCACAACACCCGCCTCGGCCAAGGCCGCTACTTGTGCTTCTGAAATAAATTCAAGGTGATCAACCGATAAAGCTTTGTAGTTTGCAGCCAGTGCCGCACTACCTGAACAACTCAATTGTTCTGCATGACATTTCACACGTAAGCCATGCTTTGTCGACGCTTCAAAAATTTTTTCGGTTTGCGCTAAGCTAAATGCAATCGTTTCACAAAACACATCCACGGCATCAGCTAATTGCTCGTCAGCAACACAGGGTATCCATTCTTCACATAATTTTTTCACATACGCATCCGCATCGCCTGCGAATTCTTTGGGTAAGGTATGCGCGCCTAAAAACGTGCGCTTCACCGTTAACGGCAGCAATTCACCAATGCGTTTTGCCACACGCAACATTTTACTTTCTGTTTCCCAATTTAAACCATAGCCTGATTTTATTTCAACCGTGGTCACACCGTAATTTAATAACGAAGTTGCACGCACTAAACTCTCGGCTAATAAAGCATTTTCATCAATAGCACGTGTATCGTGCACGGTTTTTTGAATGCCGCCGCCCTCTCGTGCAATGGTTTCATAACTCACCCCTTGCAAGCGCCTTTCATATTCAGTCGAACGATCACCGCCGTACACTAAATGTGTATGACAATCGATCAACCCAGGGGTGATTAAGTCACCGCCAATATCAATTTTTTCTTTAAAATCGTGTTGTAATTGGTCAAGCGATGACCCAATCCAGACAATTTTGCCGGCGTGCACGCCAATGGCTAAATTTTTTATGCTTCCTGAATGGGTAATTAAGGCATTGTATAATAAAAGATCCCACTGCAACGCTGCCATTTTAAATCCTTTTAATGCAAAGAAGGTGCTTGCCATTATGCAGCATCTCATCGAGAATACAAAGTCTTGTTACCTTAGGAAGCATTGTTATGGCATGGATAGACCATTATCGCACACCCCACCCACAAGATTGGCAAGGCCGAGACGATGCGCCGCCACACTCTAGTTTTTTTCAAGTCGTTAAACCATTAAACTTAAATGAATTACCGGAAGATGCTGCCTTAAACGGTTTTGCCATGATTGGTTTTGCCTGTGATGAAGGCATACGCCGCAACTTCGGTCGCGTTGGTGCCATTGAAGGCCCACACGCTTTTAGAATTGCCTTTGCAAAATTACCCGTTCACCGACATGATTGCGCCATTTACGATGCCGGCGACATTTTATGCATTCATCAAGATTTAGAAATGGCACAAATTATGTTAGGTGAAGCCGTTCATTTAATTTTATCCGTAGGGCTAACCCCTATCATTATCGGCGGCGGACATGAGCTGGCATACGGTCATTACCAAGGCGTAATACACACACTCAATCAACCGTATACACTTATCAACTTTGATGCACACTACGACATGCGCCCGCTCACTTCAGAACAAACCGGTAGCTCGGGCACGCCGTTTTTACAAATCGCAACTGACCTTGCGCATAAAAAATTTCCGTTTCATTATTATTGCTTGGGCATACAACCCACCGGCAACACAGATGCTCTGTTTGAAACCGCAAAACAACATCACGTACATACTTGCTTAGCAGAAACTTTTCACAACGATAATAAAGCTGACATTCAACAGTTCATGCAATTCATTGCTAAAAACGAAATGCCGTATTCTGTCAGTCTTTGTCTTGATGTATTTGGCATTCAATATGCCCCCGGTGTGAGTGCGCCGCAAGTGCTTGGCTTATCGCCGTGGCATGTCATGCCTTTATTAAAACAATTAGCACGTTCCGGCAAAGTTATCAGCTATGATTTAGCCGAACTTTCACCCGCACATGATCTTGACCAACGCACGGCAAAATTAGCCGCGCATTTGGTTTACGACATTGTGCATCATCACGTGTTTAAACAAGGAGGGTTTATTTCATGACAACAACAAAAAGACACGATGCAACGCGAACCATCCACGCACCGCTCGGCACACAATTACAAGCTAAAAGCTGGTTAACGGAAGCACCGTTACGCATGTTGATGAATAACCTCGACCCCAATGTGGCTGAAAACCCCGCTGATTTAGTGGTTTACGGTGGCATTGGTCGTGCCGCACGTGATTGGAATTGTTACGACACCATCATTGAAACCTTAAAAAATTTAAACGCTGATGAAACCTTATTAATTCAATCAGGCAAACCGGTAGGCGTTTTCAAAACACATTCACGTGCCCCCCGCGTGTTAATTGCAAATTCAAATTTAGTGCCGCATTGGGCAACATGGGAAACTTTTCACAAACTCGATCAAGCCGGTTTAATGATGTACGGGCAAATGACGGCCGGCTCCTGGATTTATATTGGCAGCCAAGGCATTGTGCAAGGCACGTATGAAACCTTTTGCGAAGCCGGCCGACAACATTACCAAGGAAAATTAGCGGGTAAATGGATTTTAACCGGCGGTTTAGGCGGCATGGGTGGCGCACAACCGCTGGCTGCCACTTTAGCCGGCGCTTCAATGTTAGCCGTTGAATGCGACCCCACACGTATACAACGCCGCTTAGAAACACGCTACCTCGATGAAAGCACCGACAACCTAGACGATGCCCTTGCACGCATCCAATCAGCGTGCGAAAAAGGCGAAGCTCGCTCGATTGGCTTACTTGGCAATGCCGCCACCGTGTTTAAAGAACTCGTTAAACGTGGCATTCGACCCGACATGATCACCGACCAAACCAGCGCACACGATCCACTCAATGGTTATTTACCTGAAGGTTACACGCTAGAAGAAGCCAAACAAATGCGTGTCACTCACCCAGAAAAAATCATTCAAGATGCGAAATTATCCATGGCAGAGCAAGTCAAGGCCATGCTCGCTTTTCATCAAGCCGGCATTCCAACGTTTGATTACGGTAACAACATTCGACAAATGGCGCTTGAAATGGGTGTGTCTAATGCCTTCGATTTTCCGGGGTTTGTACCCGCCTACATTCGACCTTTGTTTTGCCAAGGGATCGGACCCTTTCGGTGGGCCGCTTTATCTGGCGACCCTGAAGATATTTATCGTACTGATGAAAAAGTGAAAGCCTTAATCCCTCATGATGCACACCTGCACCAATGGCTGAATATGGCGCGTGAACGCATCGCCTTTCAAGGCTTGCCCGCACGTATTTGCTGGGTAGGTTTAGGGGACCGTGCAAAATTAGGCTTAGCCTTCAATGAAATGGTTCGTACAGGTGAATTAAAAGCACCCATTGTGATTGGGCGTGATCACCTTGATTCCGGGTCAGTGGCAAGCCCCAACCGCGAAACGGAAAGCATGCAAGACGGCTCCGATGCTGTCTCTGATTGGCCTTTATTAAATGCTTTATTAAATTGCGCAAGCGGCGCCACGTGGGTGAGCCTGCATCACGGTGGTGGTGTCGGCATGGGTTATTCACAACACGCAGGCATGGTTGTGGTGGCTGATGGCACAGACGAAGCTGCCGAACGTTTATTAGCCGTGCTCACCAACGACCCAGCATCGGGTGTGATGCGTCACGCAGATGCAGGCTACGCCCTTGCCATTGACTGTGCTAAAAAACACAACTTGCATTTACCCATGATCAAATAAAAAAGAGACTGCAATGAACATACTATTAAATCCTGGCAAATTAAGCCTAATCGATATTAAAAACTTATTAAACGAATCAAACACATTAACCTTGGCTGATCACGCCAAATCAACCATTAATGAATCATCTGCATTCATTCAAGAAGCCGTACTCGCCGGGCAAGTCATTTACGGGGTTAACACAGGCTTTGGCGCACTGGCCTCCACACGCATTCCCGCGGCTGACTTAGAAGAACTTCAACGCAAAATTGTGTTATCACACGCTGCGGGGGTTGGTGAACCTTTTTCACCGCGTATTGTGCGTTTAATTTTATTATTAAAAATTAATAGCCTTGCACGTGGTTATTCTGGCGTGCGTTTAAGCACCATTGAAGCTTTAATTCATTTGTTTAATCATTGCGTTTACCCCGTCATTCCCTCACAAGGCTCTGTGGGCGCCTCGGGTGATTTAGCCCCGCTGGCCCATTTAACCACCGTATTATTAGGCGTGGGTGAAGCGTTTTATCACGGCGAACGTTTACCCGCCATTGACGCTTTAAAAAAAGCAGGCTTATCGCCGCTCACCTTGGCGGCAAAAGAAGGGCTAGCGTTACTGAATGGCACACAAGCTTCAACGGCCTTAGCTTTATTAGGGCTTTGCGGTGCTGAAAACAATTTAAGCACGGCACTCGTTGCTGGGGCATTATCGGTCGATGCCGCTAAAGGCAGCACTCAACCTTTTGATGCACGCATACACGATATTCGAGGCCATACAGGCCAAATTGAAGTCGCCGCCGTGTTACGCACACTGTTACATGATAGCGGCATTCGTGCTTCACACGCGCAATGTAGTAAAGTACAAGACCCTTACTCTCTGCGCTGCCAGCCTCAAGTCATGGGCGCGTGCCTCACACAAATTCGTCAAGCCGCAAACGTCTTACTGATTGAAGCCAACGCTGTGTCTGACAACCCACTCATTTTCGCCTCCGATAAAACCGTATTATCCGGCGGCAATTTTCACGCAGAACCGGTTGCCTTTGCTGCTGATAATTTAGCCTTAGCCTTGGCAGAAATAGGGTCTTTATCAGAACGCCGCATTGCTTTGTTAGTCGACCCGCATTTTAGCGGCTTGCCCGCGTTTTTAGTTAAAAACCCCGGCATGAATTCGGGTTTCATGATCGCACAAGTCACCGCTGCTGCTTTAGTGAGCGAAAACAAGGCACTAGCCCACCCTAGCAGCGTTGATAGCCTGCCGACCTCAGCCAACCAAGAAGATCACGTCAGCATGGCTACCTATGCGGCACGCCGTTTATTGCAAATGAGTGAAAATTGCGCATCTATATTAGCCATTGAAATATTAGCCGCAACCCAGGGCATTGATTTTCACGAACCGCTTAAAACTTCATCAATTTTAAGCACCGTGCATGCTTTAGTGCGTAAGCAAGTTGCTTTTTATGCTGAAGATCGTTATTTTTCTCCAGATATCACTATTATTAAAACACTGGTCGAAACAGGCCAAATTCGACGTGAAGCCAGGCTGACTTCACTCATTTAAGGGGTTTGTTATGAATAAAAAAGCGCTTTCGCTCCCAATTTTAACATCGCTGGTTGTCGGCAACATGATTGGCACCGGTATCTATATTTTACCGGCAACCTTAGCCCCCTTTGGTTATTACTCGTTACTGGCTTGGGTGTTAACCTCTTTAGGCGCTTTATTTCTAGCGCTCACCTTCGCTCACTTAAGTAAGCGCTTCCCGCAAACAGGTGGCCCCATCACTTATTCACAAGCAGCCTTTGGGCGCATGACAGGGTGTGTGGTTTCTTATATTTATTGGGCGAGTAATTTAGTCTCGATTTCAGGCTTAGCAATTTCATCAACCGGTTATTTAGGTTATTTAATCGCGGGCTTAGATCCTGCGAGCTCGTCTTATCATCCGTGGATGGGTTTATGTGTCGAACTCGGCATTGTGTGGTTGTTTACATTAATTAATGTCATTGGCATACACACGGCAGGTGTTACGCAATTATATTTAACCATTGTTAAAGTATTGCCATTGTTTGTCATTAGTTTAATTGGGTTAAGCCACGTGCACTTGCATAATTTTGCTTTACCCACAACATCTGTCGCCTCAAAGGCAGGACTTAGCAGTATCACAAGCGCGGCCGCTTTAACTTTCTGGGCATTTATTGGTTTAGAATCAGCCACTGTGCCATCAGAAAGCACATCGGGCTACCAAACCATTTATCGCGCTACTATTTACGGCACGCTTATTACGGCTGTTGTTTATATTTTAGGGTCTTTTGTTTTGCAAGGCATGATTTCGCCTGAACATTTACAAAATTCAACCTTCCCCTTTGCAGAAGCGGCAATTGTGTTATTTGGCTCGTCTGCAGCTGTGTTAGTGAGTTTATGTGCCTTTGTTTCAGGCATAGGTGCATTAAATGGTTGCATTTTATTACAAGGGCAAATTGTTTATGCGGCTGCGCGCAACCAATTTTTTCCGAAACGATTTTCAAAATTATCGAAACACGATGTACCCATTGCCGGGCAGCTGTTATCATCCGTGCTTATCAGCATTGTTTTAGCAGCCACCATTCAACCTTCTTTATTAAAACAATTTAGCAATGTGGCTTTACTTGCCTCATTATTAACTTTAATCACTTATTTAATTACGGCGTGTGCTGAATTTAAGTTTTCCGCAAAAACAATGAAAAAGGCATTCAAGCCATTTGTGGTGAGCATCATTGCCGTTATTTATGCCGCGTGGATGATTACGAATTTTGATAAAACCTCGTTACTCATCTCGCTGGTATTGATGGCATTCATTTTGCCGGTGTACTTTGTATTCGCACACCAGCAACGTAGTTAAGCAATTCTTAAGCGTTTAGCGGCAGATGTTTCATGAATGATGCTATGCACATCTGCTTCATTGCTACCACTCGAAATGAGGTTATGCATCGCTTCAATCAGTGATATAGGCACTTCGTCGACTACTGGGTTAATAAGTAAATCCGTATCGATAAAATGCAAATCACAGAGGGCTTTCAACCCTGCATCATCAACTTCACAACGACCTGACGCTAACAAACGCTCAACAAACTTTGCTAAAATAAGATGAACAAACCTCTCGAATCTTTCTTCATCATTCACAATCGCTAAGCGTGATGACTGAGGAATCACTTGAATAGCGGGGGCAATGCTAACAAAGTCTTCTCGCGTCATCTTCGTTAGCAAGTCTGCCCTATCAAGGGATTCAATAATTCGTGTAAAATACGGAAGGTAAGAAGGGGCTGCGACAATATTAATAGCCACCTTCAATGAAAAGCTCGTATTAGCGTGTCCGAGCGTTTTCATCATTTGTAAAAAACTTGAAAGCGTATCAGCCGTTAATCTTGTTAAGCTTGCCGAAAATACTTGTTGCCATTGAGCTTGCTCTTCTGTGTCGACTTTCTCTGCATCTAACATAGCATCAAATAACACATGGCACTCATTAGACCGAATTTCACGCACACAGGGAGCATTAACGAGATTTGGTGCTTTTTCAATATCAGCCGCGCTCAACCCTTGCGAGATAAAATATTGCTTAGCTAATTGGTTGATATGTTCGAGTGTTTGTTCAACGGTTTCTTTACCGCGTGCATGAATAAACCCTTCGATTGAACGCAATAGGCTGCCACGCACGCCCCATGTCTTATTATTAGCAAGATCGATAAAATAAGACCCCAATCCTGTTTGATAGAGCGTTGAAATAATTTTATATAATCTTCCACGTAAGGCCGGTTGTTCGGCGTATTGAGTCCGGCTTACGCTATTGAGTTGAGAATATAAATAATAATGTCTTAATAAATATCCTTGCTCTAAGTCAAATAGTTTTGGCACAAGTAATTTACTCACTTCATCGCTTATTGAGCGTGAAAGATAAAGATCATCTAATTTTGCCACAATCGCTAATAACCCCGGAGATAATTCATCTTGAAACACACTATTGGGTTTAAAATACCCATCATTAACCATCGTGATATAAAAACCTTGCAAAAATACATCTTCATTATCTAGGATATGAACGAGATGATGTTTTTCTATTTGTCTAAGTATGTTACCGAAACGTTTTTCTGGTACACCAACTGCGTATAACAATTCGGTACACATTTTAGGATAGTTAACCATCTGGCGATAATAAAAATACCATTTATGTAACTGAGCTAACAACAAAGAAACTGCATCGCTCGACATAGCAGGCGCAAGCTGGCAAATTAGCGCACTCATCTGTGTCATCGGTATGGTAACTTTTTCTGTTTGAGCGATTTCGTCAAGCGTTGATATTAAAACCGGCCGCAACATATCGTGATTCATTTTCAAATGACATTTTGAATTTAGAATAACCAACGCTGCCAATAATGACAGCGGATTAGTAATAACTTTCAAATGATCAGCAAACACTTTCTCAAAATCATAATAATCGTCTTCATAAGGCAAACCGTGGGCATGATAAAGTTGTTTAATCGCGGCCGGAAACCAGCCATATAATACATCACTAAACGGTAACACAGACCCTGGCGCCGTCTCTTCGCGTGTTGCTAAACTAAACTCATTTTCTTGTTCTGGTTGTTGATTTCTCGTATTCATAAATAACCTCATTTAATATCGCTTTAAAAAGGTGACGATGAGAACTGATCATCTGCAAATGTAAATTCTGGTGATTCTATTTTTTCAGCAAATAAATTAAACATCGATCTAGACAAACAACGTCGTAATTGCGCGGGCTGGGAAACTTCTTGCTCAATTGCACCGATATCCAAGCCAACCTCTTTGACAAATGCGATTAAGTTTTCATCATCTAAATTAAGACGGCCTGATTTCACCGATGTATAGACTATTTCCCTCATTAATCGATACGTGAGCTTCGCACGTTCGCTGGGGGTTTCTAAAATTTGACTGAATGCTTCAGGGGTGAGGAATTTAGATGCTGCGATCAGACAAGAAAAATCATCAATGGTTAATCGATTTAGTAAAACATGCTCGCCAAATGTGGTTGCTATTGATTTAAAAAGTGACGCGATATTGATATTCGAGGCAATAAAATGCACTAACGCTGTTTTTTCACCTGCATTATGATCTAGAATAATTTCGCTAATAGACAACAATAATAATAATTGCTTATCGGTGAATGCGCTTAACTTTTCATTTATAGACGAAATGATTGCATCATCCCTTGGTATCTTGTCTGCCTCAAAGGTTGATAATATTACTTGATGAAGACTTGATAAGATTAACCCACGGAAATCACGAAAGTTTCTTAGGCCAGGGTTATGATCAAAGTCGAGACTATAAATGACCTCTTCACGATAACATTCGTTAAGGTAAGCAATGACTTTGGTCACAGCATCATCAATCGACTGCCCGCCTTGCGCTGCTACAAATTCATCAATCAAGGCAAGCACGCCAAATTTCATTTCTTCTTCTTTGAGTTCAGCTAGTGTAAATACACGTTCACGCGACAATATCGATAATAGTGCAACGAGTGAACCACCGACTGCTGGATTTTGAAAATATCGCGCTAAATAATCGCCGTTTAATCCCTGAAATACCGGGTAACGTGATAATGCGTTAAATTCAATTATTGCGCTGAAACCTTCAATGGGTGATAAACTTGATATATCAAAGGGCAGGTGTTCGGCACGTGCTTGTATCAACGGAAGAACTGTAATGTTAATCATCGGCATTAAATCTTCAACGCGCGTTTCATTTTCTATCGCGAAACATAAACCCGTTGTCATCAATTCAATGATATAGATAAACACATCTTCGTTGTTTAGCATAAATAAACGTAAGCGTGTCATTTGTAATGATTGATGTAACGCATCAAATAGGAATGGATTTCTGCCTAAAATTAATAATACACGCCTGATAAAATTTTCAAATTCTTTCAAATTGTCTGTTGTTTGTGTTTTTAACGTTAACGCAAATAATTGTGCAATTAAAATTGTACTATATCCATCATCTAAGGCTGGCAGTAAAAGTTCTAATAATGTGAGTGCATTCGCTACATCTGGCCGCATGCTGAAATTGTCTGTTTTCCATAACGAAACCACACCATCCCAAGACATCGTTTTTGAAGGTTGATCCATCAATAAAATATCTGTGTTGATATAACAATCATCCACCAAATATTTCATACCGGTGTCAATGACAATGGCTAAGAGTTCTTCGTTGGTATAACGTTGTAAGTCAGCAGATTCGCTTTTATGCGTCATTGCCCGGTCAAACATTTCCACGCACAATAGCAAAGCGATAGGCTGCCCTTGAAATGGGCGAAATTGCGCTAATGTCTCGTAATCTAGCCGGTCAGCCGGGTAATGCTGCTGGTGTTTTCGATAAACCCCCGCCACCAAGGCTGAAAACCATGTCGTCAACGCAGCTTGCGTCGATAATAAATCCATACCACCCCTCGTTATAGGTTGTTTTTATTGATATTTTTATAAGTTGATCAATTATACCACAGTTTTCTTAAAAACGCCTTAAAAACAGCCTTTTTGATGGCTGGGCACCTCGCTTTTTATGGTTCTCACTAACGCGGTCGGCTGGTCTATCATTGAAAACATTGTCACTTGTGATACCTTCGATAAGGGCACACAGAAATACTGCGATTGATTTTTCAGTGATTCTTCAATCTGACGCAAATTTAAGTTAAATGCATCCGCAAACGGCACAAGTCGTTTATCAGTGATCTCACAACGCTTATTCGCAAGCAAATGATAGAGCATTTCATTAGCAATTTTAGAAATAAACTGATCACGCTGGGTATAAGAAGCTAATATACTTTCCAGTTGTTGTCGTGAAATATTTTCAACCGCAATGAATAAACTTACAAAATCACTGGTTTTTAATATGTCCATTAACTCACATAAATCAAACATAACAAATAGGTCTTTAAAAATATCCAATAATGCGATATTTTTAGCTACTAATTCAAACAATTGATATTCTAGCCCGTTTGAATTTTGGCTGATAATATTAGCAATGTGTGTAAAACCCAATAACTCGCCGCGTGTAAATGTTTTTAATATTTTTCGCATCTCCTTAGCACTGATTTCATCTTGAATTCCCGCCGATTTTTGTAAGTTCCGATACACCTGCATAAGAGAGTGACGCATGATATCTTGATAATGTAGAAAATTAGGAATTAATGCCGATACAACAATGGCTTGGAATGGCGCATGTTTCTTTAAGAAATACCCTCTCGTCGCCGTCATAATTTTCTCAATAGTCTCATCAACCGATGTTTTTCCATTATCTTTAATAAATTTAAAAATGTAATGGAATACATGACGTCTTCTTGCTCCGTCACTGACGGTGTCAAATAAATCAAAAATGCCTGCTTGAAATAATGTGTTAAAAATTCTCTCTAATGAGCCTGTCAAATGCGGTCTTTTGTAGTACTTCTCAAGCAAGCGATGGCGCTCTGCATCATCAATCTGCAGTATGTGATAGGTCATATAGCGCGATGATAATATTTTATGCTCAAGACCGCAGTTTAAACCCTCTATGGGTGAGCATTTTGATAAATCATAATACGACGCTTTACACGCCAATGCATATATTGGTTGCAAACGACTATTGAATGTTGGCAGCAGCGATGCAACTGAAGATTTATTTTCTTGATTAAAACAACCACCAGCAACCATAATCGATAAAATCAAATTCGCCAAAACGATATCCGACTTCATTACTGCTAAGACTTTTTCAGCTTGTAATGCTTGAGATAATTGATTAAATAAATCTGCATCTCTGCCAAATAGTGTTAATAGTTCACCGCTTAAAATCGCATAATCTTCGACACTTTGCGAATCTGCCGACATACTTATATCTAAATAAAATAAATGAGCTAAAAATAAATTAATATCGCCTTGGCTTAAGGTTGATTCAGCAGCCAGGCTTTTAATAAAACTAAAAGCATTATCACGGTTAGGGACTAGCTGAATACCTTCCATCAATTGCAGCGCTTTAATACCCGCACGAAGCAAAGGCGCCTTAGATGAAAACACACCTGATCGATCAATACAGTATTGTGCGGCGCAGAAAATGACAACCAGAATTAGCAGTTCATTACTAACCGGAAAATTTATTTTTGAGATTTCATCTTTATTTTTAAATGTGAATAAACGATCAAGCAGCTCTAAGCTTAATATCAACACAACCGGCTCGGTCGCCAAAGCTTCCATGGTAAATATTGTATTAAAATTAAAATCATACGTCTCTTGATGCCGACGAAACACCGCATCAAGAAACGCAGGATACCACGAATAAATACTGTTTTTTACACCTTGTTGACCGCCTCGATTCTGCATACCACCCTCATTATTTTTATCATGTCGAGGATTGTATCAGTCAAGGCTTAAAAGAATATTAACACCGGGAATTATTTTTAATAATTCGCATGATAACCTTTCGGAAAAAGCTTGTCGTGTATAGGCTTCAACTGGTCAGCAATTTTGCGAGAGCTGGCTGAGAATAATAAAAATGTATAGCGATGATTATTTTTCCTCGCCTCAAATCGCGTCGGCCGCTTTTCAACAACCTTTGACTTTCGGCATTCATCAAACCAACGTGAGCGCTTATTATCATCCGTCGCCGTCAATTGCCGCCCTTCATTTTTATACTTTACCATTTTACACTTCACGTAATCTTCTTTATTCTCTAACTTTTTCCCTTCCTGAATCAGCAAATTTAAATTTAATTCTAGAATTTCTTTCTTATTTTGTTCTTTACTATCATCATCAGCGCTTTCTTGCTTGTTATTAATCAAAATATCGATATCACTGAAGTCAAAGTCCATGTTTTTTCTCATTTGATAGAGCGTCATAAGGGAAGTTGTTTCAGTAAAATCAGGGTAGTTTGTACCAAAAAATTTATTTTTATACTCGACAACTTTCTGAAGTCTTTCAACGGCTCGTTTAACCGCAATTTTTCGGCTTGCACGATCACCTATACGCGCGTTAACCTCCTCTAATTCCTGTTTAGCTTTCATTATTTCTTGACGAATATACTCCAACTTATCTTGACGGTTTTGATCAACCACACGATACGCAGGGCTGATACCCTCACTGTCTTCACGATAAGCGTCTTCAACCGCTTGCTGTGCTTCGGTTACGCGTAGTGGCTGACTCATGGTTTCAATGGCTAATCTCAAAGGTGATTCTTCGGTGAAAAAAAGTCCTGTTTGTTTCGTGTTTCGGCTGAAAACATCCATGCTTTTAATTTTAATGACCATCGAGTTTACTTTTTCTTTGAAACTCTCAAGATTGATATATTTTTTTTGTGCATCATCTGCGCCATGAATAAATACGTAAGCAACTGCCCCTGCCGCAATACATGCCGGGATAATGGCATACCCGCCCATCACCGTTAAAAAACCAACGCAAGCGGCAACAATGGCAAAACTGGCAATCACGGCAAAAACGCCAATAACAGCCAATAAGGTCATATCTCTTTCATACTTTCGTTTGATGTAAGTTTTAGTGGGGCGATATTCTGAAGCGTCAATCAACTCATCACACGCGCTTTTCAATGCGTTTAAATGCGTTGTATTAACATTACCCGCACAAATAGCCTGAATATTCTCTTCCATTTTACGAAGCGCTTTTATGATATGCTCTGCATTTAATTGATAATTTCTATTTTTTTTAGCACATAATTCCAAGCCTGACCCGACTCCATTGACATTAACGACTTTTTTAAATTCTGTTAATATCGGCATCAAAGCGGCACGCAACACATCAAACCCATCAATCTCGGTTGTCGTCATTGCACAACTATTTTCAATCGATTCAATTAACGCATTAATCTCTGCAAGCTTACCATCTCTTTTCACATCTTGCGGTAAATTTAACCCTTTAAAATGACTTTCTGGCAATTCTAACATTCTATAAACCCTCGTTTTATTAGTAAAAGTTATTTAGCCTCCCCCTTGCCCCCTCCAAATGGACTTACGTCATTTCATTGAGACGTTAGAGGTTTGGAGGGGGGACGTTCTTTTGTACCTCTTGCTAATGTTGACTTACGGTATTGCATAAGATGAGACTGGCGTTTTGAAGGGCGTTACAGTTGGGGTTATGTGCTGAATTTGAAAGTTTCGTCCCCCCTCCAAACCCCAGTCTCATCTTATAGAATGACGTAAGTCCATTTGGAGGGGGCAAGGGGGAGGCCCCAAAACTAAATGAAAACAACAACCCTCATACTCTTATTTCAACCCCGGCAACTTTTCTTTTCTCAACGCAAGCAAATCTCCCGCCATCTTATGTGAACTAGATGCAAATAACCGATGCGTATTACTACCAATTGTCACAGAAAGCGATTCACGATATCGCCCGTTAAAACGCTCAGGTGATTTTCGTATTAATTTATTAGAAATAGAATGCCTCGCATCAAACGGTCGCGCTTCATTCTGATATCGATTAACCCGACGCCACACATCTTCACTATTTAATTGCTTCGATTTAGCAACTAATAATTCATGATTTTTTAGCAATAGCTCTTTCATCGCTAACAACTCACCTTTATATTGTTTTTGAGCTAAATCCGCAGCCACATGCCCAAGAGAGCTACTATTATAAATACCAGGATTTTTCTCTAACGCTCTAAATTCCTTTAAAGTTGTATGATCATTAATAACCCGATTGTCGTTACACACGTCAGATTTTTTAAGCTCTGCTAATGCTGTCGCAGCATTCTGACTACCTGATTCAATGACTGCTTCAATTGCATCGATAGTCTTTTGAACTTTTGTTAGTTCTTGAGTAACTGCCTCAATCTCACCTTCCACAAACGCAAGTTTTTCAACCCGATTTTTCTCAACCGCCTCATAAGCCGGACTTTTTCCATCTGCACCTTTCTGATAAGGCGCAGTAACTGCCTTTTCGCGCTCAGCAATTACACGATCACGCGTTTGTTTAGCATTATACTCATCCTTTGAACGCTCTGCCTCTCGTCGCTCATCACGAATCGCTTTAATTTTTTCTACAATGAACGCTCTTCCTTTCTCTAACTGCTCAATACCTATTTTTTTCGCAGCCGATTTAACCACAGATTTAGCATAACGATCAAAATCGAACAGCGGGAAGCCTGCTTCCTTGTGAATAGCTAACACAATGATACTCGCTACTGCTGCTGCCGCAAGACCACACATAATAGCCAAACCTACGCCTATCGGTGATATCAAAAATCCAATTGCAACCGCAGCACTCGCAACAACAACAGCCGTACTCAGTGAAAACAATATAATAGTCCGAATGGTATACGTCTTGTTAATCCGTTTTTCAGTCGGGCGATACACTAACGCTGAATCAAGACTATCAAATGTTTTCTGCCACGAATCAGCATCCATCATATAAGACCCACTAGTCGATATCGATTTAATTTTCCCTCTTAAATCACCTAACGCATACAATAGCTTACTCGCATCTAATTGCAAACCTTTACTTTTCTTATAACATAATTCATACCCAACTCCTCCGTGACTATTCACTGTCTTCTCAATCGAAACAACCATCTGAAGCAGCTCATTGTAAAGCATTGTTAACGCCACAGAATCACTCGTTGCAGGTAGCAACTCTTTAATTTCTGCAATTTTCTTATTAATATTTTTAAGATCCTTCGCAGCCTGATCTTTCAAAACCGGATTCGCTAATGTTTTTTTATCGTTTTTTGATTTCGGCATTTAACCACCCCTCTCTCTAATGAATTGATAAAAATTACCTCAGACCTACGAAATAAACCTTTTATCCCCCGGCAACTTTTCTTGTCTCAACGCAACCAAGTCTCTCGTCATCTTACGTGAACTAGATGCAAATAACCGGTGGGTATTATCACCAATTTTCACAGACAACCATCCAACACTGCTCAAACGATTTCGCGCGTTAAAACGGTCGGGTGATTTTCGTATTACTTTAATAGAATAAGAATGTTTCCTATCAAACGCACGTTTTTCATTTTCATACTTCCCCACTCTATCCCACACATTTTCATTCTGTATTTTTTGCTGTGCCTTATTCAATAAGGCCTTGTTCTGCTCCAAAAGTCCTTTCATCTCCAACAAATCACAGCGCGATTTTTTTTGTGCTAAGTCAGCTCTTACGAAAGCAATAAACGCACGATTATAATCGCCAGGATTCTTCTCTAAGCGCTCAAATTCTTCTAAGGTTGTTTTCTCATTAATAAACCGATTATTATTACGTTTGTCTTGAATGATAAGCTCTTCTAATGCACTTGCAACATTACCACTCGCACGTTGAATGGCTACTTCAACTGCATCAATCTCCGCTTGAATACGTTGCAATCCCTCATCAACAGAAACAATCTCACCTTCCACAAACGCAAGTTTTTCAACCCGATTTTTCTCAACCGCCTCATAAGCCGGACTTTTTCCATCTGCACCTTTCTGATAAGGCGCAGTAACTGCCTTTTCGCGCTCAGCAATTACACGATCACGCGTTTGTTTTTCGCTGGCAATACGTTTATCTCTTGCTAAACAAGATTGCTCTACAAAAACATCGCGAACTTTACCAAAAAAATCATCTACATTAACACTATCGGCAATACCAATTTTTTTTGAAAACCAATCAACAGAATGTTTCCATTTTCTATTGATTATTATTTTTTTAGGAAGTATTGCTAAGTGTGAAATACCCATACCGCCCAGACCACCTATACACCCCGCCATAAAGCCTAAAATACCGGCACCTATCGCCCCAAAAGGCGATAATAATAAAAATGTAATTGTTATCGCAGCAGCTGCAATGATTGAACACACGACAAGCACAACCGATAAAATATTGCGTATTTTAATCGATCTTTTAAAATGTTTTTTAGTTGGGCGATAAGCTAGTGCTGAATCAAGCTCGCGGTACACCTGTCTCCAGTGGTCAATATACCGTTCTTCATTATATCCCTCACCAGATTTTGATAATTTTTCAATCCTGTCACTTAAACTGCATAACGCCTTTACTATTTCATCTGCATCTAATTGATAATTTTTATTTTTTTTATAACATAACGCATACCCAACCCCTGCGTGACCATTCACCTCTTTTTTAACCTTCTCCACTATCTTACGAATATCATTATAAAGCGCTGTCAACTCGCTAGACTCGCTGGTATTGGACAAAAGATTCTCGACATCTGCAATCGATTCATTAATTTTATTAAGCTCAGCAACCCCCTGAACTTTCAATATCGGTCTCGCTACGACTGCCTCATCTTTTTTTGATTCAACCATTTAACCACCCTCTCTTTATGAATTTATAAAAATTACCCCAATCCTACCAAATCAACCTTAACGCCACCTTAACAAATACCCCTACCCCTTCAACTCACTGCCATGAGTCAATTCCAACGTCACACCCACCCCTTGACTTCTTCTCATCCCAGCATACACTAGCAGAACTTTTATTTTGACATTATTAAGGACTATTATGTTTAGAAAGACACTTCCGCTTATGAAAGCCACCCTACGAACGTCATCTTCGACAAACGAGTATTTTCGAGTCTTATTCTCTGAAGGGTCCGTTGAAACCAACCAAGAAAAATCAAAAAAGTCGCTTGAAAAGTCTAGACATCGTTTAGAATCCGCACGGGTTAACCTAGAAAAAGCCACACGCGAGCATGAAAGCGCGAAAAAAATCGCTACCTTATTCACAGCCCATCATCATGAAACCACACAGCTCATGAACACTGCCAACAAATTCAAAGAGCATTTTCTGCAAGGTTTATTAAATGCAGTGACAGAAAATAAAACCCATTTTAAATTCGAATTTTACGGAAAAGACTGTTCCACTCTTTTTTCACAACTTCAACCCTTTTTACAACAGTGTGGCTTCACAGTACACGGCAATGCTTACATCAATGAAAAACACGAAACCATCAATCGCTACCACGCGGTGTTGATGAGCACTAACGATTTCGCCAAACAAACAACTTCAAAATCAGATGAAATCACCGAACCTACACCGCAATTTTTAAAAAATTTCATGCTTGAAATTAATAACCGATTAGAAGAAGCAAAACGTACAAAACAAAACCCAAACAGCATCTCACTCAGCCGTTCATTCACGGGTTGCTAAAACGACTAACGAGGCGTTTCTTGCTCAGAAACCGCCTCGTTATGATGCATACGAGCACACGCTTGAAATAACCCTAAAAAACTTGTCACACCCTCGTAAACCGACGTCATTAAACTGTCGTAAAAATTATCATTATCGTACTCAGCGCGTTTGCTCGCATCTGATAATACTTCATAAGCTGCTTGCATATGTTTAAACGTTTCTTCATTGACGTGCGTTGAAGAATGCAATTTATCAGGGTGATAACGCCTGCTTAAAGTAATATAAGCTTTACGGATATCTGCTAGCGACGCAGAGGGTGCTACACCCAAAATTTCGTAATGCGTTGGCAAAATATATTCCTGTCTAACTTGAGTGATTAATCAGAATATATTTCAACACAAAAGCAGCTGTTAAAACAACCACAGCCCAATTTAAATCACGAAAACGACCGCTTAAAATTTTCACGGCAGTATAAGTAATAAACCCGAAAGAAATCCCATCTGCAATCGAAAACGTCAAAGGCATCGTAATAGCTGTGACAACTGAGGGTACAAATTCAGTGGCATCGTCCCATTTAAAATCGGCAAAAGCATGCGCCATCATACAAGCCACATAAATTAAGGCGGGTGCTGCGGCATAAATAGGAATGGCAGACGCTAAAGGCGATAAGAATAAAGATAATAAAAATAAAACAGACACCACACACGCCATCAACCCTGTGCGGCCACCGGCTTTCACACCCACCGTACTTTCTAAATAATTCGTCGTGGTAGATGTCCCCACAAACGCACTAAAAATAGCCGCTAAACTGTCAGACGCCAACACACGGCCAATGCGCGGCAGCTTACCCGTGTTGTCCATCAACCCTGCCCTATGCGCAATACCAATTAACGTACCCGTGTTATCAAATACATCAACAAACAAGAACGCGAATACAATCGTTGCTAAGCCTAACTGAAATGCACCGCTTAAATTCATTTGCATAAACGTCGGCATTAAACTCGGCGGTAATGAAAACACACCATGAAATTGATTATACCCAAGCACCATGCTCAGAATCGTCACAACTAAAATACTAATAATAATACCTGCAATCACCCCAAGCGACTCTAAGGCAATCATTAAGAAAAACCCACCAATGGCTAATAAAGTTGTCGGTGCGTGTAAGTTACCTAAAGTCACAAACGTTGCCGTGCTGCCCGTAATTACGCCTGCATTTTTAAACCCAATAATGCCTAAAAACATCCCAATCCCTGCCACAATCGCTACTTTTAACGATTTCGGAATGCTATTAATAATGTAATCACGCACGGGCAATAAACTAATGAGTAAAAAAATACACCCGGAAACAAAAACAGCGCCAAGCGCTGTTTGCCAACTATGTCCGGCGCCTAACACAACACCGTAAGTAAAATACGTGTTTAAAGCCATGCCCGGTGCCAACGCAATGGGGTAATTCGCCACCAAACCCATCAAGGCCGACCCAAACGCCGCCGCCAAACACGTTGCCACAAACACCGCACCCGCGTCCATGCCCGTTTGCGCAAGTATGGTAGGGTTGATAAATAAAATGTAAGACATCGTTAAAAAAGTGGTTAAACCCGCAACCACCTCAGTTTTCACCGAAGTTTTGTGTTCTTTCAATTTAAAAAACGATGTCAGCATCTTTATTTTCCTTCATCTGGAGTATTTAACGCACGATAACGTTCAAACGAAGCATTCGCCCATTCTAAAAAAGTAATGGATCCATCAGCACTCACGTTATTCGCATAACGCTCATCACTGCATAAAACAGATGTCGATTTCACCCGCGCATCATCCGCTGCATTGAAAAACACTGCCAAAGTATAACGGTCTATTTCACCTTTCGCTTTTTTCACAATATGACGCGTCGCTTTAATACGGTCATTCGAGGCAATTTGTCCGAACTCACCTACTTGAAACAAAAGTAAGCTTCTGTCTGTGGCATGCACTTTTTCAAATTCAGTTTTACCCGTTGGCACAATATATAAACCCGCTTCAGCCGGCTCATCTACCAATTGCCCGTCGCGATAGTAGTAAGCGGGTAATAAGCCCGTGAATAAACTATGGTCTAAGTGAGCGCCGCACCAATCGGGGTTCGCATCAGTCGTTGAACCCACTTTATGATAATGCAGCATACGACCGTACCCTTGAAACCCCACATGGTTCAAACCGATGCGTTCATCTAAACCAATCACGTGAAGAATTTTTTTGCCGGTTTCAAAAATTAATTCACCCAAGGCTAAATAAGGCGTTTTCAAATCAATTTCTTTCGGCCAAATATTGCGGGCATTCTCAGGAATAAAAGCATAATACGATGCTTTCTTATCATCAATTTGCCACTCACCTTTAGCATCTTTAAACCATTCAGCCCCTAACTCATACCCTTCTGTCTGCCCCGCATCACGGTCAGGCGCATATTGCTGCTTCACCGTTTCAGGCAAGGCAGAAAATTCACGCAAGGTGCTCATGTAAGCTTCCGATTTTTCTAAGTATCCCGGCACACCACTTAATGCAACCAAACCATCATTCAATAAAGCTTGCGCTAACCGTTGATGGGCTTCTGTTTTAGCAGGGTCAACTAAATCTTGATACGCGATAATCGTAAGCTTCATAGGGTTATCCTAATGCATCATGTTGTAGTTTAAGTTCACCATAATCCATAACGAACCACCGACTAAAATCGCAATGATTAAAATTGCGAAAATAAACGGGAGTAAATTCCAACGACCTTCTTCGCCCATGTTTAAGCGCAAGAAGAAAATACACTGTACAATTAACTGCGCAATCGCTAAACCGGCAATAATTGCATCTGTTTTCACAGCATCAAAGTAGTGCCCTTGCACCAACCCAAAGGCGGCAAACGTCAATACTAAGCAAAGCATTAAACCTGTCACATACCCACTGAGGGTTTTTTGATTTTGATCTGTCATTTATACAGCCCCCATTAAGTAAACAATGGTGAATACAAAAATCCAAACCACGTCTAAAAACGCCCAGAATAAGCCTAAATAGGTTAAACGTCGTTGCATCGCAGGTGACAATTTGAAAACACACAATTGCACCATTAACACCAACATCCACAATAAACCAAAGCTGACGTGTAACCCGTGTGTGCCAACCAAGGTGAAGAAAGACGACATACCCGCACTGGTGGTATAACCGTGACCCTCTGCAATGAGGTGCATAAACTCAGACACTTCCATGCCCACGAAACCCAAACCCAACACAAAGGTTAAACCTAACCAGAACAACAAAGGTTTCACTTGGTGACGATACATCGCCAAAATTCCCATGCCGTAAGTGAAGCTGCTACCCAATAACAATAAGGTTTCACCTAATACGTAAGGCAAGTCAATGAAGGCTTTCAACATCGGGCCGCCGTAAACATTGGCGTGTAAAACCGCGTAAGCCCCGAACAACATACCGAACAAAATACAGTCGCTTAAAATGTAAATCCAGAAACCAAATACATCCATTGCATCTGCATCATGATGGTGGTGATGCGCTAATTCATGACTCATGGCTTATCCCCCGTTCTCGTTAGTGGCAAAGGCAATCGCCTCGGCGGGTTTTTCATTATTCAAATAAGTTTCAAGTTGCGCTTGATACTGACGCTCATATTCCGCCACTTCATTGGCTTTTAAATAATAATCAGTGTTCATATCAAACGTGCGCGCAATCAGCGTTAATACCATGCCCGCAAAGCCTGCCAAAATCATCCAGGTAATATGCCAGGTAAACCCAAAACCAAAAGCGAAGCTGAAAATCGCAATGATAAAACCAACACCGGTATTACGCGGCATGTGAATATCTTCGTACACCACCTCTTTTTTCAAGGCAGGGTTTTTCGCTAAACGTTCTTTTTCCACCCAGAACGCATCGCGGCTATCCACCACAGGCGTCACAGCAAAATTATAAAACGGTGCAGGTGAAGGTACTGACCACTCTAAGGTACGGCCGTCCCATGGGTCGCCCGTCATATCACGCAATGCACGGCGACGAATCATGCTCACCACAATTTGCGCAACTTGTAAAAACACACCCGTTGCAATAATGAAAGCCCCAACCGCAGCAATTACCAAGAAAGGATGCCAACCTGTTTCAACTGGGTAATGGTTTAAACGACGCGTCATCCCCATAAAACCTAAAATGTATAAGGGGACAAACGCAATGTAGAAACCCACAATCCAGCATGCAAATGCGGCTTTACCAATCGATTCTTCCAAACGAAAACCCATGGCTTTCGGGAACCAGTAGGCAAACCCAGCTAAATACCCAAACACCACACCACCAATAATCACGTTATGGAAGTGCGCAATTAAGAACAAGCTGTTATGCACTAAAAAGTCGATCGCAGGGACAGCCAACATCACCCCGGTCATGCCACCAATCGCAAAGGTGGAAACAAAACCCAGCGTCCAGAGCATGGGTGTTGGGAAACTCACGCGCCCTCGCGCCATGGTAAATAACCAGTTGAAAATTTTCACACCCGTTGGAATGGAAATAATCATGGTTGCAATACCAAAGAAGGCATTCACATCAGCGCCTGCGCCCATGGTAAAGAAGTGGTGCAGCCAAACAATAAACGCCAAGACAGTAATACAGGCGCTCGCCCATACCATGGTGGTGTAACCAAACAAATATTTTTTAGAAAAAGTTGCAACCACTTCTGAGAAAATACCAAAAGCTGGCAAAATTAAAATATAAACTTCTGGGTGACCCCAAATCCAGATCATATTGATATACATCATGGCATTCCCGCCCATATCGGCAGTAAAGAAGTGCATACCAAAGTAACGATCTAGAAATAACATTGCGAGCGTCACGGTTAAGACAGGGAAAGCTAAAATCACCAAAATCATCGCGCAGAACGATGTCCACACAAAAATAGGTAAGCGCATCATTGTCATGCCAGGGCAGCGCATTTTTAAGACTGTCACGACAAAGTTAATGCCCGACAATAACGTGCCCACGCCAGAAATTTGCAATGCCCAAATATAATAATCAACCCCGACTGTTGGGCTATAAGCTAATTCTGATAAGGGCGGATAAGCCAACCAACCGGTTGCGGCAAAATCACCAATCACCAGGGAGACGTTTACTAACATCGCACCCACAAACGTTAACCAGAAACTCAAAGAATTTAAGGCTGGAAACGCCACATCGCGCGCACCAATTTGCAGCGGCAACGCAATATTGATTAAGCCGAACATAAATGGCATTGCCATGAAGAAAATCATGATCACGCCATGCGCCGTGAAAATTTGGTTGTAATGCTCAGGCGGCAAATACCCGTGGGCATTCCCTACTGCCATTGCCTGCTGTATGCGCATCATGATGGCATCGGCCAAGCCGCGCAGCAACATCACCAAAGCCAAAATAATATACATGATGCCGATTTTCTTATGATCAACCGACGTCAACCATTCACGCCAAAGGTAAGTCCACTTCTTAAAGTAAAATAAAGAACCCACAACGGCTAAGCCGATGAGCGCCATAAAGCTGGCTGCACCCATAATAATAGGGTTTTGGTATGGAATTGCCGCGAGCGTTAAATTACCAAACAAGAGTGTTTGTAACATCATCGTCCCCTAGTGTTGTGCATTATTGTTGTTAGACATTGTCGACATAGACGCCATTTGACCGTTACTGGGCAGGGGCATCATCGTCTTCATGACCACGGTATCAAACAAGCCGGTATCTGTGTCTTTATAATAAGTGATGGGCAATTTTTCACTCGGCGTGATTAAGCCTTGATAGGTTTGATCGTTCAAGGTTAGGGTCGAAGCCTGTGCAGACTTCACCCACTGGTTAAAGTCAGCCTGGGTGCCAACACGGACATCAAAGTTCATGTCTGAGAAGCCATCTCCGCTGAAGTTCGCCGAAATACCCCTGAAAATGCCGGTATGTGTCGCCAACACGTTCAACTTCGTGCGCATGCCTGCCATGGCATAAATTTGACCCGCAATTTGCGGAATCATGAAAGAATTCATGGGGCCTTCGGCGCTAATTTCAAAACGCACGGGCACGTCTACCGGAAAAGCCACCTGATTTATCGTTGCAATGTGTTGCTCAGGGTAAATAAATAACCACTTCCATTCTAAGGCTACGGCTTGAATCACTAAGGGTTTGACGGTTTGGTTATCTAATGGACGGTAAGGGTCTAAGCGGTGGGTACTGGTCCAGGTGATGGTTCCAAGCACACCAATGATAATGCAAGGAATGGTCCAGCAAATAATTTCAATTAAATTGCTATGCGACCACTCAGGATCATACTTGGCCGCGGTGTTATTTGCACGGTACCGCCAAGCAATGGCATAGGTCATGACAATAACTGGCACCACGATTAATAACATCAAAGCAACCGCGATAATAACGATATTTTTTTCATCAGCCGCAATTACCCCTTTCGGGTTAAGAATGGCCCAATGACAGCCGGTTAAAAAGAGCGCGAGGCTTGTGAGTTGTAACATACGGAAAAAATGACGAATTTTAGCCACAGGAGAAGGTTCCTCGTAAAATTTGTTGGATAAATCCAATCTGCTTAATGGTCAGCACTGGGTCGCATTGTAGTCAAAAATAAATAGCTTTACCATCACTTTTGCTAATTAAAAATGCAAATGATTCGCAGTTAGAAAGCACCGTTTTTGTGCGTTTCATGGTATTCTATTCCTATGTCTTTCAAGGATGACGGGCTTCTCTCGATGACCAGTGCTGGTTTCAGATACGCTACTTGCCTCTTCTCCGTGACTTTCCTCGCGACGCTTTCCACGGGTTGCATGGTAGGCCCCGATTTCAAACAACCAAATGCTCCCTCAGTCTCTAGCTACACCGCCAAGCCTTTGCCCAATAAAACCGTTTCTGTTCGCGGCCCCGGTGGGAAATCCCAGACTTACGTGATTGATAAAGATATTCCCGCCGATTGGTGGCGCCTGTTTCACAATGCCGACATTAACCGTTTAGTCGAACAAGGCATCCAAAACAGCCCAACAATGGCCGCCGCACAAGCAGCACTCACCCAAGCCCAAGAAACCTTGAATGCCCAAATTGGAAACAGCCTGTTTCCCGCCTTCGATTTGAATTTAGGGGGCACGCGCCAGCGATCACCCGCACAGCAAAATGGCGTGTCAGTACCAACAAGCGTCTACAATACATTTAATGCCAACGTTAGCGTGAGTTATACGTTAGATGTGTTCGGCGGTGCAAGACGCGAAATTGAATCGCTCGCCGCACAAGTGGATTATCAACAATTTAATTTATTAGCCACGTATTTAACACTGACCAGCAACATTGTGATTACCGCTTTAAATTTAGCGTCGCTTGAAGCACAAATTAACGCAACGCATAAACTCATCCAAGAAACAGAAAAACAATTAGTCATTTTGAAACAACAATTTCGTTTAGGCGGCATTGCAAACACCAATGTGTTATCACAACAAACCTTGGTTGAACAAACCAAAGCAACGCTACCCCCGTTGCAACAATCGGCTGTACAAGCACAACATGCCTTGGCCACCTTAATTGGGGCTTATCCTAATACCGAAATTCCACATCTTGTGTTGAATAAAATTAATTTACCGAAAGATTTACCCGTGAGCTTACCGTCGAATTTAGTCAGACAGCGCCCCGACGTGCGCGCCTCTGAAGCCTTATTTCACGCAGCAAGCGCTCAAATCGGTGTTGCAACGGCGAATTTATTTCCGCAATTTACATTAAGCGCAGCCGATGGCTGGTCAAGTGCCGTGGCCTCGAGTTTATTCACACCGTCTAATAAATTGTGGATGTTAGGCTCTCAAATTACCCAACCCTTATTTCACGGCGGCGCTTTATTAGCAAGCAAACGCGCAGCGGTCGCTGCTTACGACCAAGCCGGTGCGCAATATCAACAAACGGTGTTAACAGCCTTTCAAAACGTGGCTGATACTTTAAAAGCCTTAGCCAATGATGCGAGAACCTATCAAGCGCAAAAAGCCGCAGAAGTTGCGGCTTATCAAAATTTAGTAATTACACAAACTCAGTTTGTCGATGGCGGTGTGAGTTATATTAATTTATTAACCGCACAACAAAGTTATCAACAAACACGCATTGCGAGCATTCAAGCACAAGCCTCGCGTTTTGTAGATACCGCAACTTTATTTCAAGCTTTAGGTGGGGGCTGGTGGAATCGCCCAGCCTCTATTTGTGACGCAGCCAATCGAACCAATGCAAATTTACAATGTCCGTGATCTCACTGAATAAATAGGAGCGCTGGCGTGAAGACTGATCTTGTTAAATTATTTCACTTAAAAGGCATGGAAAAACCCTTTTTAAAAATGATTTTATATGTTGGCATCCTTTTTGGTCTGATTTTTGGCTATAAAGGCATTAAGTCAATGATGATGAATTATTTTCTTGAAAACCAAGGCGCACCTGTAGTTACCGTTTCTACCACAAAAGCCGCGTATGCGAATTGGACACCACAATTACAATCAGTTGGCAGCACTGAAGCCATTAATGGCGTCAATGTAACAGCGCAATTAGGTGGCATGATTGAAACCATTTATTTCAATGCCGGGGCAGAAGTAAAAAAAGGCGATTTGCTCGTGCAACAAAATGCCGCACCTAATATTGCCTTATTGCGATCTTTAGAAGCCAACGCCGAATTAGCGAAAATTACTTACGAACGTGATGAAAAACAATTCAAAGTAAAAGCCATTAGCAAACAACAATTAGATTCTGACTTACAAAATTGGAAAAGTTTAATTGCGCAGGTTGATCAACAAAAAGCGATTGTCGATCAATTAAGTATTACCGCGCCCTTCGATGGAAAGTTAGGCATTTCACAAGTCGACCCCGGGCAATATTTAAACCCAGGCGATGCCGTCGTGACCTTACAAAGCTTAGACCCCATTTATATTAATTTTAATTTGCCACAGCAAGCGCTTGCGCAATTGAAAAAAGACCAAGAAGTGACAGCCACGATCGATACTTTCCCCGGTAAAACATTCACAGGAAAAATTACCACCATTAACCCTATTGTCGATAGCAGCACGCGTAACGTTGAAGTGCAAGCCACGTTTGAAAACCCAGACCAACTCATTTTGCCCGGCATGTTTGCGAATGTGAATGTGGTATTGGATGCGTCAAAACAAGTGTTAACCTTGCCACAAACAGCGATTAGTTTTAACCCCTACGGGAATATTGCGTATTTAGTGAATCAAAGCGGTAAAGACAAGCAAAATAATCCGATCTTAGTGGTGAAACAAGTGTTTGTGCAAACCGGTGATACACGCGGTGATCAAATTGCCATTTTAAGCGGCGTAAAATCCGGTGAAGAAGTCGTCACCAGCGGCCAATTAAAATTAAGAAACGGTAGTCAAATTGCCATTAATAACAAAGTACAGCCTAGCGACAGCCCAGACCCAGCTGTGCCCAACGAACACGGGAGTTGATTGAATGGTTATTACTGATCTTTTTATTAAAAGACCTGTATTAGCATCCGTCATTAGTTTGTTAATTTTCACGTTAGGACTGCGGGCAATTTTTTCATTGCCTGTCATGCAATATCCATTCACCGAAAATGCGGTTGTGACAGTAACCACCGCCTTAACCGGCGCCGACCCTGATTCAGTCGCTGCGTTTATTACCACACCGCTTGAAAACTCTATTGCACAAGCTAGCGGTATTGATTATATGACCTCAAGCAGCACACCGGGCACTAGCACCATTACCGTAAATTTATTATTAAATTACGATGCGCTCAAAGCGTTATCAGATATCAATACTAAAGTGAATGCGGTTTTAAACCAATTACCCGCGGCCTCACAACAACCGGTTATTACTGTGACGGTCGGTGAAACCATTGACTCCATGTATTTAGGGTTTTACAGCGACCAACTCTCCATTAACCAAATTAGCGATTATTTAATTCGCGTGGTGCAACCGAAATTACAAGCGGTAAATGGGGTACAACAAGCGTCCGTCTTAGGGAACCACGATTATGCCTTACGCGCTTGGCTAGACCCTGCAAAATTAGCCTCATTTAATTTATCCGCTGAAGATGTGGCCAATGCTTTATCAACGAATAACTTTATTTCCGCTGTCGGCCGCACCGATGGCAATATGTTTATTCAAAATTTAGCTGCTAGCACTAACTTAACCGACCCCAAACAATTCGAACAAATGATTTTGAAAGCGCAAAACGGCAGTATTATTCGCTTAAAAGACGTCGCCACGGTAGATTTAGGCGCACAAAATTACGACACCATGGTGAGCTTTGATGGACGCGATGCCGTATATATTGGTATTGTGGTTGCGCCTTCTGCAAACTTATTAACGGTTATTAATAATATTAAAACCATTTTCCCAACTATTCAGCAACAACTGCCGCAAGGCTTAAATGCCAGCATTGTTTACGATGCCAGTGCTTATGTAAATAGCTCAATCAAAGAAGTGATCAAATCACTTTTTGAAGCGTTTGTGATTGTTACCATTGTGATTTATTTATTTTTAGGTAGTGTGCGTTCTGTCATTATTCCATTAATTGCAATTCCTTTATCTATTATTGGCGCGTTTTTAATTATGTTAATTTTAGGTTATTCGATTAACTTATTAACGCTGTTAGCTTTGGTGCTTGCGATTGGCTTAGTCGTTGACGATGCGATTATTGTGGTTGAAAACGTGCAGCGCCACTTAGAAGAAGGCAAACCCTTATTAGAATCTGCCTTAATTGGCGCAAGAGAATTGGCAGGACCCATTATTGCTATCACCGTTGTGTTAGTGGCTGTTTACGTGCCCATTGGGTTTATGGGTGGGTTAACAGGGGCTTTATTTACAGAATTTGCGTTTACCTTAGCAGGGTCTGTGACGGTGTCTGCAGTGATTGCCTTAACCTTATCACCCATGATGTGTTCCAAATTATTAACCTCGAATATTAAAACCGGTTTAACTTTATTTGTTGATAAACATTTTGAAAGATTAGAACACGGGTATCAACGTATGCTGCATAATACCCTTGAATTTTTACCCGTGATTGCTATTTTCGCAACGATTATCTTATTAAGTAATTTCTTTTTATTTGTTACTTCTAAAACAGAATTAGCTCCACAAGAAGACCAAGGCATTATCATTGCGCAAGTCACAGCACAAGCGAATGCCTCACTCGCGCAAACGCAATTATATTCTGATCAAGTCTATGAAATTTTTAAAGCTTATCCAGAAACGGCGCATATCTTCCAAATTGACGGTGCGAATGGAATTAACACCTCAATTATCGGGATGGTTTTAAAGCCTTGGGATCAACGCAAACGGACTTCTAATGAACTGCAGCCTTTAATTCAGGAACAGTTAAGCAAAATTTCCGGTGCGAAAGTAGCTGCTTTCCAAATGCCTTCTTTACCCGGGGGCGGTTCAGGCTTACCTGTGCAGTTTGTGTTAACAACCACAGAAGATTTTTATCGCTTAAATCAAGTGTTGCAAAATGTGTTGTCTGAGGCCTATCAATCAGGCGTTTTTGCCTACATTGACCCTGATTTGAAAATTGACCAATTACAAACAATGGTGCAAATTGATAGAGATAAAGCCTCAGAAATGGGCATTGATATGCAAACCATTAGTACCGTGTTATCAGCCGCGTTAAGTGAGAATTATATTAATTATTTCGATTATGCAGGCCGCTCTTACCAAGTGATTCCGCAAATGGTACGTAAACAACGTGTTACAACCAGTGATTTATTAAATTATTATTTAAATACGGTGACGGGTGCCTCTATTCCTCTTTCTACCATCGTTACTTTGCAAGAACAAATTGTACCGGAATCGATTAACCACTTCCAACAGTTAAATTCAACGACGATTTCTGCCGTGGCTTTCCCTGGCATCAGCATGGGAACCGCCTTGGGTACTTTCCAACAAATTGCAGCGCAAGTCTTGCCAAGCGGATATAGCATTGATTATGCCTCACAGTCTCGTCAATATATTCAAGAAAGTTCCGCCTTAATTGTAACTTTCTTCTTTGCTTTAATTATTATTTTCTTGTCTTTAGCAGCATTATTTGAAAGTTTTCGTGACCCGTGTATTGTGTTAATCAGTGTGCCGATGTCGATTTGCGGCGCGATGATATTCGTAAGCTTAGGCGTGGGTGGGGCAACTTTAAATATTTATTCTGAAGTCGGCTTGGTCACCTTAATTGGCTTAATTAGTAAACACGGTATTTTGATCGTGCAATTTGCTAACGATTTGCAACACGCCGGTCACGTGAAACGTGAAGCCATCGAACAAGCCGCGAAAGTGCGTTTACGACCCATCTTAATGACCACCGCCGCGATGGTTCTTGGCGTCATCCCACTCATTAACGCAACTGGCGCAGGCGCTCTCAGCCGCTACAACATCGGCCTCGTCATCGCCACCGGCATCTCCATCGGCACCCTCTTCACCCTCTTCGTCGTGCCCGCGATGTATTTACTCATTGCAACCGACCATACAAAAGAGAAGTTTTAATTCACTCAAAAGCGCCCCCTCGCCCCTGCAATTGCCCCCTCCAATAACCTCAAGCTTCTAAGAACTTAATATTATTTTAATAGTTATAGGGTATTATGATAGGCAATATCAAGATAACAACAAACGAGGCGTTGATAACCCTATGATAAATAGACCATTTCATGAGAATAACTTAGACACTGCCGAGGTTAATAGTGATCTGGCTGAGTACACGCAACGAGAATCGTTTAATCTTAATATAGATATAGCGTTATTAATTCGCTGAATATTACCATTTGCACGCCCGTATGATATATACAATTTAGTTTTAACAAATAAGTTTTTTTATCAATACAGAAACTACCTCTTTAAAGAACTGACACACGCTTATTATCCGAATCAATATTTAGAGGCCGAACAAGACCATGACTATTTCTAAATTCGATAGAACCATTGCCGCTGTACACCTTAACTAAATTGCATTCTTACGTAATTTATTTTTAGAAGAAGAGCCAAACTATGTAAATAACGCTCATCTAGGCCATAACAATTGCCCGCTATTAATAATGGCCGTTGAATGCAACAATCTTACAATGACACGTTTTTTATTAGCATCTGGTGCTGATGCTAATCTTCCAAATGAAAATGGCTCGCCACTTTATATTGCTTTAAAAGGTGGTTACGATGATATTATCAACGAATTGCGCAATCGTGGTGCCAATTTAGACTTAGAAAATGATATCCCTAACTTATTTTCTTTCATTTCCACTACAAATAACGTGGATATATTAAAACGATTATTTGAATTATACCCAGACATAAATCTTAATACGCTTTTTAAAAGCATATATAATGAAAATGTAATGACAACAATACTTGCCAATGCTATCGGCTTCTCTCGCAATAACACCGCGGTTATTGATACATTAATCTCACATGGCGTAGATGTTAACTTTAAGCCAGGAAGAATGCGCCCACCTGTTATGATTGCAGCGATTGGAAATTCTCTAGCTGCACTTAAATCTTTAATTGTTGCTGGTGCAGATTGTTCAGAAGTTTTTAAATTATATAATTATAGCGTCTATAAAAAACTGTCCAAAACCCCAACCCATATACACACAAAGAACTCGTCAAAGCAATGAATGAAGCCAAGCTTCAACTATACATTAAAAAAACACGAGAACGCGGAGAAAATCATTATAAACACGCATTAACTATTTCATTCTTTTGCTTCACAAAAACGTTTCACTTTGGTGGTTATTCGTCGACAGAAAAACTCAAAGCAGCAGAGAAATTGG
>CBFGYM010000017.1:0-41810 GCA_965653045.1 uncultured Gammaproteobacteria bacterium
GAGAAACAGCAGAACTTGAAGCAATGCTGCCACTGCCGCTTAATTGTAAAGTCCCAGCATTAATAGCTGTTGCACCGGTATAAGTATTTGCACCAGAGAGTATTAAGGTGCTGCTTCCTGTTTTTGTAAATCCAAAACCACCGCTGCTATCGTCGAGGATGCCGCTAATGGTTAAGTCATTGGTGCCATTGGCATTAATGGTGCTATTTGCAGTCAAGCCTACATTTGTCGTAACAGAAGCACCAGTTATATTACTTGCTAATGTACCGCCATTTAAGGTAATTGCTCTGTCAATATTGCTGGTTGTGCCAATATATAAAGTGCCTGTTGAGCCAACCACATTATTTGTTGCAGATAATGCCGTTGGATTAGTGATATACAAATTACCGTTGCTATTAATATTCAATGAACCCGTCATTGTATTGGCGCCGCCGAGTGATACATTGCCACCGTTACCGGTAATTGCAAGATCGCCGCTGCCGTTGATGGCTCCATCAAAGGTGAGGGTGGTGCCTGAGTTGCTATAAATGGATGAAGCTGAGCTGACGGAAAGTGTACGAGCACTATTTAATGTAACTGATGCTGTGTTACGTAAGGTACCACCGTTTAGGACAATGCTGTTCGCTGTGTTACCAAAGGTGGCATCAGTCAGGTACTGTACAATACCTTGATTGATGTTGTAGGTGCCGATGAAGGTGCTAGCGCCCATAAAATTAGTGTAAGTGGCTGTACCCGTACCGGTTTTAATGACATCCCCTGTGCCTGTAATTCTGCCATCAATGCTTTGGTTAGATGAATAATTAAGTGTTGCGACACCTGCGCCAGAGGTGCCTAAATTGAGAATGCCGCGTCCGGTGAAATTATTCAGAGTGACGGCTTGATCATTAAGTAGAATCGTGCCATTGATCCAGGCGGTTACACTGCTGGTGTTAGCGATGCTGCCGCCAGTATTAAACTGGAGTGATCCAGTAAAGATATTAGTGGCACCTGTATACGTGCTTGCATTGCTAATGGTTAAGGTGCCTGTCCCACTTTTTGAAAGACCACCCGTTCCACTAATAATACCACTATAGCTGCTAGAGGCATTATTATTACCAACGCTTAGTGTGGCACTTCCTAGCGTGACATTCCCAGCACCTGCGAGCCCATCGATAGATTCACTGAAATTATTTAAGTCATAGATGGCGCCTGATGCGATCGTCATATCTGTGCTATTGGATAAAACTTCTGTGGCAGCATTTTGTAAGGTCCCAGTGCTAATCGTGGTTGCGCCTGTATAAGTATTTGAGCCACTCAAGCTAAGTGTGCCGCTGCCTTCTTTCGTGAGCCCACCGGTGTCGCTCATGATGCCGCTGAAGGTCGTTGATGTGTTATCGCCGCCTGCACTTAAGGTTGCTGCGCCTAAAGTGACATTACCTGCCCCTGCAATAGACCCAATCGTGTCGTTGTTACCATTTAAATTATAAACAGCACCAGAAGCAACAGTGACAGCGGTTGAATTACTTAATATATTCGCAGCACCGGCGGTGAGTGTACCTGCATTAATATTGGTTGCACCGGTATACGTATTTGCACCGCTTAAGGTTAATACATTTGCACCGGCTTTTGTAATGCTGCCTGTGCCTGAAATAATACCAGCGTAAGTTTGATCACTACCTTGTGTAATGGTTAACGCACCAGAACCCAAGGTGATATTGCCACCTGTTCCACCGCCACCGCTTAAGGTATTAATTGAAGTGGTTAAGCTGTTAATGTCTAATGTTGCACCGGCAACGTTTGCAAGTGATACGGCAGAGCTTGAAGCAATGCTGCCGCTGCCGCTTAACTGTAAGGTTCCTGCATTAATGGTTGTTGTACCCGTATACGTATTTGCACCACTTAAGGTTGTGGTGCCTGAGCCAATTTTTGTTAAACCGAAACCACCACCAATGGCACCGCTTAATGTACCAATACCGCTGCCACCAATGGTGGTATCAGCTGCCATGGTAATTGCACCGCTTAAGGTTGAGCCTGTGCCATTCGAAAAGGTAAGAGCGCCAACACCGCCAACACCGGTACCGCTGACAGTAAATGTGCTAACCGGCGTGAATGTGCCATTGAAATTAAAATCAAGCGTTGCGCCAGATGAAACGGTGCTGGCTGCAATGGTATTACCTAAGGCTTGGACGTTTGTTAAGCTTAATGTACCGGCAGAAATTGTTGTTGTGCCGCTATAAGTGTTTGTTCCGCCTAAGGTAATGGTGCCCGTGCCAACTTTGGTTAAGTTAAAGGTGCTTGCACCATCTGTAATGACACCACTCAATGTGCCAGAGCCTGTGCCGCCGAGTGAGCTGTGTGCCCCTAAGGTAATAGCATTGCTTAAAGTGGCATTGGTGCCCGAGAAAGTAAGTGCGCCGGCGCTGCTCACACCGGTACCACTTAAGCTAATCCCGCTAGTATTGCCAAGTGTTGCATTATTGAAGTTAATATCTAAAGCTGTACCGCTGGCAACAGAAATACTGCTTGAATTATTAATGGCATTGCTTGCGGCTAAGCTTAAAGTCCCAGTGATGATGCCGGTTGACCCGGTATAGGTGCTAGGACCTGAAAGAATAACCGTGCCAGAACCTTTTTTAAAGATGCCAAAATTACCACCGCCGTCACTAATAATGCCTGAGAGTGTTAAAGTGCCTGAGCTGCTGAGTGAGCTAGTTGCATTTAAAAGAATATTCCCACTTAATGAGCTGGTTCCTGAGCTGATAATGCTGTTAGATCCGCCGTTTAGCGTCATGTCTTCATTGCCAATGGTAACACCACTGAGCGTCAGTGTGCCGCCATTCGCGATAACAGTTCCACCAGTTGTGCTGCCGAGTGCATTATCATGCGCTGCAATGAGTGAACCCGCATTTATCATTGTGATGCCATCGTAAGTGTTGTTCCCTGATAACGTAATGGCTCCTGCATCTGCTTTTGTTAATGCACCGGCGCCACTAATTTGCCCACTTAAAGTCAACGTGCCTGCGCCACCTATGGTTGTTGTGCCTGTTGTTGCAATCGTACCACCAAGGGTTGCAGTGCCTGTGCCTGTAATCGTACCGCTGTTTGAAGTAATATTTTCAGCGGCAATATCAACGTTATTAATATTTAACGTTGCACCGCTTGCAATCGTTGTGCCAGCAGCGGTTGTACCTAATGCCGTGTCACTCGCTGCAGATAATATCCCTGCACTAATGGTGTTTGCGCCAGTATACGTATTATTACCGCTTAACGTTACTGTGCCAGCACCCACTTTGGTAATACCAAATGTTGCACCGTCAATGGCGCCACTTAAAGTACCAACACCGCTGCCACCAATCGTGGTGTTACCAGTCATACTGATTGCACCGGTTAAAGTTGACCCTGTGCCATTTGAGAAAGTAATTGCACCGTTGCCGCCAACACCGGTACCACTCACTGTGAATGTATCAGCTTGTGCTAAGGTACCATTGAAATTTAAATCAAGTGTTGCACCGGATGAAATGGTATTTGCAGTGATTGCATCGCCTAAACCTTGTACGTTAGTTAAGCTTAAGGTACCTGCAGAAATAGTGGTTGCACCACTATACGTGTTTGTTCCACCTAAAGTAATTGTGCCGCTGTCTACTTTCGTTAATGTATAGGTATTTAAACCGTCAGTAATAGCACCACCTAGGGTACCAGAACCCGTGCCGCCGAGTGAGCTGTTTGCCCCTAAGGTGATGATATTACTTAACGTTGCACTTGTGCCCGTGAAAGTTAGCGCACCGGCACTGCTAATGCCTGTACCGCTAATATTAATGCCGTTAGTGTTACCGAGTGTGCCACTGCTAAAACCAATGTCTAATGCCGCACCGCTTGCAACGGTAATACCGCTTGTATTGTTGAGTGCATTGCTTGCACCTAAACTTAACGTACCTGCACTCACAGTGGTTGCACCACTATATAAGTTAGCACCTGATAAGGTTAATGTGCCGTTACCGGCTTTTGTGAGTGCGCCCGTTGTGCTTGTGCTTGCACCTGACATTGTTAAATTATTGGTGGTATCAATGGTGCTGGTGGTGCCTGTTGTTAAGGTGAAATTACGATCGGTTGAAGTGTTTGCGCCAGTATATTGCAAGGTACCACCGCCTAATACTAAGTTAGCAGCGGCATTTGTAGAAGCACCAATGCTGCTATTTGCACCACCATTGGCGAGTGTTGTTGCAACGAGTGTACCTGCATTAATGGTTGTTGCACCGGTATAACTATTTGAACCGCTTAAAGTGATAGTGCCAGCACCGACTTTCGTTAAAGCGAATGCACCACTAATTGTGTTGCTTAAAGTGCCTGAGCCTGCACCGCCGATAGAGCTTGCTGCACCTAAGGAAATTAAATTACTCAACGTTGAATTGGTGCCTGAGAAGGTGAGGGCACCTGCGCTGCTCAGGCCTGTGCCGCGTAAAGTAATTGTATTTGTATTGCCAAGCGTTGCATTATTAAAATTAATATCTAAAGCAGCACCGCTGGTGATGGAAATGCCGCTGGAATTATTGAGTGCATTACTTGCTGCTAAACTTAAGGTACCCGCAGAGATATTCGTTGCGCCTAAATAGGTGTTTGCACCCGATAAAATGACTGTTCCAGTCCCTGTTTTAGTTAAGTTATAGGTGTTGCCGCCATCATCAATGATACCAGAAAGTGTTAGTGTGCCCGTGCCGCCAACATTGCTATTTGCACCGAGTAAAACATTCCCACCGAGTAAAGCGGTGCCTGTGCCGCTCAGTGTGCCGCCGTTATTCGTAATGTTTTCACCGGCAATGTTCACGCCATTGATGTTTAATGTCGCGCCACTCGCAATGGTTGTGCCTCCGCCGGTATCACCTAATGCATTCGCATGTGCAGCCGTGAGTGTGCCGGCGCTGACCGTGAATGTCCCTGTATAACCACTGTTATCGCCAGTTAGCGTTAACCCACCGGAGTTGGTTTTATTGAAATCGGTGTTGCCAGAAACGGTGCCGCTTAAGGTGATGGTTCCAGCAGCGGCTTGAACGTTAACCGCCCCACCGGTGCCAGTGACCCAGTTATTCGCGAAGGTTGTATTGGCAGAACCACCGGAGCCGGTGAAAATAATATTACCGCCATTAATGGTAACAGTACCTGTGCCAAACGCAGTGCTACTGTTAGCATATAAATTGCCTGAATTAGAAGTAATGCCGCCGCTAAATGTGTTGTTGCCGCTTAAATGTAAGTGGTATCCGCCAGTTTGATTGATTGCAAAGGCTCCTGAAATATCACCAGTAATGTAACCAATGCCAGAAGCATTCAAGCTACTGTTAGCGGTTAAGGTAATATCCCCAGAAAGTGTAACGCCTTGACTGAGTGAGATGGCTCCGCCGTTTAATTGGAAGTTTTCGGGGACGTTAGCCATCCAGCCCACATAAGTGGAACCAGCATTAACGATGGTATCACCGGCTGTGCTGCCGAGAGCATTGGCGCTGGTGGTTCGGATGGAGCCAGCGTTGAGGGTGGTGGTGCCGGTATAATCGCTGTTACCGCTTAAGATTAATAAATTGGCACCATTTTTGATAATGTTACCCGCACCAGTAATGCTGCCGGCGTAAGTGGTTGAACCGGTTTGATTAATGGTGAGTGTGCCACTGCCAAGGTCTATGTATCCTCCAATGCCGCCGCCCCCCGATAAATTGCCGGCGCTAAGGTCAAATCCATTTAAATTTAATAAGGCGCCGGCGTTGTTGGATAGCGTAACGTTGCCAAGGCTTTGGTTGGCGCCAAGTTGTAAAGTGCCATCGGTAATGGTTGTTGTGCCGGTGTAACTATTCGCACCGCTTAGTGTTAAAGTGCCTGAACCTTGTTTAGCAAACCCGCCTGTGCCGCTGATGGCGCCGCTGAAAGTGGTGCTGGTGTTATCGCCACCGGCACTTAAGGTTGCTGAACCTAAGGTGACACTGCCAGCGCCAGCAAGTGAACCAATGGTGTCACTAAAATTATTTAAATTGTAGGTTGCACCTGAAGCTACGGTGAGAGCAGTGGTATCGGCTAATACGTTTGCGGCACCGGCTTGTAATGTGCCGACATTAATATTGGTTGCACCCGTATAAGTATTTGCACCGCTTAAAATAGCCGTGCCCGCACCAGATTTGGTAATGCCGTATCCAAGACTTCCATCACCAATGATGCCTGATAACGTTAGCGTGCCGGTGCCGCCAATGGTGCTATTTGCGCCTAGCGTAATTGCGCCACTGAGTGATGAAGTGCCTGTGCCCGTGATGGTGCCGCCATTTAAAGCAATGGCTTCCGCACCAATGGCAACACCATTAATATCGAGTGTACCGCTTGCGCCTATCGTTGTGCCGCCTGCTGTCGTGCCGAGGGCAGCAGCATTGGTTGCAGAGAGTGTACCAGCATTAATGGTGGTTGTGCCCGTGTAAGTATTGGCACCGCTGAGTGTTAATACGCTGGCTCCAGCTTTGATGATGTTGCCTGTTCCTGTGTCTGAAATAATACCGCCATAGGTTTGATCGCTGCCTTGTGTAATGGTGAGTGTTCCAGCTCCTAAGGTGATATTACCCCCCGTTGTGCCGCCACCACTTAAGGTGTTAATTGACGTCGTTAAACCATTCACATCTAATGCAGTGCCCGCAACGTTAGCCAGTGAAACGGCTGTGCTTGATGCAATGCTGCCACTCCCGCTTAAACGTAAAATCCCAGCATTAATCGCGGTTGCGCCGGTGTAGGTATTTGCGGCGCTTAAGATGGTGGTGCCAGCGCCTGATTTTGTAATGCCATAACCAAGGCTTCCATCACCGATTGCGCCGGATAGTGTTAAGGTGCCTGTGCCGCTGAGGGTGCTGTTTGCTCCTAAGGTGATAGCACCGGCGAGTGATCCTGTGCCTGTGCCCGTGATGGTGCCGCCATTTAAGGCAATGGCTTCGGCGCCAATTGCAACGCCATTAATATCGAGTGTACCGCTTGCGTCAACGGTGGTGCCTGCAGCAGTGGAACCAAGTGCGGTTGCATGCGCTGCGCTTAAAATCCCTGCATTAATCGTGGTAGCACCAGTATAAGTGTTTGCACCACTTAAGATGGTGGTGCCCGCACCGGATTTTGTTAGGGTACCTGCACCACTAATAATACCGCTTAAGGTTAAGGTGCCAGTGCCTCCTAAAGTGGTTGCAGTAGCATTCGCAATGGTGCCTGAGAGTGAAGCCGTGCCTGTGCCGGTGATGGTGCCACTGTTAGAGGTAATGGCTTCATTGCCAATCACAGCGTTATTGATTTCGAGTGTTGCACCGCTAGAAATGGTCGTTCCTGAAGCCGTGCCGCCTAGCGCATTCGCATGGGCAGCGACCAATGTCCCTGCACTAATGGTGTTTGCACCGCCGTAAGTGTTGCTGCCGCTCAAAGTGAGCGTGCCAGAGCCGACTTTGGTAATACCATAAGTGCCATTAGCATCAATGATGCCACTCAGGGTGCCCACACCACTGCCACCCATGGTGGTGTTGCCTGTCATCGTGATAGCACCTGTTAAGGTTGAGCCTGTACCATTTGAGAAGGTAATGGCACCGTTACCTCCGACGCCGGTACCGGCCACACTGAAGGTATCAGCAAAGGCTAGGGTGCCATTAAAATTTAAATCGAGTGTTGCACCAGATGAAATGATGTTAGCTGTAATCGCATCACCCAAACCTTGCACGTTCGTTAGGCTTAATGTACCCGCAGAAACGGTGGTTGCGCCGCTATACGTATTTGTGCCGGCTAAGGTAATGGTGCCACTGCCAACCTTGGTTAAGCCAAAGGTGCTGGCACCATCGGTAATCACACCATTAAAGGTGGCGGATCCTGTGCCACCAATCGTGGTTGCTGAGCCAAGCGTGATGCCTGGGCTAATGGTTGATGTCCCATTGTAAGCGACCAGCGCACCGGTGCCGCCAATGCCCGTGCCATTCGCAATAATGCTGATTACGCCCGTTGGGTCGGCAATATTAACATTGTCAAATTCTAAAGCCCCGCCGCTTTGGACGGTGACTGTGACGGTGTTGGATAAGCCATCACTTAATGCGAGGTCGTTAGCCAGACGAACCCTTGCGCCGCTACCAATGGTGAGAGAGGCGGGGGAGCCATTAAAGCTGTAATTACTTCCTGTTAAAATAAGGGCACCTGTGCCTATACCAGCACTATTGATAATCAACGGGTCGCCACCAAGTCCTCCAATAGAGGAGCTTGCATTAAGGAATGTACCGCCAATATCAAGGAGATTGAGTGTTGCGGTTGCGCCAGAGTAATTCAACAGCGCGTTAAAGCTGAGGCCAAGGCCAAGGGTGACCGTGCCACCGTTTGTAAAATAGGTGGGATTATTGATGGTTAGTGTTGAGTTGTAGGCTTGAATGCCTGATCCACCCATTAAATTGAGAGTCCCTGTTCCCAAGGCGTTTGCATTGCCAACGGCGAGGGTACCATTTGTAACAAAGGTGCCACCTTCATACGTATTTGCGTTGAAGAGTGTGAATGTGCCAGTACCCGCTTTCCATAGTGAGCTGCCAACACCTGTGCCGCTAATCACGCCGCTAAAGGTTGTACTGCTATTGTTGCCGCCTGTCACTAGCTGTGCAGTGCCTAAAGTGACATTGCCTGCGCCAGTCAATGAGCCAATGGTGTCGTAAAAACCATTTAAATCATAGGTGGCACCTGGGGCGATGGTGACTGCTGTTGTATCAGGGAGTTGTTTTTCTTGTGCGTTTTGTAAGGTGCCTGCAACGATGTTGGTTGCGCCGGTATAGCTGTTAGTATCTGGGGTGGTATTCAAGACAAGTGTTCCTGAGCCTAATTTTGTGATGCCATAACCACTGCCGCCATCAGTAATGGGGCTTGATAAAGTTAAGGTTCCTGTGTTGGTTGTGATGGAGCTATTGCCACCTAAGCTAATTCCACCGGAAAGCGATGCCGTGCCAGAGCTTGCTAAGATGCCCCCATTCAGGGTAATGGCTTCTGCGCCTATGGCAACGCCGCTAAGATACAGTGTGCCGCTTGCGCCAACCGTGGTGCCGCCGGCGGTCGTGCCAAGTGAGGTTGCATTTGTTGCAACAATCGTCCCGGCATTAATGGTGGTTGTGCCGGTATAAGTGTTTGCATTGCCGAAATAAACTAAGCCGCTGCCGACTTTCGTCAAGTTAAACCCACCTTGAATAACGCCGGAGATGGTGGCATCATTGCTGGCATTGCCGATTGTGGCATCGGCTGCGAGGGTAACTGTGCCATTGACATCGCCACCGCCTAAAAATTGTAATGCGCCTAAGCCACCAACCCCGGTGCCTGAAAGGCTGAGTGCTTCATTGTTTAAGAAGAAATTACCAACGCCCAAGGTTGCACCGCTGCTAACCACGGTGCCAGCAGCGTTTGTTCCTAAAGCGGTGGTATTGCCGGCAACGAGGGTACCAGCACTGATGGTGGTGAGGCCTTTGTAGGTGTTTGCCCCAGAGAGTGTTAGTGTGCCACTGCCGGTTTTGGTGAGGGCGTAAGTGCCAGCGCCATCTGTTAAGATGCCAGACATGGTTAAATTACCTGAGCCGCCAATGGTGGTTGCAGCGCCCATGGTGACACCCGCGCTGAGGGTAGAGCTACCGTTTTGGGCGACCAAAGCACCGGTGCTGCTGATGCCGCTGCCACTGGCTGTGATGGTTAAATTACTATTATTAATAGTTGCGGTATCAAATTCTAAAGCGCCACCGCTTTGAACGGTGATGGCAGAAGCGATAGCGCCGCCACCTAAGGCATTGGTTCCGCTGACGCGAACACGCGCGCCGCTACCAATGTTCATGTTGGTGAGTAAGTTAGTATTATTGCCTGATAAAATCAGTGCGCCGGTTCCTATGCCACCGTTAAGAACATTGAAATTGGCGCCCGTGTTGACTGTGCCCGACCAGGTTGAGCTTGCGTTTAAGAGTGCGCCGCCAACATCTAATAGGTTAAGGTTGAGGGTGGTTACACCGCCACTCATGGTGACATCGCCTGCAAAATTGAGCCCTAAACCTAGGGTGGTGGTGGCGCTGTCAGCATTAAAAGTCACGTTATTATTAATCGTTTGTGTTGAATTAATGGCTTGAATTTGTGTGTTGTTGCTAACGCCGCCAATAAATAAGGTGCCGCCAACGCCTAAGGCATTTGAGTTGCCAATGGCTAGCGTCCCTGCTCTCAACGCAGTTGAACCAGAGAAAGAAGTATTATTACCGGTTAGGGCAAGCGTGCCCGTGCCACTCATGACCATGCCGCCACTGCCAGTAATTAGGCCGGGGATGGTGAGTGTTGTGCCGCCAGAAGGTGCAATATAATGGGTGCCACCTTGCATATTGATGGTGCGGTTGCTATTTAAAGTGAAAGAGCCTGTTGTGATTAAGGTGGCTGGGTTTAACGCATCTGTTGTATTAAATGTTAAGTTTGTGGTGGGTGAGCCAGGGGCGGTGCCTAAGTTGCTGTCTGAGCTCACTGACAAGCCGCCAACATTGATGATGGTGCCGCCTGAATAGGTGTTGGTGCCTGATAAGGTAATGGTGTTGGTGCCCACTTTCGTTAATGAGAATGCACCACCAATGGCACCGCCTAAGGTGCCGGCACTGGTGCCACCAATGCTGGTGGCAGAACCGAGCGTGATTGCGTTATTTAAAACAGAACCGGACCCTGTGAAGGTGAGTGCTCCAGCGCTGCCAATGCCCGTGCCGTTTAAAGTGATGAGGTTGGTGTTGCCCAGCGTGCCGCTGTTAAACAGAATGTCTAAGTTGGCGCCACTCGTGACAGAAATGCTGCTCGTGCTGTTGAGTGCATTGCTGGCGCCAAGACTTAATGAGCCTGCGCTGACTGTAGTTGCGCCGGAGTAAGTATTGGCGCCGAATAAGCTAAAGGTGCCGGTCCCTGCTTTGGTGAGACCGCCAGTGCCAGAGATGACGCCACTGTAACTGGTGGAGGTGTTATCGCCACCGAGGGTGAGGGTGCCCGCACCCATAACCACATTGGTTGTGCCGGTCAGTGAACCGATGGTGGTGTTATTCCCGCCTAAATTCAATGTGCCGCCGTTTAAGGTAACAGCGGTGGTGGTAGGTAAGGCATTCACAGCACCCATGCGTAAGGTCCCATCAGAAACTGTTGTCGTGCCTGAATAGGTATTGGCTGTATTGCTAAGTGTCACTTGGCCTGTGCCAACTTTTGAAAAATTGGTTCCGCTGAGTACGCCAGTTAAGGTGAAATTGTTGGCGCCGCCGACCGTGCCGCCGCCGAGCACAAACGCATTGCCAATGTTGCCAACACCGCTATTTGCTTGGAAGTTGCCACCATTTAATGCAACAGAACCGGTACCCAGTGAGCCGACATTGCCAACGTTTAACGTCCCTGCGGAAATAGTGGTGCCGCCGTCGTAAGTGTTGGCGGCGCTTAAGGTGACGGTGCCGCTGCCTGTTTTAGTAATACCAAAACTGCTGGCACCATCGGTGAAGGCGCTGGTAACGGTTAATGTGCCGGTGCCGCCAAAAAAGCTGCTGGCGCCTAAGGTGAATGAAGTGCTGGTGCCGACAGAGGCTGTGCCAGTGCCGGAGAGTGTCCCGCCGTTTAAGGTCAGGTTTTTGAAGCTTCCAGCGACGCCATTAATATCCAGCGTTGCGCCTGAGTTAACACTCACGCCCGCACTCGAAGGGGTGAATAGGGCGTTAGCATTGGTGATTGAAAGTGTGCCGCCGTTAATGCTGGTAGAGCCTGTATAGGTGTTTACGTTTGAGAGTGTTAATGTGCCAGCACCGCCGCTGCCTTTAATGAATTGCCCTGCGCCTGAAATAATACCGCTAATAGTGCCGCTGCCAGCGTTACCTACGGTTAATGTGTCACTTACTGCAATATTGCCTAATCCGCTCAGTGTTGTCGATGAGGAAAGCGCATTAAGAATAATAAAATTACCGGTTAAACCGTACAAAGTCATGTTACCGGGTGAGTAGGTGTTGCTACCGCTGGTTGCTGTTGAGGTGCCAACCGTCATCGTTAAAATACCCGTGCCGGCGTTAATGCTGGTGCCAGCTGCCATGGTGATGTCACCTGCACCGGCAGCGCGCGAAGAGGTTGACCCCGCAGCACTGTCATTTGACGTCATTGAGATGTTGCCGTTGTTGGTGGAAATATTGGCGTTAATAATAATGTCGCGGCCGGCTTGTACAGTTAAGCCGGCACCAGCAGTGGTGAGTGAAAGTGCGTTAGTGAAAGTGACATCAGTGACGGCTTGCAGTGTGACGTTTGTTGCCAGCGCGTTTAATGTAGCAGGATCAAAGTTAGAGGTGCCGTTTAGGTTATTTGCGAATAAATTATTGCCAGCATAAGCTGTTGCGCCGCCGGTGACAACATTAATGAAGGCAGGGTCGAGGAGTAAGGTGCCGACTAAGCCATTGGCAGCGGTGGTGTTTACCCAGCCGTTGTAATCCAGTGTGTCTTTGCCCGAGACTTCCACTTGACCGCCGTCACCACTGAGTGCACCGCCGCGTGCTAAGATGCTGCCATAAAAACGCGTTAAGCCATCAGCCCATAATACAACGTTGCCGCCGTCGCCGCTGGTGATGGCATCCGCGTTAATTTGTGCACCTTCAAGTGTGACATTGCCGGTTGCGTTTGCGAGAGATCCTTTGCCTTGATAGTTGCCGCCGATGTTGACGTTGCCGCCGCCTGTGTCACCGCTTGCATCAATGTTCGCGGTGCTATCAAGTAAAACATATTGCCCAGTAATATCGACCTTGCCGCCTTTCTCACCAGCATTCTTACCTGAGACATCTACTTTACCTGCAACACGTACTACGCCACTGCCCTTGCCTGTATTCTCATCAATGCCTCCGTTCATATCGCCTGATAAAATAATTTCACCGTTCTTTTCTGAAACGGATCTTGCTTGCACAACGCCTTCTAAGTTAATCGCATGATCAAGTACGCCTTGTGCGGAGCGTGCTGTCATGATGATGCTGCCGCCATCTGCTGTAATGGTGCCGGTGTTGCGAATGCCGTCACGCATTTCATTTCCATTTTGATCGGTTGCGCGTTGTGTGGTGCCACGATCAACCGTGAAGCTGATTAAATCATTGCCGGCGAAACTGAGTGTGAAGGCTTCACCAGAGCCAATCGCCACTTTACCCATGTTCGCTTGAATGAGTCCTTCGTTTGAAACATTGCTGCCAACGAGTGCAATAAGACCGTGATCAGCTGCAATGAGTTGACCTTGGTTGATGATGGCACCTGCGGTGGGTGAGAGATTTTCAAAGTGATAATAGCTGCTTAAGAAATCTTGGTCGCTAATGTTTGCCGTTGATGCAATTAAACCACCAACGTTGACATACGAGCCAGGTGCAAAATAAATACCAGCGGGGTTCACTAAAATAATTTGACCGGTTGCTGTCAGTCGACCATAAATTTGTGAAGCCCCTTGGTTTGGATTGATACGATTGAGTGCGACGCCGCCACTGACTTGATTGAAGTGAGTGGTTTCATTGCTGCCGATGTTAAAGCTGTTCCAGTTGATGATCGCTTTTTGTGAAGTTTGATTGATGGTTGTGGTGGTGGAGGTTTGTTGTATGGTGACATTACCAGATGCAACATTGTCTAAGACGGGGTTCGAATAAGCGCCGCACGTAAACATAAACGCAAACGTCCATACCATTGCAATTTGCAATGCACGTTGTAAACGTGTTGTGTATGGCGGCTTGAACATTTCTCACTCTCGTTTCGGCGGCAACCGAATTGTTGTTATCACCCTATAAATATAGTGCCTTTTTGAGATTTTGCCTGTTTTGGTAGGGGTGTAACTGTTTGATTTGGAGGGGTATTTAAAAATAATTTTACGAAATAGACGTAGGTTTTGGCTAACTGCTTGTTTTTCGAAGGTGGCTGGGTGGGTTCGGGTGAGCACAAATTGGTCAGATTATCAGCGCGTTACCAGTGAAATTTTAGTGAGAATTCGCACTAGCGCGCGATCAAAAAAATCGATATACTCTCGCTTCATTTCTCATTCCACGCCGACGTAGCTCAGTTGGTAGAGCAACTGATTCGTAATCAGTAGGTCGAAGGTTCGACTCCTTTCGTCGGCATGAATTTCAAAGCGCCTAAACCCATAAGCTCGTCGTTGTATCAGTTTCATCTTGCGATGAAACCCTTCTGTGATTCCGTTGCTCTTCTTAAATGGGGAAGAGCCAGAATCGATTAAGGTTCTCTTAAGTTTGATTATGCAATAATACCTCTACCCAATAAAATAATAAAACGAGGCAGGTTTCATGAGTATCTCACGTTACACATCTAGACACCCTATGTTCTTTTATCAGCAGGTTAAAAATAGGCGAGATGAAAGAATTAAAGATAATGTAGGTGATATTCATGCGGGATTCGTTTGCGCGATAAATTGGTTGGTTGAAAGAGGCCACATGAGAGAAGCTGCGCGATTGGCTCAAGCTTCAATGTCGTTTTATCATCTTGTCCTTCGGTCAGAATTGTTTGCACTGCAAACGCTTCATCGTTATGAGCAACAATACACGAATCGAAGAGGGAAATTTTACGCGCTGCTGAAAAGTAAATCAAAGAATTCGAAAGCGTGTTATAACAATTACGGTGATTTTGGTAATATGATTGTGAATGGTCTTGTGATGACGAATGCGCTTTTGATAATTTCCGGAATTGTGTTGAGTGCTACGTATGTGCATGAAAAAAAATCGGTTGGTACTTGCTTCACGCAGGATGGCTGTGATTTAAAAAACACAGATGAACAAAAAACATCGACTGCATGGACAGCGTCAATGATAATGCAGTGGATAGGCGCTTGTTTAATTTCAGGCATGATCTTGAGTGTCGCATTAAAATTAACGATTGATAAATACTATGAATCTAGTAGCGGAGCCTATCACCGATATAAAGGAAAATTATTTACAAGCTCAAGCACTGGAAAGTCTAAAGAGCAGAAGATGTTGGATGCAGAAGACGATTTGGCAAACGATTTTGCAAACCTGTTAACATTTGAAGATGAATATTACGGACGTAACGCTGTGCCGTTGATAGTGAAGCCGAACTAGGCTCTGTGAAAATGAACGTTTCTGAATATACAAATCAAATGTGATTTCGCCCCGGAAAGAACAGACATTCAACTAAGTAATATTTTGCGCTTCAAAATATATCGGGCTTAAATAGCCAAGTCTAGAATGAAGATGTTTTCGATTGTAATAAATATATCGATATATTTAAACACGTGATATTTCGCAGAAGATTATTGAAATTTGGGGTGATAGAGCAGCGAGAATTAAAAAAATCGAAAGCTTTTTGGCATAAATCATTTCGTCAAGCTAAAAGAGGGTTAACCCCCTTTTAGCTCGCGACGCATAGCTTTGACAGCGTTACGGTCTTTTGTGGCTGACGAGCGAACTTCTGCGTCTGTGAATGATTTCGCAGCTCGCATTTTTGCGCCCAAGCTGGTTGCGCATGCAAAAAGCCCTGACTGGTGTGCATTGTTCTTTTTGCTCGCGCTTGGGTGAAAGCCATTGAAGGTTTTTTTCAATGGCTTCACAAAAAAGCGTGCCACTTCATCGATCATTTTAACCGTTTTTTTATTTTTTAGCTTTTCTACATCATTCAATTTATCGAATGATTTTTGTGTTGCTGATAAAAACATTGTTTTTTTAGAGATGATTAAAGGTATATTTGCTTCGATCGTTTCATATCCCTCGCGAATTTTCTTGATAATCATCTGATCAATAGGGGTTGCTTCTTTATACCATATTGGGTGAGCATCAAAGCGAGTATTGATCAATAAATTTGGCCTTTCCGGTTTTTCAGTATAGTTACCTTTGTTAGTCATCGAATGCCAGTACGTGTGACAATCTGTAATTTCTTCATAGATGTTGAATAGCCAACTAAATATTTTACCTAAATTAGTATCTTCTAGTTGATTTGGGTCTTCAAATGAAACGTATTTTTTAAATAATGCTTCACTAGAAAGTTTTTTAATGTCTTGTTTGAATTCAAGTAGTAATTTCACTTTATCTTTATTAGATAAATCATGCTGTTCTGCGTTTGCCAAGGGGTAGAGCGCATTTAAAATTGTTTCAAGGTGCGCAGCAGAAAAAGAGCCTAAAAGATGGTTAATCATGTCTTTTAAAATAGGGTTTTTAAGATCGAGATTTTTCGCTAATAAATCATGCAACGCATTCATATCAAGAAGCATATTGGGTGGCGTGCTCGGGTCTGTAAAAAGTTGTTGCATTTTTTTGACATTTTGAAACACCTTGTCAGGGTTGTATTGATCTAATGCCAGGCAATTGTTCGCATCTGCCTCGTTGAGTATATCAGCAGGTAAGCTTGAGCGAAGAAGCGCAACAATAGCGCAATTAATTTCGGCGCCTTTATCTGGGTTATTCGCTATTGCAATGAGAGGTTCCAGTAAAGTAACGTCGATTGATAGTTTATTTTTATGTTTTGCTAAAAATGCCGCATCTTTGGGGACAAATAGAAACTTAAAATTATCGATATTATCAGAGAGAATTTTAGACAACAGCTGTAAAAACTCGGGTGATTCAGGGTCGACATCGCCAGGTGAATTATCAAGAGCATCTTTAAAGGCATTATATGTTGTATCCAATGCTTCACGCATTAAATTTTCACGGTTTAGTTCAATTTGTAAGTTGTGTGAGGAAAAATATTCAGCAATATCTGGATCTGTTTTGATAATTTCAAAATATTGGTGCACAGCATCATCATCTAAAAGCATCAGCGTATCAACGTGTGGAATTGCTTTTTCAAGCCAGTCAGATTTTGCTTGAATCAAATGCAATAATTCAAGTTGTTCTTCAGCCGACCCAACAAAACAGAGAAAGTAATTGCTTAATTCATTTTTAAAAATATCAAGCAATTGTTTCCGAATTTCCGGGTTGAGAAAACGCACGATGTTATTTTGCAGGGCAAATTCTAATATCTTTTTAGCATCTTCTTTAAAAATATCTTTAAATCGTTTGCCTGGTATGCCTTTTGCAATATGTGTTTTGTAGTTGAAATTTCGTACAATATGCGCATAAGTTTCTTCGTTGGAAGAAGCTTTATTATTTGTAACATCAGCTTTTAATCTTCGGGCGGCTCTTACAAATGAAAAATAAGAGCGCACGGTCGCTAATTTATAATAAATTTTCGTAATAAAGTTTAATAAATTTGCAAGGACTTTAGCAACTCGCGGTAAATGATACGGCCGATTTAATGCTTTAATTTGCACATAAAGCGCGTTATACGTGTCAGCTAATACACGCTTGAAGATTTTTTTCGTTTTCTTGAAATCAAACTCATTGTTTTTATAAACTTGCTCGAATTCAGTGATAACAATGTGGCGAAGTTTTTCACTAAGGGCGTGAGTATCAATAGTCCCATCTGGGAAAATGTTTGCTTCAATATAATCCTTCATCGCTAATGCAATTTTTTTCCCTAGACGTTTTGTCACGGTTTCTTGGTAACGTTTTTTAGCCTTGAAAAAGTCAGGATAATAATTTTTCTTTTCCAAGTTATCAGGTGAAAAGCTAGGTGTCGAGCCATTTTCCGTGGTTAAAATAAAATGTGGCTGGTGAGCAGGGTTTAAGCCACGGTTACGCCCTGACCCTTGAATAATTTGGTCGGGTGTATTGATGGGGTCGGTTTCACTATCAACAATCATACTCACATGATGTAAATGCGGGTCGTTAAAGCCGGTGATTCTTTCACTGGTGATATAGGCGCCCACAAGACCTTTACGAAACAGTGTGTCTACTACCGCGGGGGTATAGTCTGGTGGGCAGTAATTGGGTGTGTATTCAGCTTGTTTTGTGGTGTCGTCAAGGGCTTCAAGCGGGCTTAACTGATGTTTTAGCGCATCATTATTCTTAACGTGCTCATCATCCATAGCATGAAGAGATTGGGTTAAGCTAAAAAATGGCCTATTTGATTCAATGGGTGTGGCTGTTTTCTCAAGGCCGTTCACCATAAAAATAGTTTTATATTTTGCGATAAAATCAGCGATTACAATACTGTGAGGAGTTCTCCGGGTTCTATTTGAAGGAAAGTAGTTATAAATGTCTACATCATTTTTGTAGATGAAATGCTTATGTAATTTTTTATCTAATAACCAGTTATCAACAATGAGCCTTTTCGCTTCATTATCATATAGTTTGAGGATAACGCCGAACATAGCAGCAGCAACTTCTTCAGAAACAGTGCGTGGAAGGCCATCTTGCATTAATTTTTCAGTAATAGATCTGCAAATAGCGACTTCACCATCACTGCCTACTGCGGTTAATTTTTCCGTCACCTCAGCGATTAGTTTATCTAAGTGATGAAATCGCATGTAATCTAAGTGATTGCTGTCATAGCCCAATAAATATATTAATGTGTTTTCAATGAGACCGTGCAAGACCCGAATTTCCATGTATTGTTCTGTGTCACTAAAGTCAACATACTCATCAACGGCATTGCATAATTCTTGTTGTTCACGCGCTTGAAAAAGTTTATTTAAAGGGGCTAAGAATAGCTTACGACGCAGTGACTCTTTCGCTTCAATATAATTGTCGTAACAAACTTCATCTAAGTTATCACCCAATTGGAAAAAATCATAAACGTTGTCACGTAATACACGGTTGCCATTTTTGTAAGGGTTTCTGCTGTCACCATTTCGCAGTAAACTCATGTTTACAACAGGGTCGTGTGTATCCACCAACACTAATGCTTTTTCACCAATGGGTGCTATAATATTCCATCGGAGAAACCGTCTAATGTCTGCCCCAGTTTGATCTGCATAGTAAGGGTCAGTTGAGGGTTTATAGGTAACCGTTGTTTCGCTTACATCAACATATTCATGTGCCGTGCTAAGACGCTCTTCTTCAATAGAATCGACAAATTTCATGATCATGCTTTCAAGCACAGTAAGCGGGTTGTTTTTTCTGCTTTTTTTAATGATGCCTTGCGTTGAAGATTGTTCTGATACAGCCGCTTTTGAGATGCCTAATTCTTCTTTTTCTTTTCGTGATAAACTAGCAACAGGTTGGTCGCCACTGATTTGATAAGATTCTTCTGACGGCGTTGCACTTAAAAACATCGTTGGGTAATGATCAGCTAATATCGCAATACGTTTACTGAATAACTCTTCTTGTGTTGCCAAATGTTCTTCATCAATGCAAAGTAACATACCGCTTTCAAGTGTTTTTTCTTCTTGCAAGAAATCCCAATGTGCAGATAATAATTTATCATGAGACATAATGCCCCATTTTGCACTTTCATGGGTTGCTATAGGGTCATTTGTGGTATACACAGGAATGTGTTGAGTCACATTAGCGGGGAGCAAGCGCTCAAAGTCACGCTTTAATTGAATAACAAGGTTTGCGCTGGGTGCGGCAAAGAAGCAGGGGTTATCAGCAAGGTATTGTACTAAAAACCATAAGGCTTGTGTGAATGATTTACCTGAGCCCGTTGCCATTGCAACTAACATGTTAAGGTTGGCATCTTTATCAGTCAATCGTGTTAATATCGTGTAAAGATTAGAAATGTGTAGTTGATATAAGCTAAGTTTGTTTGCGCCACCCAAGGTGATATTTTTTCCATTAACAGTGAGCCCGGTGCTGAATTTGTAAACGCCGGTGTTATCTTGGTTAACAGTGACTGAATATTTTCTGAAAAAGTTTAATAAATCTTGTGGTGAGTGTTCGTTAATGGGTTTTAGTTCAGTGGCCTGAGCTTCGTTTTCACCTGTGATTTGAACTTTCCAAGCTGGAGGGTTGCCAGCATTTCGCGTTAGAAGAATATGGCAAGCTTGTCCACCTAAGTTAAAATTAGCATTGGTGATACCTTGTTTAATTAATGAAACAATATACTCATTCAAGGCGGTTTTCTGATCGTTTAAATTAAACTTATCGCTTTGAGACACATAATAGTTGCTAGAAAGCATGTCTAATAAAAGATAGGCTGAATAAATCTCAGTGCCTACTTCTAACATGTGTGCTTTTCTTTCAGAAGATAAATGTGCCGTCATGAAACCCTCTCGTTTGGTGTTGTTAGTTTTATATTTTTTTAAAAATAAGATAGCGATTTTACTTGATGAACCTTAACACAATATTAAAACAACATCAAAGAAAATGGGTATTTAATGCCACGCGGGGGAATTCTAAACTGGAGTGCGACAGCCTAAAAATACTGTATATTCAATGTTCTTCGAAACTTTGAATGGAATAGCAAGGAGACTGCCGTACTTCTATTTAGAATTCCCCGGAAATTGCGGGGCGGTTCACTTCAAAAATGTCAGCGACCTGATTTTGACTCGCCCATAGCATATCTGAAGAGGCACGACGGCGATGGATTCTTCTTTGGAATATGTTATTATCTATTTTTAGATGAAGCGATATGCGCATTGTAGTCTCAGGAACGCATTCCATCGGTAAAAGCACGTTAATCGAAGACTTCATCAAAAAGCATCCTGAGTACCGGTGTGAGAAAGAGCCGTATTATCATTTTTAGAAAGCAGCATACACACCAAACCTGTCATTTTGTCTTTATCTTTCGGCGAACTCTCAGCAATTAGCAATGTTATTGCAGTTAATGCTGGCGGTGTAATGCGTGTTAAATCTAACGCTTTCGCGCTGCGTAAAAACCATATAAACGCATAAGCACCGCTACGTTTATTGCCATCAACGAATGGATGATTTTTTATGATGAAATAAAGCAGATGGGCTGCTTTTTCTTCAACGCTGGGGTAAAGTGCTTGCCCGCCAAACGATTGCATTACATTTCCAATAATGCCAGCAATGCTATCTTTGGTTCGTTCTACGCCAAAAATATCGGTGGCTTCACCTTTCGCAATAAGGTTTTGTTTTAATTCTGCGAGTGCTTTATTTAATTTATCTGCAGTTAATGTAACCTTCTTTTTGGTTGTTCCCTGTGTGGTTAAGTTGTCTTTGTCATAAGCATCGAGAGAAAACCATGTGTCAGCGAATAAAGAGACGAGTTCAAGAATGCTTTTGTTATCAATGACGGTATTGGTGGGTAATAGATTTTTAACATCATCGACGGCCTTGATAAAGTTATCGTAATTTTTCTGGATGCGGTTTTTGTTGATGGTGTACCCTTTGTAGATGTGGTCTTTAAGGGTTTTGGTTGCCCATTGGCGAAAGGCGATTGCTCTTTTGGAGTTTGTGCGATATCCAACAGCTAAAATGATATCTAAGCTATAAAATTGAACTTGATATGTCTTTCCGTCTTCCGCAGTATGTGCCAATTTTGCACATACTGAAGATTCGTTTAATTCTTTATCTTTCAATATGTTGCGTATGTGTTTTGTAACAACGGAGCGCTCAATTTCAAAGATATCAGCAATATGTGCCTGGCTAGCCCATAGCATATCTGAAGAGGCATCTTGTTTGAGAGTGATCGCACCATTTTTGGTTTGATAGATGGCAGTATGTTCCGTATTCGCTACAATTTTCATTTTACGCCTCATTAAAAATACATTTTTCGTTTCGCGATATATTAGACTCTAGTAAAGCAAAATACGAGCGTTTTTAATAACAAATAGGTGAAATAAATGAGGCACGACGGCGATGGATTCTTCTTTGGAATATGTTATTATCTATTTTTAGGTGAAGCGATATGCGCATTGCAATTTCTGGAACACATTTCATCGGTAAAACCACGTTAATTGAAGACTTTATCAAAAAACACCCTCAGTACCGGTGTGAGAAAGAGCCGTATTATCATTTGCAGGAAGAAAAAGCGATGGAGTTGTCGTTGGAGCCTTCGCTTGAGAGTTTGATAGAACAGCTTGATTATAGCATTGAGCAACTTAACGAGACTGAAAATGAGCACAATATCATTTTCGACAGATGCCCCATTGATTTTATAGCATATGCAATGGTTAACTTAGCGGAAGATTCGGTAGATATTTACGACAGTGAAGTTTCTGAACGGTTTTCTGAAGTTAAAGATGCCTTAAACACACTAGATTTAATTATATTTTTACCTATCACAAAAGAAAACTCAATCGACTATACCGAAGAAAACCCTGTTTACCGAAAAACCGCTGATAAATACTTCAAAAAAATTTACCGCGATGATGTCTGCGATGTTTTTCCACGCTACGGCCACCCTAAAATCATTGAAAATTGGGGAGACAGGGTAGAGAGAATTAGGAAAATTGAAAGTTATTTGTTATGAACAAGTTGAAGGGGTATTCTTTTAGGTAACTATATGACAACAGGATGTGATTATGCTGGAAGTGACGCCTATTCGAAGCCTTAAAGATAATTACATCTGGGCTTGTGTGAATAAAGCATTAGGTGAAGTCGTTATTGTTGACCCGGGAACGGCTGAGCCAGTATTTCAGTTTCTTGGAACGAATCAGCTTAAGCTCGTTGGTATTCTGGTTACGCATAAGCATGCTGATCATACGGGTGGGATTGAAGCGTTGTTAGCGCGCTACCCGGGGGTTGCGGTTTATGCGCATTCTCTGGAGAATATTCCATCAACGACGCATTACGTTGACGACAACGAAATTATCTTTATTAATCACTGGCCGACGCCGTTTACAGTTATTCATATCCCGGGACATACGCTCGGGCATGTTGCTTATTATGCAGTGCCAATATTATTGACTGGCGATACACTATTTGGAGCAGGTTGCGGGCGTTTGTTTGAAGGAACAGCCGATCAAATGTTTTCTTCACTCAATAAACTTTCTGCTTTGCCTGACGATACCTTAATTTACTGCGGGCACGAATATACCATGGCAAATTTACAATTTGCATCACGTGTGATGAATAAAAATAGCGATGTTATGAAACGAATAAAGGACACCGAATCACTTATCTCACATTATCAACCTTCGCTTCCCTCAACACTCCAACTTGAGAAAACAACAAACCCTTTCCTGCGCTGCACACAAAACGAAGTCATCTCAAGCGTTGAGCATTATGCCGAGAAAAAACTAACGAACGCAGTCGATGTATTTCGCGAGTTGCGAAAATGGAAAGATAATTTTTGAGCGATACCCACTTATAATGTATTTGAATGACTTGTTTAAAGAATTTAGAAGAACTGTGCAAAAAACCAACTGTTTCCATTTTGGAAACAGTTGGTTAAGGTAATAAATTCAGTAAATTAGCTCACTTTCTTTCAAAATATTTATAAACAAAAAACGTTCCGATAACAGAAAAATATAAAACCACTATCCATAGCCCAACGATGGGGTCGAGCACCATGCCTAAGAAAAAAAGCACAGCGATGAGAAGCTGGAAGAGGACGGTTTTGAGCAGTGTTGTATAGAATGTTTTAGTCGGCATAAAGGTCTCCGGAGTTTATGAGTGCTGTGCGTTACTATTGCGCACGCTGTATTTTTTGAAATCTGAATGAAATATACAGGTTTTAAATAATGAAGTCGAGCGTACTGATTAAAAAATCCGTTGGTTCCATTCCCCAGGCTAAAGCGTTTTTGCTTTTAGCCAACGATATGGGGTGAAGTTGTTTTAGCTTTAACTTTAACTGATTAAATTTTTTAAATAACCCTGATAATCAGCAATAATTTTTTCTTCTTGCGTGCTATCGAGGTTAAACGCGGCGTAGGTGGCAAAGGGTGCGAATGGTTTGATGCCCACAAAGCGCAGTGTGTGGTGAATGTGGTGTAAGAAGGTATCGAGCGTTGCATGGTGTAACCCATCAGGTTGGTAAGCCGATTCCGGCGATTGTGTGCTTACCACCAGTGAGGCTGTTTTCCCTTTTAACAAGCCGTCATTAAACACTTTACCCGCATCGTAGGCAAACCCTTTCACTAACACACGGTCAAACCAACCTTTTAACACAGCAGGTGTTGAAAACCACCATAAAGGAAATTGAAAAATAATGTGGTTAGCCCAGGCAATTTTCTCAAGTTCTTTTGCAATATCAGTGGTGAGTTGTTGGTTTTGATACGCTGCTTGCTGTGCTAAAAAATATTGGGTATTCGTTTCATTCGATGTAAAATCACTCCAATCCGCAATCGCTTTGAAGTGCGCAGCATATAAATCAGTGGTTTCTACATTCACTTTATGCTGCGTTAAAAAATTTAACGCATGCTGTTTTAACATCGCATTAAATGAATCTGGGTTTGGGTGTGCAATCACGTATAAGATATTCATGAGATTAACTCAATAAATCTAACATGGGTTTACGTGCTTCGGGGCCGTAAGCAACACTGCCAACAGGTACTTTTTGTTCTATTGCTTCATACACCTTAGCAACCCACAAAGGGCCAAACCCGCCGCAAAGTTCAATCACCTGCGCGCCATTGGCAACCGCTTCTTGGGCAACTGCAATCACTTGTTCTTTCTGATGAAACGCAATCCCGACGGTTGTATAAGTGAACTGCTCAGTCTTAATGACAGAACGATGTTCTTGTGGGTTTAGGTTGGGTCCCAAAAAGATATAAATAAAATTATTAAATTTCATGGTGCTACCTCCATTTTTACTTATAGTTACTATAGACTATTGCTCAAACGTAAACAATACCAAGTCTTATTGATGCGAGTCAGACTATGCTTTAATAGTAATAACAGGATATTCAGGCATTTTGTTATCTCGCGTAATAATGACCAAATTATATAATTTAGCTTGCATAATCATTAAGCGATCAAATGGGTCAGAATGGTACATAGGTAAATCTGCAACGCCTATACATTCATCTGGCATGATGGGCAAAGTTTTAAAACCTTCGAGTGCGATGGTTTCTAATAAATTATGAGGCATTGTTAATCGACCAATGCTTTTTTTAATTGCAATTTCCCAAAACGAAGCGGTGCTTATTAAAATTTCATTTGATTGATCTTGAATTATTTTACGTGCTTTTGTGTGGATTTTTTCAGGTTCTGTTAGCCACCACAAAACGACGTGTGTATCTAATAAATACCGCATTATTTTTCATCCTGATAAAATTGTTTTAATAAATCCTCAGACAGCGGCGCATCAAAGTCATCATTTATTTGAATAAGCCCTCGTAATTGTCCCCCACGTCGTTGGGTGGTGGTTTCCGTATAGGGTACTAAACGAATTAGCGGATGCCCATCTCGTGCGATAACAATTTCATCACCTTTAAGTGCTTGGTTGATGAGTTTAGAAAAATGCGTTTTTGCATCATGTATATTAACTAGCATTTTATTGTCCTCCAGTTGATATTTATTATAGTAGACTAACTTAACTTAGTCAACATAGTTTTATTGAATAGGGATTGTTAAATTCTATGTAAATCAATATCATCCTAAACAACGGAATAATCATAGGGCTCTTATGGACAAGTTCAAGCTTGCGTTCGTTCTTTTTTTCTTTTCGCAGTCGGTTTATGCGCTTACAACCCTTGTGGTGACGCAAAACACAGATAACGACCCCGGTGGGATTGGTGAAGTAGGTGATTTGCGGTATTACATTAATCAAATGAACCAAGATTTAAATACCACGCCAGATGATTACGCCATTTTGTTTGCAACCCCTATGACGATTCAACTCAATGGTATTTTACCTGTTATTAATAACTCATCCAATGCGGTCAACATTACGATTGGCAACTCAGGTTCAACGGCTACTGTCACCATTGATGGCAACAGCGGTGCCTATAGCGGATTTTTTATCCCCATGGGTAATGTCACCATTCAAAATATCAATTTTCAAAATTTAACAGCCAAAGGCGGTGATGGGGGTGATGGTATTTCTGGCGGTGGGGGTGGCTTAGGTGCTGGCGGTGCTATTTATGTGCCTGATGTTTTCTTGAATGGCTCGAACCCATCAGTCACTTTAAAAAACGTAACCATTAACAATTGCTCGGCTGTTGGTGGAAACGGCGGAAATTATTTTGCACTTTCATCACCGACTGGCAATGAAGGCGGTGCAGGCGGTGGCGGTTTTAGCGGAAACGGCGGCTCAGTTACCACAACAGGCATCACAGGCGGCGCTGGCGGCGGTGGGTTTGGGGGTAACGGAGGCGATGTAACGCTTGATTTTAGTTCGCTTGGCGGAGGTGGTGGTGGCGGAGGCGGTTTTGGCTCACGCGCAACAATAGGCACACCGACCAACCTTGGTAATGGAGGCACCGATCAAACCGTTGGTGAAGATGGAAGCGCATACGGTCTTACAGTGATAGCAGGCTCAGGCGGCGGCGGTAATAGTGGCGGGAATTTAGCAGGCGGGGGTGGCGGTGGCGGCAGCGCAATACAAGCAGGCGGTGGCGGCGGTGGCAGTAACGGAATGAATGGCTTGCAACCGCAGGGTTCTACGCCACCGCTTCGTGCAACTAAACAAACACATCACCGCATCAATAATGGCGTGAGTGAATTATTAGCGAAGTTAAACGCATTACTTTCAAAAAATCATATTAAATTAAAAGAAAGCATTGCGAAAAAAAATAAAAAAGAAATGCGACACGCGGGTGCGACTTCAGGTGGTAACGGAGGAGACGGCGCGGGTGCGGGTGGTGGCGGTGTTGTAACCACAGCCGTCAATAATGACGTTGACGGACAAGCGGGTGCGGGTGGTTATGGTGGCGGTGGTGGTGGCGGCGCCGGTACGGGCGCTTACGATTCAACTTATACCGTGCAAGGTGGGTCGGGCGGTACCGGCGGTGGTGGGGGCGGCGGCGGGGTTGATCAATCGGGTGCAACACCTTCAACCGGCGGTGATTCGTTAGGGGGTGGCGGTGGTGGTGGCGCAGGCCCTGCGAATGGTTCTACAGCAAATGGCGGGAGCGATGTGGGTAATCTCGGCGGCGGTGCTGGCGGGAATGGGTCAAATAATGTCGGCGCGGGGTTGGGCGGTGGCGGCGGAGGCGGAGGCAGCGGTCTTGGCGGCGCTATTTTTGTTGATAGCGGCTTAAATTTCACGATTGAAGCATTCTCAACAACACCCACCGTGTTTAATACCCCTAATACGACGACACAAGCAGGGTTGCATGGTTCAGGCGGTTCGGGTGGTGGTACAGACGGTGCAGATGGGTCAGCGTTTGGCAATAGTATATTTTTACGTAGCGGTGCATCACTAACATTAACAGCGCAAGATACTAACGATATTTTAACCTTGGGCAGTGATGTTGCCTTCGCAGATGATACGAATTTCGGTGGTAGTGGAACGGTTGTTTTTGTCACCGGTAATGGAACCGTTATTTATAACGGAACCACTGATTACCAAGGCACGATCACTGTGAATAATGCCAATTTTAAAGTGAATGGACAAATCGACAATGCGAATGTTTTTGTTTGCCGAAATAATGCACTTTCACAAAGAGGTATTCTGAGCGGAACAGGTGTTTTGAACGGTAGTGTGTTTGTGAATTCAGGTGAAATTTCACCCGATGTGGGCAACACGCTCACATTAGGAAGTTTAACGTTGAATGCAGCCGGCAGTGGTAGTTTAGGCAGTTTAGTGCATAGCAATATTAATTCAGGCGGCGCGTCGTTAGTCGCTGTTAATGGTGCAGCAACCTTAGCAGGTGTTTTACAAGTGAAGCTTGAGTCAAGCGCCGTGACGGGTCAATATACATTATTGACAGCCTCTAGCATTACAGGAACGTTTGATTCTGTGACAGTGACATCCGATACAGGTAAAACCCCAACATATACGCTTTCTTATCTACCCGCCGGCACACCGACTTACGTTCAATTAAATTTTACGGGTTTAAGTTCGGTTGATATTCCGGCAACGGTGAATGGCTCAACCGTGCTTAACCCTGCGGTGGTGTGTTGTGGTCGACCGGTGTTGTTGGGGCCATTGCCGGTGGCTGGTTCAGGCTCCACGGTGTATACGGTTACTGCTCATACGGGTAGTGTTTCTTGCTTAATTGGACAAACGAAAACACAAACGTATCTTAAAATGGAAGGTAATCAAGGGTCGTGCACGATTGTTGGAACAAAAGATGGCGTCACTTCTAACCCTTTAACGGTAAGCGTCTCATGAAAAAAATAGTAGTGATGTTAGCAATGAGTTTGATGAATGTTGCTTATGCAGATAACCTGCCTTTAACTGGTTATTACGCGGGAGTAAATACGGGCGTTGCTTTTAACGATGCAACAGTCACAGCGCAACAATTAGGGTTTACAAATGCAAGTAACACGTGCAATAAAAACGCGGGTTATTCAAATGCTTTATCAGGCGTGCAATTGGGTTATTTATATCAATTTTCTAATGCGATCATCTCAGGCGTTGAAATAAATACCACAGTGAATAGTGAACAAAAACACACAGAGTATTGTAATAGTGTTTTTAATGCGGGGGTGTACGATGGTTTTACTTTGAAAAACCAATGGCAAACATCAGTGAAAGGCCGTGTGGGTCGTGAAGAAACTTGGCAAAATAATATTTTTCTGCCGTATTTAACGGCCGGTGTTAGCATGGCTAAAATGGGCTTAAGCTATCAAAATGAAGGCGGTAATTATTATTCAACAGATGCCGCCTATGCAGGATGGCTGATTGGCGCAGGGCTTGAATGGGCGATAACACAACATTGGTCTTTACGCGCAGAATATACTTACATTGATTACGGCAAAGCGATTAAACTCAACATTCCAACCGTCTACGGCTTGAATGACCCCAATGGTAATGCTGATGTTAACTTAAGTACTAATACGATTGCGCTGGGCTTAAGTTATTGGGTTTAGTGTTTGCATCGTGAGCCTTCAAGGCGCCTCCGCGGGGGTTAGCAAGCATGGTGGTTCACGTTAAGTAATCGTGTGGGGGAGGGTAATAAAGCTGGAATTCGTTCGCTAGCCGTATATTTTTATACCTATTACGGTGTAAATTCGAGTTATATACAAGTTTATATTGACACTATTATACGTTTTCTGTAAATTCAGCGCTCTTCTTTGCGCCGCCACGGCGCGTCAATGGTTCAAATTCAACAAAACACACCTAGGAGATCACTATGATCACACTCAATGAGCGTGAATCGGAAATTATGACGTATAAAGCACACGGATTAACCGCCAAGGAAATTGCAAGACACCTAGGCTTAGAATACCGCACTATCGAAGTGTATTTCAGCCACATCAAAAAGAAACTCGGCGCCCGTAACACCGCACACTGCATCTACTTGGCCGTGCAGGCAAAAGCGATTCAATCATTAAATTTATAAAAACTGTATTTTTACAGTATTGAAATTGTATAAATATCGAATTATAGTGGCCTTGTTTTATCAATATTACTTTTAAGGAGGAACTATGCAAAACAATCGTATCTTATCGTTCGAAATGGCGAAAGTGTTGGAAGCGAAAGAAGTTGAACAAGTGACAGGGGCGGGTATGGGTTCACGCACGCTTCAAGCGACTTATCAGAATGGTTCTTGGGACTGCACTGTCGACTGAGGGGAGCCATAAATGAAAGAACGCATTCTTGCTTTTAAAGTGGCAAAAGTTATGGAAATCAAAGATGTTGAAAAAGTAACTGGGTCGGGCGTTGCCTCACGAACAGTTCTTGCAACAAATATCAATGGCGAAATTGATTTACAGTGGGATTAATTTTTAGGAGAAAAAAATGATTGAACGTATTTTATCACATCAGCAATCAAAATTATTAAGTAATGATGAAATGATGCCTGTTAGTGCAGCATCTATATGTACTTGGGGAACACAAAATCCTTCTGGTCCACTTGAGAATACTGTCGATATTGGGAATGATTATTAAAAAACAAAAAACCCTCTGCAAGGAGGGTTTTTAATGAGGAGTCATAATGTCAAATGTTTTAATTGCCACAAAACCTGATGATACAGATGCTTACTACGTCAAAAACGCACTAGAATCTCTCGGTCATTCTGCGAAAATTTGGTTTCCATCTGATATGCCTACTAAGCAGTCACATTCATTTCACTATAATGAAACAGGGATCAACTGGATTGCAAATGGGTTGGATTTTGATGTTCATGCGGAAGATGAATTTGATACGGTTTGGGTGCGCCGTCCTAGAAAACCCAAAGTCGATGAATTTGTTCACCCTGATGATGTGCGTAATGCTAACCGTGAACTAGAATGTTTCTATAACTCAATGTGGCGTATGATTGCACCTAACGCATTTTGGGTAAACACAAAAGAAGGTTCAACACGCGCCAGTTGTAAATTATCACAATTAAAAGTTGCTAAAAAATTAGGCTTTACTATCCCTGAAACTTTGATTAGCACTGACCCGGTTGCGATTAAATCATTTATTCAAAAATACCCAGAAGGCGAGGTGATCTACAAGCCATTATTCCCGGTAATGTGGTTAGAACCTGATGCAATGCGTTTAACTTACACTAAACCCATTCGCTTACATGATTTACCTTCAAATGAAATTTTGCGTCTTACACCCGGTATTTACCAAAAACGTATCGAAAAAGCCTATGAATTGCGCGTTACGTGTATGGGTCATAGTGCATTTGCAACAAAAATTTATTCTCAAGAACACCCCAGAGGCAAAGAAGATTGGCGTTGCGCCCCTGCAAACGAAGTGAAAATGGAGCCTTACCCATTTCCACCTGAACTTGCTGCAAAATGCTTTGCGCTTATGCTGAAATTAGGCGTGGTCTTTGGTTGCTTTGATTTTATCGTCACCCCAGAAGGGGAATATGTATTCCTTGAAATTAATGAACAAGGCCAGTTCCTTTGGCAGGAAGAGCACAAAAGTAATATAACCCTCCTTGATCCTTTCGTGCAATTTTTAACCGAAAGAAAATCAAATTTTGTATGGAAAAAGTCTGAAAAAGTCATTAAGATGCCAAAGTTTCGTGAATCTATCATTGCAGAGCAAAAAGCTGCCATGACAACGCACGTAGACCCAGGACTTTATATTTAATGTGACATAGAGGGAAAAATGAAAAAATTGTTGAACTATTTAATTGTTGTAGCATTAATGTTTTTCATTACACAAGCGTATGCTGCTGATGTATATGTTGATGTGTATAAAACGAAACAATTCACTGCAAGTGATTTGAAGCCGATTATTGATAAATATCGTCAGCAAGCATTAAGTGGCAAAAAACATTGGATGGAATCGAACTATCCGTTAACTGCAAAGTTTATGGAGCCACTTTACAATGAGCTTAAGAAAGAAGTGCCTAAAAAGGGGGACTTTGCATTTGTGAAAATAAGTGGCGCTGAATATATTAAAGACCCTAGTGAATATATCACGGTGAATGTTGTTGATGCTGCAGATAAAGGGAGTTTGCCGGTATATTTGCCGAATCCGAAAGGTCATTATAAAGACCCTGCCCATTTATTGCGAGATTGGGATCGATATACACGTGTATTCTTCCCATTAGCATTATCAGGTAAAATTGACTCTAATTCCTATCATTGTAAAGAGCTTCATTGTCTTGGGCCATTTTCAACCCCAGCATTGAAAAAATTTGAAGTTGAATTTAATACGAATGTTCCTAAATATGCGAAAGAACTCGCAACTATCTTGAGAGATGACGCTGATCCTAAGAAGCGAGAAAATGCTTCTATGTTGCTCGGTCACACGACGGATGAAAAGCAACTCATGGCGTGGGAATTACCGGCTGTAAATGATAGTGATGAAGGTGTAAGGAATAATGCTACGCGTGTGATAGCCGTGCTTGCATCTAAAGATACTAAAATTACACTACCGGTTGAAACATTCATTAAAATGGCACATAGCCCAGTGTTGACAGATAGAAATAAAAGTATTTCTGTTCTAATGGCATTAGGCAGACAGCAGCGTTATGCAGCTATTATTAAGAAAGAAGCTGCACAAGATTTAATGGATAATTTGAAATTGCTTCAACCTGATTTGCACAGTGCAGCCTACTGGACGCTTGTGGTAATCAGTGACCAGCATTACGGTGAGCGTGATTATGCGGCGTGGTCTAAGTGGTTAGGGCTCGCATAAGCCATGACAATCTTTCGCGAAAATGCGCTAAAAGCTGTTGCGAGTCGCGGGTCTACCCAACCCTACTTGCAATGGAAAGAACCGCAGGCTCGTGTTGCACTCATCGCTTTATTGTTAATGTTTGGTGTGCTGGTGTTATGGGGATGTTTCGCTAACATTCCCATGACGGTTGAAGGGTCGGGAGTGGTGGTTGCTGAGGATGATTGGGAAAATTCACTCAATGACTTAGGAAAAGTTATTTCAGCGAAGAATGAACAATTAAACAGGGCAACCACGCTGCTCGATCAAAAAAAAGCGTTATACCAGAAAAAAATAATCACTGAGGCTGATCTTGAAACGGCTGAAACAGATTATTTAAATGCTAAAACAAACGCAACTTTGCCCATTGATAACCAAATGAGTAATTTAAGTCGTTTTTTAGTAAAATCAGGCCAGGCAATACAACAAAATAACGTAGTGTTAATTTTAGTGCGTAATAACGATGCAGCTTTATTAAAACCAAATTTGCGTACCACTTTATATCAATTAAACCAACCGCTATATTCAAGTTGGGAAATGCGCGGGGTTTTGCAACAGGTTTCTAATTATCCTGTTTCAAAAGAATTCGCATCAAGCTATTTAGGGAATAAAAGTTTGGTTGATTATTTGTTTGAACAAGGCATTCCGTACTTTGCGGTGGTTGCCATTGGAAAACAAGCTAAACCGGGGATGTTGGTTTCAGCAAGCATCGAAACACACACCTGTCACCCTGTTCAATTAATGTTACATCAAGATTGCTAATGATGCTAAATAAAAACCGAACAATTAAAAAAACGCCAGTCGTATTTCAATATATGGAAACTGAATGTGGGTTGGCGTGTTTAAGTATATTGTTTAAATATTACGGAATATATACCAGTTTACAAACGCTGCGCGAACATGCGGGAGTTTCAAGAGATGGCTGTAAAGCAACCACCCTTATTTCATTGGCGCAGGCGGCAGGTTGCAAGGCTGAAGCTTACTCAGTCGATCTAGAAGCTTTATACGAAATTGATGAACCTGTCATTTTACATTGGAATTTTTCACACTATATTGTGTTTGAAGGCATCAAAAATGATAAAGTTTATATTAATGACCCTGCCAGTGGACGACAAGTGGTGACACTTCAACAACTCGATTCTGCTTTTACAGGAATCGTCATTGCTATTCAGCCCACAACAGATGCGCTGCTCGACAAAAAACAGTCTATCATTCATGGGCTGATGACATATGTTATTCATACAATGAAAACTTGCCGTTGGTTAAATTTATTTTCTCTGATGGTGTTAAGTATGTTGCCGCTAGTGTTAACCAGTTTAAACAGTGTGTATATTAATCACATTTTACTTGGTGGAAACACACATTGGTTGCGTACAATTGTATTATTAAGTGCGATGGTGAGTCTGGGGTTAATGGGGATTACCTTGTTACAAGGCTGGCTTGAGTTTTCCTCTTTGAGTAGGATTATTCAGATTAAAACGACGACAATATTCGCGCAAGTGATTCAGTGGCCCATTTTAATTTTTCAACTGAGGCCAATTTCAGAATTTATTGTGGTGATGAATAGTTTAGAAATAGGGTTGCGTGCTAAGCTTGAAGGCGGCGCAAGCATCATGGCGAATGGATTATTGGTGCTGATATTATCAGTCGGTTTATTCGTGTTAAACCCTATCCTTGCGGGTGTGGTTGCTGTTTTATTAACAAGTTTAATGATTGCGATGTTCGAAATTAGCCGACGAAAAAAACCTTTAGAGCAACAATTAATGAATGCTGAGGCGCAGTATTTCAGCGTTGGGTTATCTTTTTTGAACCATATTGAAAATATTGTGCTTGCCGGTATGCAAGCTTCTGTTTGCTTGCGGTGGCAGCGAGCTTTAGAAGCAAAAATTGCGATACAGCAAAAAAAACATGTTTATCAGGCCATGGAAAATGCACTGACAAAAACCTACCAATCATTCAATTTTATTATTTTGTTGTTGGCGGGTTTGTTTATCGCACGTGGGTCACATCAGCCTTTAAGCTTAATGTTGGCATTTGCAGCACTGACAACCTATTTGAGCAAAGGCATTAACACCGTCACAGATGCCCACCGTCGCGTTCAAACCGCCAACGCACAATTATTGCGCGTAGAGGATGTTTCGCACATTAAACAAGATGCACGGTTTAATAATGAAATAATGCAAACCCAAGCGCAAGTATCGCCACCCGTGATTAGGTTGCATGACGTTAAGTTTTCCTATAATAAAACTCAAGCGCCGGTGATAAAAATTGATTCGTTGGTTATTCATCCGAAAGAGCATATTGCTTTTGTGGGTGGGTCGGGGTCGGGGAAGTCGACGTTAGCGAAATTGTTGGCAGGCTTATATTTACCGGATAGGGGCGAAATTTGCATTAATCAATTATCAACAGCCGCTAGTCACCCCGCAGATTTCGCTAATCTTGTCTCAGTAGTCACACAAGAAGCATCGGTTTTGTCATTAACACTGTATGAAAATTTGACGCTTGGTAATACTAATTGCCCACCCGAAAAAGTGCACGAAATTTTGCAGTGGGTGGGTTTGGAAAGCTTAGTCCATAAACGCGGTTTAAATACGTTATTATCAGCTAATAATCATCAATTATCAGGCGGTGAAATTCAGCGCATTAATTTGGCACGTGCTTTAATACAAGATGCCCCCATTTTAATTTTAGATGAAGCAACCTCGTCTTTAGATATGCCATTAGAAGCGAAAATTATAGAAAAAATCAAAACACTGAATAAAACCGTTATTTACATTGCCCATCGCTTATCCACCATTTTGCACTGCGATCGCATTATTGTCTTACAACACGGTGAAATCATCGAATCAGGTACGCACGATACTTTATTAGCAGATAACAACGTTTACGCGTCTTTTATTCTCGCTGAGGCTAACATCACAAAAGAGGTTGAGACGTATGTTCGCACTCACGCCGCGTGATTATCTAAAATGGGCTATTATTTCATTGTTTGTGTCACTCATCACGATGGCATTGACACTCACGAATGCGATATTGCTAAGTCATATCAATACTTTCGTTAATTCTATCATTCTCAGTTTAATCGCACTCTCTATGCTAACACTCAGCCTTTATTTTTTACATTTTGAGCATGAAAAAAACTATTTATATTTACAAAGTAAAAACATGAGCATTGTGCTAAAACAATGTTTTCAATCGGTCATTCAAACAAAACCCGAAAAATTAAAAGCTTTTTTATCAGGTGAACTTGCGCAATCCTTTTCTGATTTTGAGCGGGGCTTGATTTTGTTAAGCGATGCTGGGTTAAACTTGTTTCATGGTATTATCCCTTTAGCGGGATTATTATTATATATTTTCATTTTTTACCCAACTTATATTTTTCCCTTATTTATCATTTTATCAATCACTTTTGCGATTAAACTTGGTTTACTAGGCTTGCGATTTGCTTATACGAAACAGTTACTTAAGCATCAGATGAGCATGATGACGTGGTTCACTGAATGTGTTCAGCAAATGTCACTGATTCGCTTATTAAACATTGGGCAATCGACTTTTCAAAAAGGAATGTTTTTATTAAATCAGTTGCAGACTATTTATCGCAAAATTCAATGTCAACAAATAGCGATGATGCTTTGGGATTATTTATTTGTTGCGGTCTTAACCCTAGTTATTTATCTTAGACAAGAGAGTCAAGATTTACCCTTATTATTCCTAATAACACAATTGGGTTTATATTTAGACCGACTTACCAATAATTTCATACAAATATTGCAAGGGCGTGAATCAGTGCAACGACTTAACCCTGTTTTAACCCTGAGTGAACCAACGCCAGCGCATCTTATTACCAATATTCCAAAAGAGTACCTCTTAGAAGGTGAGAATTTGGCCTATCAACCTGAAAATACACAAAGGCCTTTATTCAAAAACTTTCATTTCACAATACACCCTGGCGAATTCGTTGCGTTTGTAGGTGAATCAGGCGTGGGTAAATCAACTTTATTGCGTCTTTTACTGGGTTTAACAGCACCAACGCACGGCCGCGTTAGGTTGAATAATATCGATTTAAGCTATTTTGATATGGAAGCTTGGCGTCACTCCATCGGCACGGTTTTACAAAATTCACAATTATTGAATGAATCAATTTTTGCGAATATCGTCGGTAATACGGGTTTGAGTCTTGATGAAGCTTGGGAACTGGCTGAGGCGGTTGGTTTGGCTGACGATATACGCGCCATGCCCATGGGATTTTTCACGCGCATGAGTGACCAGCCGGGTGTTTTCATTTCAGGCGGACAAAAGCAAAAAATATTACTCGCCCGTGCGCTTGCGAAAAAACCGAGTTGCTTAATTTTAGATGAGGCGACTTCAGCCTTAGATAATCAAAGCCAGGCTAAAATTCAAAATACTTTGAATGCGCTATCAATAACGCGTATTGTGGTTGCACACCGCATTAGCACCATTGCTAATGCGGATGTTGTCTACCAATTAACCCAGAACGGCCTTAATAAGCGACATTAGGCCTCTTCAAACGCTTTTTGTGCAACGAGTGCAATATCCATTAAGTCTTTAAATCGGCGTTGGGTTTGTTTACGCGTTAGCACAATATTCAGTGCCGCCACTTTTAAACCGCGAAACCGAATATGCAGGGCAGTGTCAGTAACTAATTGATTATCGCTTGGAGCATTCGCGCGCCCAACCTCAGCCCGCGGATAATCTTTCGCAACAACATCTAAGTTTTCTGTTAAATGCGTCACCCCTGGGGTAAATAATTTTTCACGAATATCATGGGTCACGGTAAAATCAACATCGGTCGCAGGCCGAATGCCGTGTGCTTCTAAAACCCCGCTCCCGACTATGCAGCAATTTTCAGCATCAATGTGCAATTCATTTAATTTTTTAAAATAACTCGATAACCAATTTAAAAACTCAGGTCGAATTCCCTGCGCACGATGTTTAAGCGCAGCTATATTCGCACGATTTAAAAATACATCACCAATATAAGACGTTTCACGCACGGAATCTGTTGTGTGCAAGCTTGCAAATTTATCGCTGGGAATAATGTGATGCCAAGCGTCCCGAATTTCTTGTTTTAGTGCTTTTAAATCAGCAACTGAGTTCTGCCCAACCACTAAAAATTTTAACTGGCTTGGGTAGCGTGAAAATAACTGAATTTTCTTCTCGATATTCTCGCCGGGTACTGGTCCCCAATCAGTCGCATAAATATCACGCACCAACTCAGGAAAGGTTTTCGCATCGAGTGAAATTGTGCGTTGATAAACAATGGGTGTTTTTGCTTGAATGCTTTTCTCAATTTCCGGCCAATATTGCTGTAGTGTTGGCCAAAGAATAATGCAGCCTGCTTGTTCTTGCTTTAAATGAATCCACTGGCGAGTTAAGGCATCAATTTCAACGGGTGTAAATCCTTGCATCATAAACCAACGTGCATTCCAGGTAAGCCCATCTAACTCAGTATTATAAACAACCGGCACACGTTTAATCCCTAAACACAAGGCTGCGGCAACACGATGTGCGCCATTTAAAATTAACCCCGTTTTTTTAGCAACGGGAATGGCAAATTCTTCCAAAAATCCATCTCGGCGCATGGATTCAATCAATTCAATAAACTGAACTTTGTAGCTATTGAGTGACCCTTTGCGTGTTTCATCGCCGGGTTCTTGCCCGCCAGTTCTAAATTGAATGTGTTTTAAATAACAAAGTTCCGCATCAACCAATGAACAATGCGAGAGTCTGCCCAGTAGGGCATTTGCATAAAAGGCTTTGGCGGCAATGTCTAAGCGGTCGGGGTGAAGTAGGGTTTTGGGGTCTACCCAAACGACAGTTGCGGGCTTGCTTGTTGCATGAGGGGCGGTGAGTGTTATATCGGTTTCCATGTCGTTGGCATCCTTCCTTGAGACTGCCCCTAGGTTAGCATATTTAGGCTGTTTCATGCTACACTAGTGCTTAACGACATCCCAGGGAGTGAGGCGTCATGGAAAGGAATTTGCTCATACATTCAATGTCATTGTTTGCACCCATCACCCTACCTATTCTTGAGCTTGTGCAGGCGCGCGTCGTCGCTGAAATTGGCGCCGAACACGGCGGTAATTCTAAACTACTAGCCGAATGGTTGAAGCAAAAAAACGGTAAACTCATCTCCATTGACTGCTGCCCCAGCCAAGCTTTTCTTGATTGGCTGCCCACGGTTAAAGACGTGGTCGAGCATTGCCCCTTAGAAAGCTTAAAAGCCATTCATCAAATGAACAATGTCGATGCTTGGTTTGTTGATGGTGATCATAACTGGTATACCGTTTATAACGAATTAATGTTATTGCGTGAATTACATCGCAAACAAAATAAACCTTTACTTGTTTTCTTGCACGATATTGGTTGGCCGTGTGCAAGACGTGATTTATATTATTCCCCTGATCGTATTCCTGCTGATCAACGTCATCCTTACACCTATAGTGCGGGTACGACACTCGATAGTCCTGATTTGATCGAAAACGGTGGTTTTCGTGGCAACGGTGCTTATGCGATTGCTAAGCAAGAAGGCGGTCCAAAAAATGGGGTGTTAACTGCCATTGAAGATTTTCGCAATCAACATCCGAACGAATATTGTTTTGCCAATGTGCCCGCTGTGCTCGGTTTAGGTGTTTTATTCGATTTTAAACATCCCGAAGCTGAGCGTATTGCGGCAATCGTGATGCCTTATCATCAAAATACTTTATTACAAGCCTTAGAAGAAAACCGCTTAGCCAATTATTTAAAAGTGATTGAATGGCAAGATAAACACCCTGAACCAAAAACAGAAACTGTGGAACAAGTAGCAGCGGAAAATAATAATGCTGATACAAAATCATTAGAAACAAACGCCCTCGAAATTTTAAATATGTTAAACGATCAAGCCAACGAGCCTGATATTTTCACCAAAATTTTACGTAAATTACCCGACACAAACGACATGCTTAAACAATTTATTAATTATTTAAATATGTTATTAGACGTGCCGCAAGAACGTGACACCATTAAACTGATTGGTTTAGTTGAGGCTGTGACGCATGCTAAACGCGGCGACTTAAAATCAGCTCACGCGCGATTAGAAGAATTGCATACGTTCTTCCCTGATTGTGATTTGATCTTAGGCGCGTATAAAACAACATTAGATACTAAATAATGAGGTGATGCGTGAGTTTAAATCGAATTATTTTTACGGTTGATATTTTAAGGCCGTTCAAGGTTGGCGACCGTTGGGAAAGCGCAACGGTTAAAAATATTCGATGGTTAGAACATTTATTATCGTGGCAATTAACCAAGGCCACAGGCTTGCCACAGTTTTGTGTTTCGTGGAAAGAAGGTGGGTTTAATACACCGGTTATTTACGATAAATTATCACTACCTTTAAACTACGATGCTTGGGCGTCATTATTGTACCGTGAGAATTTGCCGTCTGAAGTTGAAGCTTTGCTTGTGACGCCCTTTAAACGTGCGCTGGTGATCGGTTTTGAAATTCCTGATGTTTTGCAAAAAGTGTTAACGCGTCACGCTATTCCATTCGTCGATATCATTGCGCATCCCATTCGCTTTATGCAAGATTTGGTGCTTGCGTTTCGAACAAACCAGCCTGATATTCACGCAGCATTATTGCCTTATCGTTTATCATTAGACGACTATTGCAAGCCGTATGCGAATTTAGTGCAAGCAAAGGTTGCGTGGATGCCAAGCTTACAGTTACCACCCAATACAGCCTTAATTGCTGGACAAGTGGCGACAGATAAAGCCTTGGTTTGTCGTGACACCGGTCGGTTTTTAACCTTGGCTGATTTTAAAGATCAACTTGCACAAATAGCGAAGAATCACAGCACTATTTTATTCAAGCCACACCCTTATCAAGATGCGCATTGCCCATCACGTTTAGCGGTTGAAGCGTTAGAAGGCGTACGTGAAGTAAAAAATAATTTTTATTATTTGCTTTCACAAGAAAACTTAACGGATGTATATGCGATTAATTCAGGAACGGTGACAGAGGCTAAATATTTTGGCCGCACAGGCAATATGTTAGGTAAGCCTTTATATGCGTTTGGAGATACGGCTCCCAGTGCAGGCAACACCGGCGACGCGATTGCCATAGGCATGCAATTTTTAGAACCGTCATTTTGGGCTGATATTTTAAAGTCTGTCACCGCGGTGCAAAAAACACTGCCTGAAGGGCCTCATGTTCGCCCTTCATTGTTAAGACGTACTTTAAATGCAGACTGGGATTATAGTTACATTGATGAAGTCGTCCAGCGCAGCATTTAAGCGACGCTGGGTTCATCAACCGTGCTTAGATTACACTCAGTGAGTGCGGGCACTTTTGTTTTGTGAATAATTTTATAGCTCAAATAAACGCCAATAAAAATCGGCAAGCCAATATAAGCAATTAATACGCCGTACCAATCAAAATGCCCGCCGGTGATCGCTTGATAATTCTGGCCTAAAATAATAATGACGCAAAGTGCTAGCGCTAATAAAGGCGCGAAGGGATAACCTTTTGCCACGTAGGGTAGGTCTTTAATAGCGCGGCCTTGCGCGATGTAAGCTTTTCGGAATCGATAATGGCTGATGGCAATGCCAAACCAAGCAATAAAGCCGGATAAGCTGGAAGCGTTTAATAACCAAAAATACACGCGCCCGTTTCCAAATAAGGAAGAAAGAAAGGCAAGTAAAGCAACCGCTGCGGTTAACAGTAAGGCGTTCATGGGAATGCCGCGTTTATTTAATTTAGCGAAAACAGCAGGCACGTGGCCGCGTTTTGCCAAATACCAAAGCATGCGAGTGGAGGCGTACATGCCGGAATTACCGGCGGATAATATCGCGACTAAGATCACTGCATTCATAAGCGAGGCCGCAGCTGTAATGCCGTATTCTTTAAAGACCAGCGTGAAAGGGCTGGTTTGTACATCAGAGTTGGCCAACCGTGGGTCTGTGTGTGGTAGCAGCAAGGTGATGACAAAGATAGATAAAATAAAGAAGAGTAAAATGCGCCAGAACGTTTGTTTGATGGCTTTGGGTACGGACGTGTGGGGGTCGGTGCTTTCACCAGCGGCAAGACCAATGAGCTCTGTGCCTTGGAAGGAAAAACCAGCAATCATGAAAGCACTGAAAACTGCGAGTCCACCACCGTGAAAAGGACCATCACCCGATATCCAGTTTTGGAAGCCAACGGTTTGGTGATGCCCAATGCCAAGGACTAAGACAAAACCAGCAATGATAAAGAAAACAACGACGCAGACTTTAATGAATGAAAACCAATATTCAATTTCGCCAAAACCGCGAGTGGAGGTGGCGTTGAAGCCGGTGACAAGACCTAAGAATAGGGTGCACCAGATGAATGGGGAGCTGTTGGGCAGCCAGTAGTGCATGACAAGCGAGGCGGCGGAAATTTCCGAGGCGACGGTGATGGCCCAGTTATACCAGTAGTTCCAGCCCAGGGCGTAGCCTAGCGCTGGGTCAACATAGCGGTTGGCGTAGAGGTAGAACGAGCCGGTGCTGGGGAGGTAAGCTGCCATTTCGCCGAGGCTGGTCATCAAGAAATAAACCATTAAGCCGGTAATGAAGTAGGCGAGCATGGTGCCGCCGGGGCCTGCGAGGTAAACGGCATTACCGCTGGCTAAAAATATCCCCGTGCCGATACTGCCGCCAATGGCAATCATGTTCAATAAACGCGCATTAAGACGGCGCTTGAGTTCTTTGGGCGGCTCGTTGAGGGTGCTGACTAGTTCTTCGTTACTCATCTGACTCTGTCTCACTATAAGCAGTGGTCGATTATACCTACTTAGGCCGAAAATGCGAATTTATCCTGTGGGTTTACTGGCCTCCTCCGTGCCGCTGAAGGATAGACGCAAAATTTTATAGTCGTTGGCTGTAAGCCAATAACATCTTA
>CBFGYM010000018.1:0-38429 GCA_965653045.1 uncultured Gammaproteobacteria bacterium
AACTAGAAGCGGTAAAAACCCATCGTTTCGTTAAATGATGCGTCTATCCTTCAGGGGCAGGGGGAGGCCGCTTTTAGTGAATTTAGCGTTTAGATTTTACCTATAAAAAAAGGGCGTCTTAACCAAGACGCCCTTTTGAGTTGAGCAAAGATATTACGCAGCAGGTGCAGCGGGAGTGTTGGAGGAGGTGTTTTCCAACGCTGGGCTTGCTTCTTGTGCACAGGTCTTTTGAACCGCGTATAAGCTAGCCTTGTTACCCGAGACATTCACCACTTCAATATTAATGCGCGGTAATGTTGCAGCAGGTTTCACAGCAATGCTTTCTGCATCAGTGCCTACAACTGGTTCTATATCCACAGACGTATTCAAAGTTTCAATCAATGATTTCGATGAACTACTGTACTCACGCGCTTCAGCTTGTTCAGCCTCGCCTGACTGCGGTGCAGAGGCGCTACGTGCAATCAGCTCGGGTTCTGGAATATCCGTTGAAAATACAACGGGTGCAGGATCATCTGTGCTGGAAGGTGCAGGTTCACTACCACGTAACTTCTGCATCAACCCACTTACCAGTGAAAAGTTTCTTTCCAAGAACTCAATACGCACATCAATATTATTCAAGAACCCATCGCGGCGAGCGATTTTCCTGTTTTGATGAATGTCAATGACGCGCAAGCTTCCTAAAAGAACAGCCATCGCGGCAGCAATAGCAAAGAAGATTACCGGCGCGCCAAAACTAAACGCCGCCACCCCGGCAACAATCACGCCACTCAACACCATCGCACTTAAGAACAAGAAGCGAGTCATCAGTACACCCGTTTGGGTGCCGCAGAAGAACTCGTAAATATAACCACCCACATTTTTGAAATTTGTCCAAGCACTTTTTTTCGTGCGTTGCTTTTCAAAATAGTCGTAATTATAAACGCTATCTTTATTTAATAAATCAGCGCCACCTTTATTAATAATGTCTGCTTTTTCTTCTTCAGAAAAACCATTAATAAGGTTGTCTAATGCAGCTTTTCGTTCAATAAAGGCAGCTTCGCGTGATAAGCCTGTGTCTTTATACTGTGCTTTTAAAACATGTTCGGCTTTAAACGCATGATCGTTCTTTGCTTGTCTTGCACTAGCAAACTTGTGAACGCCAAGCACAGCACCCGCAGCAAAACCGCAAGCTGTCATGATGTAAACGGCTGCTGGTGCATTCAGCAAGAAACTGCCAATCGCAACAATCGCAGGCCCTAAAACGGGGAACAGCAAGAAAGCCCCGATCATGGAGATGATAAAGAACGGAATCACAAAGCCAAACACAAAGCCTTGTCTGAAACCCACTAACCCGGAACGATGTAAACGTCTAGATTTGAAGTGGTGGTTTTCATTCTCAGGGTCGCGTTCGATTTTCAAGTAATCGTAAAGCTGTGCGGTTAAGAAACCTGACCTTTGTTTCGTCACAGTTTTATTAGCTTGAAAGTTTTTATCTGCAGCAATGTCAAATTGTGCTTCGTATTGCTCACCTTCAAAGTTGATAAATTCACGTTGAATGTATTGCACACGTTCAGCTTTACGCGCAGCTTTGTCGTTCGCTTTCACTTTGTTGAAGTGCGCAGCGATTTTGCTGATCACGCCTTTCAGTTCGGCTTTATCAATGTCTTTACGCCCTTTGTTGGCATAAGGACTGACGAGCTCATCCGCTTCATTTTTTTCAAGATGAGCAGCAGCAATTTTTCTTAACATGTCAGAATCAGCGATGCTGAATTTTTTACCGTACGTGAACGGTGGGTTGTCTTTCGTACCGCGAACGGGATAACGCAATAATTCATCAATGTGCTTTTCTAAATTTCTGCGTGCACGATAAGTCACGATGCGATGTGCAAGCTTGCCCAGCGATAATAAGGCACCCACGCCAATGGTAATGACATTCACTGTGATTAACGCAGCACCGGTTAATGCAGCGGTAAAACCAACCGCGCAAAGCGCAACGAACCAAGCTAACCAATACACCATCGATTGATTCACATTCCAATTCCAAATGCTGCTTAATACGCTAACAACTTTTGTATTGGCAGCATCAATCACCCAATGTAAACGGGTCACTTTGCGTTTGCCGCCAACGGTTTTATCGGATGCCATCGCTTCTTCCGCTGCAATATCAGCTGCGGCTTTTTGAATTTCTGCATCAGTGAAATTTTCATCACGACGAACAAACTTTAAACGTCTAAAACGAAACATCCCGTGATGACGTTCTTTCGCTTGCAATGCGTAGTGTTGGTTTGCTTGAACAATGCCTAATTCTTTTTCGCGACGTTTGTCGTGAATGAATTTGAGTTCAGCTTCTAATTTATCTTTCGCTGCTTTTGTTTTCGCAACAGCCAGTTTGCTTTTTAATAAGCGTTCTTGGCTTAATAATTTGCTCGCATGCCATTTTTGATACAAGCCGACTAAGGTTCCGATAACCAAAGACAGAATTAAGGTGCTGATGACGAAGTCACCAACGGCGGTGATGCCGGTGTAAATAACGCCGCCCGCTTTTGTGACGATATATTTTGTGCCGTGCATCATTTTGTTAAAGAATGCATTCGGGTTGTCTTTATCGCTCGCTTTTAACGTTGAGAGACCTTGGCGGAAGTTCGCCCAAACGTTTGTGAAAACCTGAATAAGACGAACCCAAGTCGATTGAATATCACCGTGGTTGATGGGAGAATTTTGCAGGAAATTTTCAGCCGATTTCGTTTTTGCCAAGATATATTTTGCTTTCATTGCAAGATAATCGGCCTTCGATACCGCTTTTTGTTCGACTTGTAAGGACAAATTGTCTGAATCAGCACTCATGATGAGCCACCTTTTCTTTATTTTTTAGTTAGTTACAACCACCCGTTTTGTCTCGCGTTTTTTAAGGCGAGCCTTCCACCATAACGCGCCTTAAATCCTACAGTCAATAGGGTATATGATAAATATTTCACCTTAAGGCGGCCTTAAAAAAGATCAAAATGTAAACAATTATTTAAGCTGCCCGGGGGCTAACTTGTTGATTTTAGCTTTTTCTCAGATAAAACAACGCAAAATCGACCAGAACCGACCATAATAACCCAAAACAGTGAAAGAAACCTTGCGCAGAAGCTTTGGATTTTTTAAAGTTCGGGTTAAACTTAGCCACCCAAAAAAAAGACTAGCTAAAAAATAGGAACCAAGTAATGAGCAAACCCTGGAGTGATAATGACCCCGCCGAAACCCAAGAGTGGTTAGCGGCCTTAAATTCCTTAATTGAGCGTGAGGGGAAAGACCGCGCGCAGTTTATTTTGCAAAGTTTGTTATCAGCCGCTGAAAACCAAGGTGTGCGCACGCAAGTGGGTCAAATGATTTCTCCATACGTCAACACTTTATCCGTTGACGACCAGCCTGATTACCCCGGCGACCGCGACCTTGAAGCAGCCATTGAAGCGGCCATTCGCTGGAATGCCATCATTATGGTTTTAAAAGCGAAACAAAAAGCCGGCGGCGTTGGCGGGCACTTAGCGTCATTTGCGTCCATCTCGTCTTTATACGAAGTGGGTTTAAACCATTTCTTCCGCGGCTTCACAAAAGAACAAGCTGGTGACTTAGTCTATTTCCAAGGGCACTCCTCCGAAGGAAACTACTCACGCGCTTTCTTAGAAGGCCGTTTAAATGAACAAAACCTCGATGCGTTTCGCCAAGAAATGACAGGCGTGGGTTTATCGTCTTACCCACATCCGTGGTTAATGCCAGCTTTCTGGCAATTCGCAACCGTTTCATTAGGGCTAGGCTTATTACAAGGCATTTACCAAGCACGTTTTTTAAAATATCTTCACAATCGTGAATTATTAAACACCGACGGCCGCAAAGTGTGGGTATTTTGTGGTGACGGTGAAATGGATGAAGTCGATTCAATCGGCGCATTACCCTTAGCTGCTCGTGAAAAACTCGATAACTTAGTGTTCGTGGTGAATTGCAATTTACAACGCTTAGACGGCCTCGTTCGCAGCAATAGTAAAATTGTGCAAGAACTCGAAGGTGTATTCCGCGGCGCAGGTTGGCACGTCATTAAAGTGCTTTGGAACAGTGAATGGGATGCCTTGTTCGCCCGTGATAAAACCGGTGCACTCGCAAAACGCTTAGGCGAATGTGTTGACGGTGACATGCAAACCGCTTATGTGCGCGGCGCAGCTTACTTGCGTGAATTTTTATTCAACACGGATGAATTAAAAGCCTTAGTGGCTGATTACAGCGATGAACAATTAGCAGCACTCGGTCGCGGTGCGCACGATCATGCAAAAATTTACGCGGCCTACCAAGCAGCAACCACACACACCGGCCAACCCACGGTTATTTTAACGCAAGGCGTAAAAGGCTATGGTTTAGGGACTGATAATGCAGAAGGTCGCAATATTGCGCACAATGCCTTAGAAATGTCAGTTGATGAATTAAAAGTTTTCCGTGATCGTTTCAAGTTGCCTCTAACCGATGCACAAGTTGAAAGCTTAAGTTATTACGTGCCCGCCAAAGACAGTGCTGAAATGAAATACATGCAAGCACGTCGTCAAGTTTTAGGCGGTTATTTACCCGCACGTGAAGCGCCGTCTGCACCCTTAGCCGTGCCTGCGTTAACAGCCTATGATGCTGTGTTGCAAGGCTCGGGCGACCGTACCATGTCAACGACAATGTCTTTCGGCCGTATTTTAAACGTGATTTTGAAAGATAAAACCATCGGCCCTCGTGTGGTGCCTATTTTCTCAGACGAAGTACGTACCTTTGGTTTAGAAGCGCTGTTTCGTCAAATTGGTATTTATTCTTCCGTGGGGCAGTTATATACGCCAGAAGATAAAGACCAATTCTTGTATTACCACGAAGCAACAAACGGGCAAGTTTTAGAAGAAGGCATTACTGAAGCGGGTTGCATGGCCTCTTGGATAGCCGCTGCAACATCTTATTCAACCAATCGTTTCCCCATGATTCCTTTCTTCACGTATTATTCAATGTTTGGTTTCCAACGCGTTGGCGATTTAATTTGGGCAGCGTGCGATATGCGTGCGCGCGGCTTTTTAATTGGTGCCACCGCCGGTCGAACCACTCTCGAAGGCGAAGGTTTACAACACCAAGACGGGACGAGCTTATTAATGGCTTCAACCGTGCCTTCATGCCGTGCTTACGACCCCGCGTATGGGTATGAGATGGCTGTGATCATTCAACACGGGTTACAAGAAATGGTCACCGAAGAAAAAGATTTAATTTACTACATCATGGCGATGAACGACCGTTATGTTCAACCAGCCATGCCCGCCGGTGCAGAAGAAGGCATTATTAAGGGGATGTATTTATTCCAGCCTAAGGGTAAAGGCAAGCATTCCGTGCAGTTATTTGGCAGCGGTGCTATTTTAAATGAAGTGGTCGCTGCGGCTGAATTGTTAGCAAAAGATTTTGAAGTGGCTGCCGATGTGTGGAGTGTGACAAGCTACGCTGAATTACATCGCGATGCGCACGCGCTTGCACGTGAACATCGTTTCAACCCTGAAAAACCAGCGGGTGTGCCGTATGTTGCTAAACAGTTACAAGGGCACGAAGGGCCTGTGGTGGCTGCCAGTGATTACGTGTGTGCTTACCCTGAATTAGTGCGTTCTTATATCGACAGAACGTATGTTGTATTAGGTACCGATGGTTACGGCCGCAGTGATACGCGCGAAAAACTGCGTCAGTTCTTTGAAGTAGATCGTTACAGTGTGGTTGTGGCTGCCTTATATGCCTTAGTACAAGAAGGTAAGTTGCCGGCATCTACCGTAACAGCTGCGATGAAAAAATACGGGATTGATCCCAAGAAACCCAACCCAGTCACCCAGTAATTTGACTGTGACATCGATTTGTTAGGAGGAAGACATTTTGGCAATTGTAAATATAGAAACGCCAGATTTAGGCGGCTCGGCCGAAGTGACGGTCATTGAAATTTTGGTCAAGCCCGGTGATGTGATTGACGCAAACGCGGCGATTGTGACTTTAGAATCGGATAAAGCCACGATGGAAGTGCCGACGACTGAAAAAGGCACGGTCAAAGAAGTGAAAGTAAAAGTGGGTGATGCGGTTTCTGCCGGCGCGGTATTGATTACCTTAGAAACCGAAGGGGCAGCAGCAAAACCTGCCGCTGAAAAACCGACAGAAAAACCTGCCGAAAAACCCGCAGAAAAACCGGTTGAAGCGAAAAAGCCAGCACCCAGTGCTGAACGCCCTGTGTTAACCGGCACGGTTGAAGTGAGTAACGAGAACGTGCACGCAGGTCCCGGTGTGCGACGTTTAGCGCGTGAATTAGGCGTGAATTTAGCCAGTGTGTCGGGAAGCGGTCCCAAGCAACGCGTATTGAAAGAAGACGTGCAAGCTTTTGTGAAAACCCAATTAAATAATATGCAAAGCGGTGTTGTCGGTGCAACAATGCCCGCCTTACCTGCGATTGATTTTTCTAAATTTGGTGATATTGAATCGGTTGCGCTATCACGCATCAAGAAAATTTCCGGTAAAGCCTTACAACGTAATTGGTCTATGATTCCGCATGTCACACAATTTGGCGAAGCCGATATTACCGAATTAGAAGCTTTTCGCACGGCACAAAAAGCCGAAATGGAAAAACAAAAAATTAAACTCACGCCATTAGTTTTCATTTTGAAAGCCGTGGTGGGTGCATTACGTGCGTATCCGCAATTTAATGCCTCACTCGATGTGAGCGGTGAAAATATTATTTTGAAAAAATATTTCCACATTGGTGTTGCCGTGGATACACCCAATGGCTTAGTGGTGCCTGTGATTCGCGATGTTGATAAAAAAGGCTTAATTGAGCTTGCGAAAGAATTAGCAGTGATTAGCGAAAAAGCGCGTGAAGGGAAATTATTGCCAGCCGATATGCAAGGGGGTTGCTTCTCAATTTCGAGCTTAGGCGGCATTGGCGGCACAGCCTTTACACCAATTATTAACTACCCTGAAGTGGCTATTTTGGGGCTTTCAAAATCATTTATGAAGCCTGTTTATGAAAAAGGAAACTTTGTGCCGCGTTTAACCTTGCCTTTGTCATTGTCTTACGATCATCGCGTGGTCGATGGGGCAGAAGGCGCGCGCTTTATTGTGACCTTAGGTAGCTTGCTTTCTGATATTCGACAACTCTTGATGTAAGGAATTTTAAAGATGCAAACAGATGTACTAGTATTGGGCGCAGGCCCTGGTGGTTATACCGCAGCATTTCGCGCGGCAGATTTAGGGTTAAAGGTGGTGTTGGTAGAACGATACAGCAATTTAGGCGGTGTTTGCTTAAATGTCGGGTGTATTCCTTCCAAAGCTTTATTACACAGTGCGAAAGTCATTGATGAAGCCGCTGAAATGAGCGCCCACGGCGTTGAATTTGGCAAACCTAAAATTAGCTTAGATAAATTGCTTGCCTGGAAAAACAGCGTTGTTAGCAAATTAACCGGCGGTTTAAAAATGCTGGCGAAGCAACGTAAAGTAGAAGTGGTGCAAGGCGTTGGGCAATTTGCTTCTGCGAATTCGTTGGAATTGACACAAGAAGATGGCAAGAAAGTCACGATTGAATTTAAACATGCGATTATTGCCGTGGGTTCTCGTCCTGTTAAATTACCCTTTTTACCTGATGACCCACGCATTATTGATTCAACGGGTGCATTAGAATTAACCGAAGCCAAGGGCAGTATGTTGGTATTAGGCGGCGGCATTATTGGCCTTGAAATGGCAACCGTATATCAGGCCTTGGGCACTGAAATTAGTGTTGTGGAATTGATGGATCAAATCATTCCAGGGGCTGATGCGGATGTGGTGGCACCGCTTCATAAGCGCATGAAAACACGTTTCAAAAATATTTATTTGAAAACGAAAGTTACAAAAGTTGAAGCAAAGAAAGATGGTTTGTATGTCACGTTTGAAGGTGAACAAGCTCCAGCGCAGCCAGAAAAATTCGATCGCATTTTATGTGCGGTTGGACGTCGGCCGAATGGGGATCAAATTGCGGCTGATAAAGCCGGTGTGCAAGTGGATGAGCGTGGGTTTATCAAGACTGACAAACAAATGCGTACGAATGTGCCGCATATTTTCGCGATTGGCGATGTGGCAGGTAACCCTATGTTAGCGCACAAAGCCATTCCGGAAGGCCGTGTGGCGGCTGAAGTGATTGCGGGCAAAAAGCATTTCTTTGATCCGAAGTGTATTCCAAGCGTTGCTTACACCGACCCTGAAATTGCTTGGGTTGGGTTGACTGAAACCGAAGCGAAAGCCAAGGGCATTAAAGTAGGTAAGGGCGTGTTCCCATGGGCGGCGAGTGGCCGTGCGTTGAGTAACGGACGTTCCGAAGGGTTTACAAAATTGTTAGTCGATGAAGAAACCCATCGCGTGTTAGGCGCGGGTGTTGTCGGGACGAATGCGGGCGAGTTAATTGCTGAAATTGCTTTAGCCATTGAAATGGGCGCGGATGTTGAAGACTTGGCCTTAACTATCCACCCACACCCAACTTTGTCTGAAACCTTGGCGCTGTCGGCTGAAGTGTTTGAAGGCACGATTACGGATTTATATTTACCGAAGAAATAAGTTGGTTGGGTTTTACGCTTAACTTGAACGAAGCGTAGGGCGGATTAGACAAACGTGTTTTTTACGTTTGACGTAATCCGCCAACCTTAAAGGCTTTTAAAAATTTTAAAAGCTTTAATTGATGGCGGATTACGGTTTGTAAAAAACACAAACCTAATCACGCCCTACGCTCGTCGTGGTATTGTGCTAAAAAAATGGGTTTTTATGACCGTTCGACCACTCAATCGCAATGATTTACCCCGTCTTCTCATCATCGAGAACTCCGTGCATATCGTCCCTTGGGCGAGGGAAACTTTTTTAGCTTGCTTCCAAGGCGGGTGCCATGGGTTTGTGGTGTGTGCTGAAGAATTGGTGGTTGGGTTTATTTTAACCTCGGTGCGCGCGGGTGAGTGTCATATTTTAAATTTATGTGTTGATCGGCTCTACCAACGTCAAGGGCATGCGCGTGCATTATTGCGCTACGCCGAAGACGAAGCGAAGCAACTGGGTGCCGAAGCCATTCATCTTGAAGTACGCCGTTCGAATTCCCGTGCAATAACACTCTACCAAAAACTCGGCTACCTCCAAATTGGCGAGCGTAAAGATTATTACCCTACACTAGCCGGCAAAGAAGATGCCCTTTTATTCGCCAAGCTGCTCTAGTGCCGTAGACCGCTCTAGCCAAATTTGCTATGCTTGCCCACTTATTCATCTCATTTTTTAAAAAAAGGTTGTTTTATGATCGAAGTCACTTCCATGCGAAATTATCTCAAGTCTTTACTCGACAGATTAGAGAGCATCTGGGGGTATCTTTGAAGTTGATCAAAAAATAACACGTCTTGCCGAAATAAACGCGGCGATGGAAGACCCTGCTGTTTGGGGCAGCCCTGAAAAAACACAATTGCTAGGCAAAGAACGCGCGCAAATTGAAACCACGGTCGTGATGATGAAAGGCTTGCGACAGCAAATTGAAGATGCCGAAGCGCTGCAAGAAATGGCAGAAGCTGAAAATGACACAGATGCCTTAGCCTCTATCCAAGATGAAGCCGAACAGCTCACCAAAAAAGTTGAAAATTTAGAATTTCGCCGCATGTTTTCGGGCGAAATGGATGCGAATAATGCCTACCTTGATATTCAATCAGGGTCGGGTGGCACCGAAGCGCAAGATTGGGCAGAAATGCTATTGCGCATGTATTTACGCTGGGCAGAACGCCACGGCTTCAAAACAGAACTGATTGAAGCCTCAGCCGGTGATGTCGCCGGCATTAAAAGCGCGACCGTGAAAATTGACGGCCCTTATGCTTATGGTTGGCTGCGCACCGAAAGTGGCGTGCACCGCTTAGTGCGAAAATCACCGTTTGATTCTAATAATAAACGCCATACGTCTTTTGCCTCCGTGTTTATATCCCCTGAAATTGATGACGACATTGCCATTGATATTAACCCCGCCGATTTACGCATTGATACTTATCGTGCGAGCGGTGCCGGCGGCCAACACGTTAACCGAACCGACTCGGCCGTGCGTATTACCCACGTGCCAACCAATACCGTTGTGCAATGCCAGTCTGACCGTTCACAACATAAAAACCGTGCATCAGCCATGAAGCAATTGCGCGCGCGTTTGTATGAAATTGAAAGACAAAAACAAACGGCGAAACAAGAAGCGTTAGAGTCGAATAAAAAAGAAATTACGTGGGGCAGTCAAATACGCTCTTATGTGTTAGACAACTCACGCATCAAAGATTTACGTACTGGTTTAGAAATTTGTAACACCCAAGCTGTCTTGGACGGCGACTTAGATAAATTTATTGAAGCAAGTTTATTAGGTGGATTTTAATATGTCAGAAGAATTACTCCCAACCGTTGAAAATACGAATGAATTGATTGAACAACGTCGTGCAAAATTAGCCGCGTGGCGTGAAACAGGCCGCGCATTTCCCGTACATTTTCGCCGTGATGCGCTTGCGGCTGATTTGCTAAATACCTACGGTGATTACGATGAAACGAAATTACACGATCATCCGATTACGGTAAAAGTGGCTGGCCGTATGGTGCTGCGCCGTTTGATGGGCAAAGCGAGTTTCACGCATATTCAAGACATGTCGGGCCGCATGCAACTTTATATTCGTCAAGAAGAAGTGGGCACCGATGTTTACGAAGCGTTTAAAGAATGGGATTTGGGCGATATTATTGGTGCAGAAGGGGTGATGTTTAAAACGAAAACCGGTGAATTATCGGTGAAAGTGCATAAGGTTGAATTGCTAACAAAAGCCATTCGTCCGCTGCCTGATAAATTCCACGGGTTAACCGATCAAGAAGCGCGTTATCGTCAACGTTATTTAGATTTAATTGCGAATGAAGAATCACGCAATGTGTTTATGATACGCACGAAAATTACTGATACGTTACGCCAGTTTTTGAAAGACCGACATTTCTTAGAAGTGGAAACCCCTATGATGCAAGTGTTGGCCGGCGGTGCGGCAGCAAAACCGTTTGTGACGCATCATCACGCCTTAGACATGCCTTTGTTTTTGCGCATTGCGCCTGAGCTTTATTTAAAGCGTTTAGTCGTGGGTGGGTTTGAGCGTGTGTTTGAAATTAACCGTAATTTCCGTAATGAAGGCTTATCAACACGACATAACCCTGAATTTACCATGGTTGAGTTTTATCAAGCCTATGCGGAATATACTGACTTGATGAATTTAACCGAAGATTTATTCCGCGAAATTTCAGTGAAAGTATTGGGCACCACCAAATTAATGTATCAAGAAACGGAATTGGATTTTGCACAACCGTTTGAGCGTTTAAGTTTATTAGATTCGATTTTGAAATTTAACCCAACCTTAACGATGGCCGATTTAACCACACGCGATGCCGCAAAAAAAGTCGCAAAACAGCTAGAAATTCCCGTGCAAGACGGCTACGGCTTAGGCAAAATTCAAGTCGAAATTTTTGAAAAGACGGTTGAGCATCGCTTAATGCAACCCACATTTATTACCGCGTATCCGGCCGAAACCTCACCGCTTGCAAGACGTAATGACCAAAACCCAGACGTGACGGATCGCTTCGAATTATTTATTGGCGGCCGTGAAATTGCGAATGGTTTTTCTGAGTTAAACGACCCAGATGATCAAGCCGAACGTTTCAAGCAACAAGTGGAAGAAAAAGCAGCCGGCGATGAAGAAGCCATGCCTTACGATGAAGATTACATCACGGCATTGCAGCACGGGTTGCCACCGACGGCCGGTGAAGGCATCGGGATAGACCGCTTAGTGATGTTATTTACCAATGCACCGTCTATTCGCGATGTTATTTTATTTCCGCACATGCGTCATAAGGCGTAAACACTTAGGCGTCACTTTCATTGAGTTGATGGTGACGCTTTCTTTGATCTTAGTATTGCTCGCGCTCGCGTGGCCGCGTTGGTCTGCCCTCATTGCGTCAAGTGAAGATGCCCGCCTAAAACAAGCCTTATTTCAAACCATTTCGCAGCTGCGTTTAGCGGGTTTAAATGCAGGGGTGACGGTGGTCTTGTGCCCGTCGCACGACGGGGTGAAGTGTGAGACACAGTGGTCAGCAGGTTGGTTGGCGTATCGTGATGTGGTGGGTGATCACGCTTATCGGGGTGAGCGTGATAAACTTTTTTTTGCGCCATCAGGGGCGACTCAGCAAATGATTACGTGGGTGAATTTGTATCATAATAATATTTTATTTTTTGAACCGTCTGGGTTTATGTCTAATGGTCGCTTTACGTGTACCCGTCACGGTCAAGCGGTGTGGACCTTGGTCGTGTCTAACCTCGGAAATGTTCGCTGATATTTTGCGCATAATGTATCGCTTAGTTTATCTCTTATTCAATTTTTTTGCTGTTTTACGTGCATTTAATATTCTGTTAAGGTTGAAAGTTCAGAATAGAAACATTATCGACGTTTGCCTTCATACATGGAAGTAAGGAGCGCTATATGTTTGATCGAATTCCCTCCGCAGTAGTTGCCTCAGCTTTGGAACAGCGTCCAGCTTATCGAATGTTAGCGTTAATGGCAGAATTATTTCAACCCATGCGCGTGGTTTTAAAAAAACGAACCGCGTTTTTTTCGGATGGTGGTGAAGAATCAAGAGCGGCTTTTGTTGCTTTTAGAAGCGTACACGAGGCGGCAATGCAGGCAGTCAGTGCTGAAGAGAATGGGCGTAAACAATTTGCAATTCCTGAAACCTTATTTGAAGAACAACAACGGTATGAAGCTGAATGGCGGAATCTTCAAGAACAATTTCAATTATTACGCGTCAGGTTAGATGAGGAAAAAACTGAATTGGTGATGACGCAAAGTCAGTTAGAAGAAGATCTTGAGATGTCTATGTTAGAACGCGCGGGTGATCAAGGTGAGCAAATTGTAGATACGAATTTAAAAATGAATGACTTAAACTTGCAACTTGATGTATTGCTTGGAACAGAGCGTCGTTTAAAAAGAGAAACTAACCCAAAGTGTTGTCCATGTATCATCACGCAGAAACGACAAGAAAAATTAGACGCATTGGAAGAGACTCAGCAACAAATTAATCGGTTGAATCGTCAAATGAAAGAGGCGGCCGCTGCCAAGCCTGAAGATAAGCGTGCGGCGGAAATTCAAGAGAAAAAAGCGCAATTAAAAAAGGTGCGTTCTGCCATCAAATCGCATGATTTATCACGCGGAGATAAATTGCGGTCGTTTCGTAAACATGCGAATCGCGCTGGCAATCTTCTACAACAAAAACAGGCGGCAATTAAGAAATCTGAAGAAATGTATTACGGGCGTATGAGTCCGGCTGTCATGCATCAATTATTGTTGGTGGTGCTTCGTTTTTATGAGGCACAGGAAAAGCTAGAGCCGTATTTGGCTAAAATAAAAGCCGAAGGCAAGAATGTTGAGGTGATTGACGCGGCACTGCATAAACTGCAAGTCGTTAAAGATCGCACAGATGAAGTCATTGAGATGTTGCATTGTGATGAATTCAAGCATCAAACGATTAAAATGATTTTAGATAACCCTGCCACGAAAACAGCGGCACTGAGTTCATTTGAAGCCTTAAAATCAGCATTTGAAATAAAAACTTTATCTTTTTCTTAACATCGCAAGGAGCGAATTATGCCAGAAACACCCGAAGACGTCGGCGGTCATGAAATATCTCATCATTTACATTTTCCGCATCACGATACAAGCGCGAAAGAGAAAAAACGCAAAAGTGTAAAGATACGTGATGTTAAAGAAAAAATTAAAGATAAATTTGAAAAGGCCGCCGAAGAAATCGGTCATCACCATCATTCGCGTCATAATAGCACCGAGTTGGCGGAAGATATCAAGATTGAGCGTGTTGAAAGCGTGACTGAGCGAGATGGGAATAAAGAAGCGGAAGAAAAAATAGAAAAGATAAATAAAAAAGAAAAGAAAGAAAAGAAAGATCGCAAAGAGAAGCGACATTCTTCGCGAATGACATCTAATTTATTTAAAACACCCGTTGTTGATGTTGAAATGCCAAAACCCTTTGTTAAACGTCCTAGCGTTAAGTTAACAGGTGAATTGCTAGACCTCATTTCCGAGGCCTGGGATCAAATTTCATCAACCGATAGGCCTGCACCGCATTTAGTCGAGCGTTTGCATGCAGGATTAAAGCCGCTGTTTTCTCAGCATATTGACTTGGAAAATGATAAAGACGAGTTAATGAACAAATTAAGATTGGCAGCCGATCAATTGAAAGAGCAGGTCGATCAGTATGAAAGTGAAAGACCTGAATATAAGGTTGATGTTGATTTATCAAAAACAAAAGAAGTGCTTCAGCAACAAGTCACTGACTATGAAACCTTATATGCGAATGCAATGGAAGATTACAATGCTGAAAAGCAACGGCTAGAAGCAAGAATTCAAGATATAGACCAGAAAAAAACCGACATCACGGCAGAGGCGGTGGTTGAAAAATTAAAAACGTTGACCGTATATCAGGAAATGCATCAGAAAATAGTTGAAAACATACGTGCTAAACAAAGTTTGCTAGAAAATCGTTCGTGCTCGCAAAAATTATTTTTTTGCTTCCCTGGTAAAGAGCAAAAGCAACTGGCAGCTGACATGGGTCGTTTAGAAGCGCAACGAATGCTCTTAGGTGATGGAAGTTTAGATGAAATTCGACAAGCTTTATTGAAAGAGCTTGAAACTGAACGTGAAGCAACGCGCGCCCAATTGAATACGGTGATCAAGAGCCAACCCAAGTATGAAAACGTGGCAAACACAGAATATCTTGCCGCTGAAGCGAAAGTCGCAGCTGATCGTTCGGACTATTATCATCACGTCGATGCCTTGGTCATGTTCGCTTTAATGCGTGTGGTGATGTTATTAGATAAAATTTCAAAAGTGTTGCCAAGACCATCGTTGATTGAATCAAGCAATGTCGCTGCCGATGAAACGCCTAAACAACCCGTGAAAGCCGACCCATTTTTATGTCGACTGGTTGATAATTTGCGTGATCGTCTGCGTCAGCGTGTTGAAGCGTTTTATTGTGCAACGCCAGGGCGATATGCTTATCAAGACTATCAAATGAATTTAAGGTCGCTTGATAAAAAACAACAGCGCGACATTATGTTAGGCACGGCATTGCCTGAAACCATACAAGCCGTGATTCCGGAATACCCCGCGCCTTCGGAACCAACGATGCGAGCGAAAATGGGGTAGTGCTACCCCAGACGCCGAATGATATTGCCCAAGCGTTTGCCTTGGGCAAAACAGAGGCGTTGTTCTTCTTCGGTGAAGGGTTTTTTACCGTCCGGGCCTGTGACATGGGTGGCACCATACGGGGTGCCGCCTGAGGCTGTCGTGTTTAAATCAGGTTCGGTGTAGGGAATGCCTAAGACAAAAAAGCCTAAGTGGATTAGCGGGAACATCATGGAAACCAGGGTGGTTTCTTGACCGCCGTGTAAACTAGAGGTTGAGCTAAAGACGGTTGCGGGTTTATCAACACACGAGCCAGACAACCAAAGCCCGCTGCAAGAATCGATAAAATGCTTCATGGGAGCCGCCATATTGCCAAAGCGGGTGGGGCTGCCAAGCGCTAAACCTGAGCAATTTTTTAACTCATCAAGCGTAACATACGGAAAGCCTTCTTCGGGTACCGCAGGGTCGGCGCTAGTCGTCGTGGGTGCCACGTTTGGCACGGTGCGAATTTTGGTTTCAACACCCGTTGATTCAATGCCGCGGGCAATGTGTTGTGCCATGCTTTTTACGGAACCATAACGGCTGTAGTACAGCACCAATGCATATGACATACGATAACTCCCTGATAGTGTTGGTTTAAACTGCCTTGATTTGCCCAAAATGTCAATAAATGTGAATAATCGCTAAGTGGAGTGGAAAAATAGTGAAAGAATCGCTGTACTCGATAGGGGGCTTCTCATTAAAATATGCTCACATGATCGAGGTGACTGTATGCCCATTTACGAATATCAGTGCGCAGCCTGCGGGCAAACGCACGAAGCCTTACAAGGTATTAATGAACAAGCTTTAACCGATTGCCCTGCTTGCGGTAAACCGGCTTTGTCTAAATTAATGTCAAACACGAGTTTTCAATTGAAAGGCTCGGGTTGGTACGTGACCGATTTTCGAGATAAAGACAAACCCAAAGCGACTGAAAACACAGCCGCCCCTAAAAACGATGCAGAAGCGTCAACCCCCTCAACCCCTAGCGATAAGGCATCAACCTCATGTTCGGACTAATTCAACGATATTTTATTTCCGGCCTGCTTGTGTGGCTGCCCATTTGGGTCACGCTGCTTGTCATGAATTTCTTAGTTAACTTGCTCAGCAAATCGCTCTTATTATTGCCGCACGAATATCAACCCGATGTTTTGCTCGGTTACCACATTCCAGGTATTGGCGTTATTTTAACCGTGCTCGTTATTTTCTTAACGGGTTTATTGGCCGCGAATTTCATCGGCAGTAAATTAGTGAGCTTGGGTGATGCCATCATGGCACGCATTCCGTTGGTACGCACCATTTACACGGGTGTTAAACAAGTTACCCAAACTTTATTTACCCCGGGCGGGCAATCTTTCCGCAAAGTATTATTGGTGGAATATCCGTGCAAAGGGGTGTGGAGTGTTGCTTTCCAAACGGGTGAAGTGAACCGTGAAATTGAAGGGGTTTTAAACGGCGACCCGATGGTCAGTTATTTTATTCCCACCACCCCTAACCCAACCTCAGGCTTTTTAATGATGGCACCGAGAAGCCAAGTGAAAGAGTTAAACATGAGTGTTGATCAAGCGTTAAAATTCGTTATTTCTTTGGGTGTGGTTCAACCTATCCCAGGGTCAGCGATAAAGAAAAAATAAATTCAGATAAGAGAAGGTGTGTTTATGCGTAGTCATTATTGCGGTCAAGTAACGACCGAACAATTAGATCAAACCGTTCAATTGGCTGGTTGGGTTCATCGCCGCCGAGATCATGGCGGTGTTATTTTTATCGATATGCGTGATCGTGAAGGCATTGTGCAAGTGGTTATTGCGCCTGAACAAGCCGCTGCGTTTAAAAATGCAGAAAGCGTTCGCAGTGAATTTGTGGTGCAAGTGAAAGGCTTAGTGCGACGCCGCCCTGCCGGAACCATTAATTCCAACTTGCGCACGGGTGAAATTGAAGTCGCTGCTGAAGAGCTGATTATTTTAAATCGTTCTGAACCTTTGCCTTTCCCGATTGACGACGAATATCACGAAGTCGGTGAAGAAACGCGCTTGAAATATCGTTACCTCGATATTCGCCGCCCTGAAATGTTAGAACGCTTAAAATTCCGCGCTCGCATGATTCGTCATTTAAGAAATTACTTAGACGATCATGGCTTCATCGACGTTGAAACCCCGTTTTTAACCCGTGCAACGCCTGAAGGTGCGCGCGACTATTTAGTGCCTAGCCGCACGAAACCGGGTAGTTTTTATGCGTTGCCGCAATCGCCTCAACAATTTAAACAATTGTTAATGATGTCGGGCATGGATCGTTACTACCAAGTGGTAAAATGTTTCCGTGACGAAGATTTGCGTGCAGACCGTCAACCTGAATTTACGCAGCTTGATATTGAAACCTCGTTCTTAAATGAATTTGAAATTCAAGCAATCATGGAAGACATGATTCGCGGTTTATTCCGTGATTTGTTGAAAGTGGAATTGCCGGCAAGTTTTGAGCGTTTAACTTACGCAGATGCGATGCGTCGTTTTGGTTCTGATAAACCAGACTTACGCATTCCACTCGAATTAGTCGACATTGCTGATTTATTAAAAACAGTCGAATTTAAAGTGTTTGCGGATGTTGCGAACGACCCTAACGGTCGCATCGCCGCTTTGTGCGTACCTGGCGGTGCAAGCTTAAGCCGCAAAGAAATTGAAGATTATACGTCTTATGTCAGCATTTTCGGTGCGCGTGGCTTGGCTTATATTAAAATTAATGCCGAAGGCAAAGAAGGGTTACAATCGCCTATTTTGAAATTCTTACCTGATGCTGCGATTGAAGGCATTTTAGAGCGCACAAAAGCCAAAGTCGGCGACATTATTTTCTTTGGCGCAGATAAAGCGAATGTGGTGAACGATGCACTCGGTGCATTACGATTGAAAGTGGGTCAAGACCGCGGCTTAGTGCAAGAAGGCTGGCGCATTCTTTGGGTAGTTGATTTCCCCATGTTTGAAAAAGGCGAGGGGCGTTTATCGGCTTGTCACCATCCGTTCACCGCGCCAAAAGTGACGACGGTTGAAGAATTAATGAAAGACCCCATTCACTTAGTCGCACGTGCTTACGACATGGTGTTAAACGGCAGTGAAGTGGGTGGCGGTTCTGTTCGTATTAACACCTCTGATATTCAAAAAGCCGTTTTCAATATTTTAAATATTAACGACGAAGAAGCGGAAGAAAAATTCGGGCATTTATTACAAGCCATGCGTTTAGGCTGCCCACCACACGGCGGGTTAGCCTTCGGGATTGACCGGTTAGTGATGTTAATGACAGGCGCGACTTCCATTCGTGATGTCATTGCCTTCCCGAAAACACAAACCGCAACTTGCCCGTTGATGGATGCTCCATCAACTGTGGAATCTGCGCAGTTAATTGAATTAGGCATTCGTGTTGCACAACCCAAAACTCAAGCGAAAGAATAGGTGAGCGTATGGCCGGACATAGTAAATGGGCGAATATTAAACGCCACAAAGAGAAGCAAGATGCAAAGCGCGGTAAGCTATATACCAAGCTGATTCGTGAATTAACCGTTGCCGCAAAACACGGCGGCGGTGATGCAAGCGCAAACCCGCGTTTGCGTTTGGCTTTAGACAAAGCCCAAACAGCGAATATGAGTAAAGACATTATTGACCGTGCGATTAAACGCGGTGCTGGCGGCATGGATGATGAGCAAGTCGATGAAGTGCGCTACGAAGGTTACGGTCCTGGCGGCACAGCTTTAATGGTTGATTGCATGACCAACAATCGTAACCGCACCGTTGCAGAAGTGCGCCACGCGTTTAGTAAAAACGGCGGCAATTTAGGCACCGATGGTTCTGTGAGTTATTTATTTAAAAAACTCGGCGAAATTTGTTTTGCCCCCGGCGTAGATGAAGAGCGCTTAATGGAACATGCTCTCGAATTAGGCGCTGATGATGTCATCACGAATGACGACGGCAGCGTTGATGTGTTAACCGCGCCCGAGCAATTTATGTCAGTGAAAGAAGGCTTACAGAAAGCGGGTTTTCAGCCAGAATCGGCTGAAATTACGATGTTAGCCAGCACGCAAATTGCGGTGACCGATGCAGAGACCGCTGAAAAAGTGGTGAACTTAATTGATATGTTAGAAGACTTAGACGACGTTCAAGCGGTTTATGCGAATGCCGATATTTCACAGGAGTTGTTAGAAAAAATCGGCTAGTGTTTTTTGAGTGCGGCGAGCATAGGGAGGTTTGCATGACAGTGATTATTGGCATTGACCCAGGCTCACGCCGCACCGGTTACGGCATTATTCGGCTGCAAGGCCACAAACAAATTTACGTCGCGAGTGGTCACGTCGATGTCTCGCGTCATCCTGCATTAATGCGACTTCGTCAATTATATTTAGCAATACAAAGGGTGGTTGAGCAATATCAACCTGAAGAAGCAGCGATCGAACAAATTTTCATGAAAGATAACCCAAGTTCAGCGTTAAAGCTGGGTCAAGCACGTGGTGCTGTCATTGTTGCGCTCGATATGCCGGTAACCGAATATTCAGCGCGTGAAGTGAAAAAATCGGTTGTGGGAAGTGGAGCTGCTGATAAATCACAAGTGCAATACATGGTGTCGCGTTTGCTAAATTTGAAAACCGCATTGCAAGCTGATGAAGCCGATGCGCTAGCGGTTGCTCTGTGTCACGCGCAATCGCGTCACGTCAAAAAATTAACGTCCCTGATCGAAGGAGCAATGCACGCATGATCGGCCAATTACGTGGAATTATTTTAGAAAAACAACCGCCGCAACTGGTGTTAGATGTGAACGGCGTGGGTTATGAAATTGATGCGCCCATGAGTACGTTTTATCAATTACCTGAAATTGGCCAAACCATTACCTTACTCACGCATTTTGTGGTGCGTGAAGATGCACATCATCTTTACGGGTTTTATACACGGGATGAGCGCAGTTTGTTTAAAGCTTTATTGAAAGTGAATGGCGTGGGCCCCAAAATGGCTCTCACCATTTTATCGAGCGTGTCGGCTGAAACCTTTGTGCAATCCGTCATGAATAACGACACCGCAAGCTTAGTGCGTTTACCCGGCGTTGGGAAAAAAACCGCAGAACGTTTAGTGATTGAAATGCGTGATAAACTAGACCAGTGGTCGGCGAAACTCACACCAACGGGTGAGGGCGCAGTGCTCGCAACACCGCAAACCGGCAGGCATAGCGCCTTGCAAGATGCCGTCGCTGCTTTGGTGTCACTCGGTTATAAACAAGCCGAAGCCACGCGCGTGGTCACCCGTGTTGATGATGGGGCGCTGACCAGTGAAGCCTTAATTCGTCGTGCTTTACAGGAGATGACTTGATGGAATCTGCGGAACGACTCATTGCCCCCGAAGCACAAGTCGGCGAAACCCTAGACCGCGCTTTGCGTCCGCGTTTGTTGGCTGATTACGTGGGTCAGCCAGTTGTGCGCGAACAAATGAGCATCTTCATTCGCGCGGCAAAATCTCGCGGTGATGCGCTGGATCATACCTTGATATTTGGACCGCCGGGTTTGGGTAAAACCACGCTGGCCAATATTATTGCGGCAGAAATGGGCGTCAATTTAAAGCAAACCTCAGGACCTGTGCTGGAACGCGCCGGCGATGTGGCGGCCTTGCTCACGAATTTACAAGCGGGCGATGTGTTATTCATCGATGAAATTCATCGCTTAAGCCCGGTTGTTGAAGAAGTGTTATACCCCGCGATGGAAGATTACAAAATTGACATTATGATTGGCGAAGGACCTGCGGCGCGTTCTATTCAACTGGATTTACCGCCGTTTACTTTAGTCGGTGCGACCACGCGTGCGGGTTTATTAACCTCGCCGCTGCGTGACCGCTTTGGTATTGTGCAACGCCTAGAGTTTTATCAAACGCCGGATCTTTCTCGCATTGTGATGCGCTCGGCTGATTTACTGCAAATTCGTATTGATGAAGCCGCCGCGACCGAAATTGCACGACGCTCGCGCGGTACGCCTCGCATTGCTAACCGTTTATTACGCCGCGTGCGTGATTTTGCGGAAGTCAAAGCCACGGGCGCTGTGACCTTGGCCGTTGTGAAAGAAGCATTGGTTTTCTTAAACGTCGATGAGCAAGGGTTTGACGTGATGGACCAAAAACTTTTACTGGCCTTAATTGAAAAATTCCAAGGGGGACCGGTGGGCTTAGAAACCCTCGCGGCTTTTATCAATGAAGAAAAAACCACGCTTGAAGATGTGATCGAGCCGTTTTTAATTCAACAAGGGTTTATGGTGAGAACACCGCGCGGACGCGTGGCAACGGCCGAAGCCTACACCCATTTTGGGCTGCCCGCGCCGATTTGCGCTTAAGCGCCAGCACGGTTAGAATTTAAAGAATGTTTATTGGGAGAAGAATCTGTGAACGTTGATACCAGTTTATTTGGATATTTTTTGCACGCCGGCATCGTGGTGAAGTTGGTGATGCTTATTTTAGCGACTGCCTCGGTGTTTTCTTGGGCGTATATTTTGCAGCGCGCTTCTTACTTGAAGTCGTTGAACCAATCGGCCACGCAATTTGAACAAGCCTTTTGGTCGGGTGAAGATTTATCACACTTATATAACGAAGCTGGCCGCGACCGAGACGGGCTGCCAGCCGTGTTTCACGCGGGTTTTAAAGAGTTTTCACGGTTTCGCAAGCAAGCCGGTGCGCCCCAACAAGACATTATGGAAAACACGCAACGTGCCATGAAAGTGGCGCAGATGCGCGAGCAAGATAAACTTGAAACGCACTTGGCGTTTTTAGCAACGGTTGCTTCTATCAGCCCATATATTGGCTTGTTTGGTACGGTTTGGGGCATTATGACTTCGTTTCATGCGTTGGCGAATGTGCAGCAAGCCACTATTTCTATGGTGGCGCCCGGTATCTCAGAAGCCTTAGTGGCAACGGCTTTAGGTTTATTTGCCGCAATTCCCGCTGGCGTGGCTTACAGCCGCTTAGTCACGGAAATTGGGCGTTTGATGGGTCGCTTCGATGCGTTCCAAGAAGAATTTACCAATATTTTAGTGCGACAAACCCAGGCCGCGCGTGAAGCGGTGCCGGCAGCACGCACTGAACCAGTAGGGGGTTAATCATGGCGTATTTACATCAGCGTGGGTCACGCAAACCGATGGCTGAAATTAACGTGGTACCTTTCATCGACGTGATGCTGGTGTTATTAGTCATTTTCATGATTACCGCGCCTTTATTAACACAAGGCGTGAAAGTTGATTTGCCGAAAACGCAAGCCAAAGCCCTGACAGATCAACAAAAGCAGCCTTTAATTATCACCGTCGATGCGACGGGGAATTTTTATTACAACTTGGCTGATAAACCGAACCAGGCGGTAAGTGCGCGAACCTTATCGCACTTAGTGAGCACTACTTTGCAATCATCGGGTGACGGGGTTGATCAACGCCCGGTATTAGTGCGCGGTGATCAAGGCGTGAATTACGGTAAAGTGATGGAAGCCATGGTTTTATTACAACAGGCAGGAGCCAAAAGTGTTGGGTTAATTACTCAGCCAGCGCCAGCGGATAAGGCTGACAAGACAGCAACGGGCTAGGAGTTTTATGCACTCGCCGAATCAGCAGCGTTTTCTTTGGGTTTCTCTTGCCGGTCACGGGTTGATTCTGCTCGCCTTGATTATTAGCTTTGAGTTTTCCGACCCGATGGCTGTGATTGAAAACACGAATCAGCAAGATGTGATTTCTGCAGTCGTGTTGGGCGACACGGCAAAAAGTAAAATTTTACCGCAAGATCAACCACCACCAGCGCCGCCTGTTCAACAAGCCGAACCTAAGCCGCAACCGCCGGTACAAACGCCCGCACCAAAACCTGCTGTGGCACAAGCAGCGCCGGCTGAAAAAGCGATCGCCTTGCAAGTTGATAAGAAAAAACCAAAACTCACACCGAAAAAATTATCACCTGATATTTTTGGCAAAGATTTATTAGCCGATGTGCAAGCGCAAACCCAAAAAGTAAAACTAAAAACGAAAGCGCAGCAAAAAGCTCTGGCATCACAATTCCAAAAAATGCTAAAAACGCAATCAGAAGCGAGTTTGCGTGATCATTTACTCGATGAAAACATTAAGCTGCAAGGTCAGCAAAGTCGTCAAGCGCAGGGGGTGGTGGATAAATACAAGGCGCTGATTATTCAGGCGATTAGTGAAAAATGGTTGGTGCCGCCGCAATCCAATAAAAAATTATCGAGTGAGTTACTTATTCGTTTAGCCCCAGGTGGCATGGTATTGTCAGTGGATGTGACAAAAAGCAGCGGCGACCCGGCACTTGACAGTTCCGCGCGTGCAGCTGTCTTAAAAGCTTCTCCATTACCTGTGCCGAATGACACCGGCGCATTTGAACCTTTCCGCCAGTTTGTGTTGAAAGTGAAACCGGAGAATGTGATCGAAACTTAATGTTTTAGGAGTAAATTCAAAATGGAATTTGGGCTGGTTTTATTGATGGGCGCAGCGCTAGTGTTTACGCTAGGCTTGACTTATCGTCTGTTTCAATTAAAAAACGCAGCCTTGGCAAAAGTATCTGATGTGTATACGCTGCTCTTTCGCTTTCATTCGGTATTATTATCACAGCAACCTTTATATCAAGATACGGTGACGAATTTAATATCGTGGTCATTATTTCAAGACCGTTTAAATATTAATATCAAATTATCTGAACGCCACGAGTTATTAATGGCGATTATGTATATTGATTTAGATCATTTCAAAGTGATTAACGATGCGTTATCCATTCACGTGGGTGATGAATTATTAAAAGAAGTGGCTGCGCGTTTGCAAACCTGTATTCGACAAGTCGATAGCATAACACGCCCGAATAAAGATATATTTGTGGTGCAATTAACGCGATTAACGAAACCTGAAACGGCTGCCATTGTTGCACAACGCATGTTGCATGCTTTAGCAAAACCTTACCTTATCGGCGAACAAGCTTTAAATGTGAGTGCGTCAATAGGCATTGCCTTGTATCCGCAAGACGGCATGGATGTAATCGCTTTATTAAAAGCAGCGGAGCAGGCTTTAAAAGTTGCAAAAAGTAAAGGCCGTCAGTTATACCAATTTTATCAACCTGAAATGCATGCAGAAAGCGTGCGTGAATTAATGATTTATAATGTCATCGCGTCTGATGAATTGTTTCAAGCCTTGAATTTGTTTTATCAGCCAATCATGAAAATGCGAGATAATCGCTTAGAGATTATGGAAGTGTTGTGTCAGTTAAGCCATCCTAAGCTTGGTATGATTTCAGAGCAAGAGTCGCTGAAATTTGCAGAGCGCCAGCATCGTTTGAATGCCATGAGTGAATGGGTTTTGGAAAAAGCCTGTCGACAATATTTAAATTGGAATGCTTTGGGTTTTTCACCGCGATTATTAGCAATGCCGGTGTTAATGAAGCAGTTTGAAAATAGTCAGTTCGTTTATCGCATTTCACAGCTCATTCAGCAATTACATTTCAACCCGTCTGATTTATTGTTGTTAGTGCAAGATACTGGTGAACCTGTGGCGCTAAGCGCACTAGAAAAATCATTTAATATGTTGTCGTATTTGGGCGTGAAGGTGGCGCTTGATCAGCACGAAACGAGCCGCTTACCTTTCTTTTATTTAAAACATTTTGGATTTCATTATATTCGCGTCGAAAAAACCTTGGCGACTGATGTATTGACGAATGCGCAAACGCGGGCATTGCTTGCGTCTATGGTTGCGATGGCACGCAATTTGTCTATGCAGCTCATTGTGCCCGGCGTTGAAACGGAAGAGCAAAAAATGTTGTTGATCGAGATGGGGGTTGAGTTAATGGAGGGCATGGCCTTGGGCGCCCCTGAGTCTGAGCGTGCAATTGCGGATCGTTTGACAACTGGTTAACACCTTTGAATTTATGGTATAAAAAGGCAGTTTTCGACGGGGAGGCTGTATGCGTAAGCTATTAGGGTTATTTTTGTTGTTTTTTTGCGCAACTTATTCATTAACTGCGTCTGCAATTTTAAGTATGTCTTTAACGCAAGGGGTTGCCGGGGCAACGCCCATTGCCGTGGTGCCGTTTGCGGGAGTCTCAAGTGCGCCGCAGCCTGTTTCAGACATTATCGCGAACGACTTGCAAAATAGCGGTCGTTTTAAAGTGTCGGGGGCGAGCGTTTTAAAACAATTTCCCTCCAAGCCTGATCAAGTCTCGGCCGAGTATTTTCGCAGCCTAGGCACTGAAAGCGTGGTGATTGGGTCGGTAACGCCGGCAGGGTCTGATCGTTACGACGTAAGTTTTTCTTTAATGGATATGTATAAAGGCTCAGGCAAGGCCGGCGTGGTGACTAGCCAGCATTATACAGTGTCTGGTTCAGAATTGCGCAAGCTGTCGCATCACATCAGCGATTTAGTGTTTGAGCAATTAACGGGTATTCGTGGTATTTTCTCAACGCGTATTGTCTACGTGGTTGTGCAACGCCCAAGCAATGCGCCGCCGCGCTATAATTTAGAAGTTGCTGATCAAGATGGTTATGCGCCGCGTCCTTTGTTAAGTTCACCCGAACCGATTATGTCGCCTTCGTGGTCGCCGAACGGCCGCCAGGTGGCGTATGTATCGTTTGAGGGAAGACGCGCTTCGATTTATACGCAAGAAGTGGCAACCGGTGCAAGACGTTTAGTGAGTTCTTACCCCGGCATTAATGGTGCGCCAGCGTGGTCGCCAGATGGTAGCCGTTTAGCAATTGTGTTGTCTAAGAGTGGGTCGCCGAATATTTACGTGATGTCAGCAAGCGGTGGTGGCGTGACGCAATTAACCAACGATTTCTATATTAACACGGAGCCGGCGTGGTCACCGGATGGGCGCTCTTTAATTTTTACGTCTAACCGTAGCGGCGGACCGCAGATTTATCAAATTTCATCGTCTGGTGGCAGTCCAACACGCTTAACATTTGATGGTGATTATAATGCGCGCGCGTCTTATACACCCGATGGCAACCACATTGCCTTCATTCATCGTGTGAGTGGTGTTTATAAAATTGCCATTTTGGATTTAGATAGCGGAACTTTGCGCGTTTTAACCGACAAAGCCGGCGATACTGCATCGCCTAGTATTGCTCCGAATGGCGGTATGGTATTATACGACACGGTTTACGGCGGTCGGAATATTTTGGGAATGGTGTCAGCCGATGGTCGTGTTCAACTCGCATTGCCTGCGCGTAACGGTGATGCACAAGATCCATCGTGGTCTCCATTTCCGGCATAACGATTGGATATTGAATGGTTTGTAGGTATAATTTTTTGTTAGTTGACTGATTACTTATGGGGAAGCACGATTATGTTAAAACACTGGGCGAAATGGGTATTTGTTGGGGCTGCAATTTTAACCTTAACCGCATGTTCATCTGCACGCCGTCCGATGGACGATTCAGCCGTGACCGATGAAAACGCGGCGTACAACAGCGATGCGCAATCACAAGGCGCAGGCGACGATAGTAACTTCAACGATGCAGCGGGCAAACGTAATGCCTCAGGCAAAGTCTATTACTTCGACTTCGACAGCAATGTTGTTCGTAGCAGCGACATGCCAGCTATCAGCGCGAATGCCAGAAAATTATCGGCACAACCTGGCATGAATGTTTTATTAGAAGGCCACACTGACCCACGCGGCAGCCGTGAATATAACATCGGTTTAGGCGAACGTCGTGCGAAAGCGGTTGCTCAAGTGTTAACCGACAAAGGCGTAGACCCTTCACAAATTCGTGTGGTGAGCTACGGTGCAGAAAAATTAGCAACAGCGGGTCACTCTGATAGCGATTATCAGTTAGATAGACGCGTTGTGTTAGTTTACGTACAGCGATAATTTATGATGAAGGGCTCTCGTGTTTTAACAGTCGTCGCGGCGGTGGTGTCTTTGGGCATGACCGCAGCAGTTTATGCAGATGCGGCGCCGGTGTTTGATGCCGATAGTTTGCAACAGCAATTTGAAAACCCGGGCAGCATGGGGGAGCCTTCTCCTGCACCTGATAATGCACCGCAAGCAGCAGCATCAACGGGACAAGATGGCGGTACATTTATGCCGATGCCGTCGCAACCGTCTGCCTCGGCATCATCTGCGCCTGCACCCGCAGCACCGAGTGTTAATACCGCGAATTTGAGCACTGATCAACGCTTGCGTCGTGTTGAGCAACAAATGAATACGATGCAAAGCAATGATTTGGGGTCTAAAACCGATTCGCTGCAAGCGCAAGTGCAAGATTTGCGTAGCCAGGTTGAGCAATTAACGCATCAACTGGCGCAAGCACAGGCTTCGCAAAAAAGTATGTACACTGATTTAGATAAGCGTTTGTCTTCGAATGCACCGGTTGCGAAACAACCCGCAGCGGATGTGTCAGACGATGATAGCACGCCGCCACCCGCAGCCATTAAGCCGAGTGCGAAAGCTTCAACGGTAAAACCTGCGGTGTTAGCTTCTGCTAAAAAAACGAATGACACGAAAGTGGATGCCGCTAAGCCTGATGCAAAACTCGCTGTGGCTGCGACCAAAAGCGAAACGGAGTTAAATGGTGCGCAAGAGCAGCAAATTTACCAAACGGCTTACGAGTTAATAAAAACGAAGAAATATTCACAAGCGGTAACCACCTTGCAAGGTATGTTGAAAAAATATCCTTCAGGGCAGTTTGCGTCGAATGCGCATTACTGGTTGGGTGAATTATACGGTTTAACGGGAAAGAACGATCAAGCCTTGGCTGAGTTTTTAACCATTGTGAGAGATTTCCCAGACAGTCCGCGTGTGGCTGATGCGCAATTGAAAGTAGGTTTAATTTTTGCTGCGCAAAATCAGTGGCCTGATGCGAAATTAGCATTTAAAAAAGTTTCAAATAAATATCCTGGAACGGCATCCGCGAAATTGGCAACGGAACAGCTTAAACAACTGAGCCAAGCAGGTCATTAGTGGAAGAACGTTTACGACTTACTGAAATATTTTATTCCCTTCAAGGTGAAACACGAACGGTTGGTTTGCCAACCGTTTTTATTCGTTTGACGGGGTGTCCGCTGCGTTGTCAATATTGTGATACGGCTTATGCGTTCCAAGGCGGACAGTGGCAGACGTTTGATGACATTTTGGCGAAGGTGCAAGCTTACCCAGTTGATTATGTCACTGTGACGGGCGGCGAGCCTTTGGCGCAGAAAGCGTGTTTAGGGTTGTTGTCGCGGCTGTGTGATGCGGGGTATATGGTTTCTTTGGAAACGAGTGGCGCGATAGATGTGTCAGACGTTGACCCACGTGTGGTTAAGGTGATGGACATTAAAACCCCAGGCTCGGGTGAGGTGTCTAAAAATCTTTGGAAGAATTTAGAGCATCTGTTGCCCCATGATCAAATTAAATTCGTGATTTGTAATGAGGCCGATTACGCTTGGGCTAAGATGATCATGATTGAACACGACCTGGCGGGGGTGTGTGAAGTGCTATTTTCACCCAGCGCGACCCAGGTGAAGGCCGGTGAACTGGCTGATTGGATACTTCGTGACCAACTCCCTGTTCGTTTTCAGATACAATTACATAAATATTTGTGGGGAGACGTACAAGGGCGTTGATTTTTTCTGAGGAATCAGTATTATACGCACTTCCTTCGGGAGTTTTAATTGGGCCGTTAGCTCAGTCGGTAGAGCAGCAGGCTTTTAACTTGTTGGTCCTGCGTTCGAATCGCAGACGGCCCATTTAAAATTCTCTCTTTCCATCCCCCCCTTTTTTAATTTTTAAAAGCTTTAATCGATGGCGGATTACGTCAAACGTAAAAAACACGTTTGCCTAATCACGCTCTACCCATCTTTCGAGCGCATCTTAACAACGAAGCGTAGGGCGCGATTAGCGGCATGTTTTTCGCCGCGTAATCCGCCAATCTTTAAAGCTTTTAAAAATTTTAAAAGCGGGTTTTACGTAACTCACAGATAATTAACTAAAAACACAACAACCTGGTCGATTTAAAGTATCCATAAGCATTTTGTGATAGAATTTGCGCAATTTTTTAAAATAAAAAAACGAGGCAGTGTATGGGCTTGGGTCAGCCTCTGGCAACCCGAAAGCAAACGCGCCCTCAAGGCCGCTGAAAATACAATTAATGACCTTATTTATAGAGGGTAGCGTATGAGTTTGAATCGCTGTGAGCTGGGTGAACAAACGACGACTGAAGCGAATAGAGTGCAATTAGCTAGGGATTTTTATTGGCTGTGTTCTGATCCGGCAACGCTAGAAAAAGCCAAATGGTTTGATCATAGGCTGCAAGACGCGTGGATTCTTTGTGACTACTCGGTTAATGAATACATTGCGCTGTTAAAAGGCTATTTAGCCAATCAAAAATCATATTCATTTGATTATCAGGATAATTTAATTTATGTTGTTTTAGTCGCGAAAACATTACTCGATGATGTTTTCATTCATCAATTATTAAACGAAGATGAATATTTCGAGGCCATTGATGCCACTGTAATTTTGTATCGAGAGCAGTTGGAAGAAGCCATGTCAGGGTTGCAAGATGCGCATGGCAAAGATGCCGTTGCGTATGCTAAATATCAAGCGAGTTTTGCTTTAGCAGAATCCTATATCAAGGTAGGTATTAAGAAGGCAAGAGCTCAATCTTCTCGCGTGGATCTGACCTATCCTGATATAAAACGAGGGATGATGGATTATAAAAATAATCTTGAATTGCTATGTTCATTAGACCAGCATTTTTTAACAGAAAATAATGCGCATTGTGAAACGCCAAGAGTGCTGAAATTTGTTGAATATCTTTCTTTGTATCTCCCCGAACAAGCAACAATGGCAGATGATGATATTCAAGATTTTATTAAAGTGATAAAAGATGCACTTAATGTTTGCGCTGCGATGCCATGGAATTGCGTAGAGCCACTTGACGCTATTCGTTTAGCGAAATTATCTGTCGCTAGATTATATGTTAATACGCCGGCTTCCAAAGAAAATAATAAAAGTAACGCAGTTCAAGCACTTTATTGGTTTGAAGAAGCGAAAAAGAGTGGCGCGGAACTCAGTGAGGAAGATGAGAATTTTATCAACGAAAACACAACAGCATTAGAAGCGGTCATTGATTCAACTTTTCATCATCTTCAATTTTTAGTTGATTATCAAAGGAATCAACCCGAGATATCAGCAGCGAAAAAAACGATATTTTCAGATTTATTGAACATATTACAACAGGACAATACCTCAAACTTAAACCGCATTATGAGATTTAAAGACGCACTTGAAACGGCAGATCGCACCATTTTATTAAGCCACGACAAACCCACTTGGCGTCGTTTTGTCGAAAACGCTTTATCGTTTATTGCCTTGCTGATTCCTGCCATCATTCGCGCCTACAAAAGCAACACAATGTACGGCACTTGCCGCTTCTGGCAACCCGAAAGCAAACGCGCCCTTAAGGCTGCTGAAAATACGATTAATAGTTTAATCTATAAGAAAGTCGCTGCAAAATTTTAAGACCTCCTGTGGTTTTTTAAGATGCCCTCGAACAAAGCGTAGGGCGCGATTAGCGGCGTGTTTTTCGCCGCGTAATCCGCCAGCCTTTAAGCTTTTAAAATTTTAAAAAGCTTTTAACGTTGGCGGATTAGGACACAAAAAACGTGTCTAATCTCGCCCTACGCTTCGTTCGAGATTGGTGCAAACGTTGAAAGGTTTGTCCCCCGCCAGCCCACAAGCTGCTTTCACACCATAAATGATACCCCCCCCCCCGCTTGAAATAAACCCCCACAACCCCCATATTAATATTAAGTCTAAAGGGGGTTTATATGAGAATGGATAAGTTAACGAATTCGTTTCAGGCGGCGCTTTCTGATGCGCAGTCGTTGGCCTTGGGGCAAGATCAGGCCATGATTGAGCCGCAGCATGTCTTAAAGGCCTTATTAGAAGCTCAAGGCGGCGGGTTAAGTCACATACTCACAGCGGCGCATGTGAATGTGCCACAGCTTCGTACTCGTCTCGATGCGGCTATCGCACGCTTACCCAAAGTCGAAGGCACCGGCGGTGACATTCACATTTCAAACGACTTAAACCGCATTCTTAATTTAACCGACAAACTCGCACAAAAACGTAAAGACCAATACATTTCAAGCGAATTGTTTTTACTCGCTGCCATCGAAGACAAAGGCTCACTCGCTGATTTATTAAGACAAGCCGGGGCCAGTAAAGAAGCCTTAGAAAAAGCCATTGAACAAGAACGCGGAGGACAAAGCGTGCAAGATCAAAATGCTGAAGATCAACGAAACGCATTAAGTAAATATACCATTGACTTAACCGAACGTGCAGCACAAGGTAAACTCGACCCCGTGATTGGCCGTGATGCTGAAATTCGTCGCACCATTCAAGTATTACAACGTCGCACGAAAAACAACCCCGTGTTAATTGGTGAACCGGGCGTGGGCAAAACAGCCATTGTTGAAGGCCTCGCACAACGCATTATCAACGGTGAAGTCCCCGAAGGCTTGCGCGATAAAAAACTACTCTCGCTTGATTTGGGCGCTTTAATTGCCGGTGCAAAATTCCGCGGTGAATTTGAAGAACGTTTAAAAGCTGTTTTAAAAGATTTAGCGAAACAAGAAGGCCAAATTATTTTATTCATCGATGAATTGCACACAATGGTTGGCGCAGGTAAAGCCGACGGCGCGATGGATGCAGGCAATATGTTAAAACCCGCACTCGCACGTGGTGAATTACACTGCGTTGGGGCAACGACCTTAGATGAATATCGACAATTCATTGAAAAAGATGCAGCACTCGAGCGCCGCTTTCAACGTGTATTAGTTGATGAACCAAGTGTGCCTGACAGCATTGCCATTTTGCGCGGGCTCAAAGAACGCTATGAATTACACCACGGCGTAGAAATTACAGACTCTGCGCTTGTGGCAGCCGCAACTTTATCACACCGCTACATCACCGATCGTAATCTTCCAGATAAAGCGATTGATTTAATTGACGAAGCGGCCAGCAATATCCGTATGGAAATCGATTCTAAACCTGAAGTGATGGATAACTTAGACAGACGCATTATCCAATTAAAAATTGAACGTGAAGCCTTAAAGAAAGAAAAAGACGAAGCCTCTAAAAAACGCTTAGAAAAACTTGAATCTGATTTAAATAAACTTGAAGACGAATATAAAAAACTCGATCAAGTGTGGAAGGCAGAGAAAGGCTCGCTGCAAGATGCACAAGCAATTAAAGCTGAACTTGAAAAAGCAAAAATGGAATTTGAAGCTGCACGCCGCGAAGGTAATTTAAGTCGTTTAGCTGAATTACAATATGCGCGTATTCCCGACCTTGAAAAACAATTAGCTTCAGCCGATAAAGGTGAAGTGAAAGAAACGCAATTATTCCGCAATAAAGTGACAGAAGAAGAAATTGCAGAAGTTGTTTCGAAATGGACACATATTCCTGTGTCTAAAATGCTTGAGAGCGAAAAAGAGAAATTACTTCACATGGAAGATGCGCTGCGTAAACGTATTGTTGGCCAAAGCCAAGCTGTGTCTGCGGTGTGTAATGCGATTCGCCGCTCACGCGCAGGGTTAGCGGATCCGAATCGCCCCGTCGGTTCTTTCTTATTCTTAGGGCCGACCGGTGTTGGTAAAACAGAACTCTGTAAAGCGCTGGCACAATTTTTATTTGATACAGAAGAAGCTGTTATTCGTTTAGATATGTCTGAATTCATGGAAAAACACTCAGTGTCTCGTTTATTAGGGGCGCCTCCGGGTTATGTGGGTTATGAAGAAGGCGGCTATTTAACTGAGCTAGTGAGAAGAAAACCTTACTCGGTTATTTTATTTGATGAAATGGAAAAAGCCCACCCAGATGTGTTTAACGTATTATTGCAAGTATTAGACGATGGGCGTTTAACTGATGGGCAAGGTCGCACGGTTGATTTTCGTAATACAATTGTGGTGATGACGTCTAATTTAGGGTCTGAACTCATACACGATATTTCAAAATCAGGCGATTATTTTGAAATGCGCAACGCCGTGCTGGAAGTGGTTGGCAAACATTTACGACCTGAGTTTATTAACCGTATTGATGAGATGGTGGTTTTTCATCCACTGGATCAAGCCCAAATTAAGCACATCGCAGAGATACAAATTAAACGCTTGCGCGCACGCTTGGCCGAGCGAGATTTCGGCTTGGCGGTGACGGAAGAAGCATTGGCATATTTGTCGGAAGCGGGGTATGATCCTGTATATGGGGCAAGACCTTTAAAGCGCGCCATTCAGCAACATGTTGAAAACCCCTTAGCGCAAGCTGTGTTAGCTGGCGAATTTTTGCCCGGCGATACCATCGAGGTTGGCTTCAAGCAAGATAAAGTTGTGTTTTCAAAGACGAAAGCAACGGTTTAGTTTTTAGATAAAAGGAAGTGTCTATGTATAAACATATTTTGTTCGCGACAGATTTATCTGATGATACGGAATACCTTATTCAGAAAGTTAAATCGTTACGTGATTTAACCAATGCGCAATTAAGCATTATTCACGTGGTTGAGCCGCTGCCAGGCTATAGCTATGCGTATTTAGGCATCGAAGACATTGAAGGCCAACTGATTAACGAAGCGAAAGCCGGTATTGATGCGCTTGCGCAGCAGTTGTCAGTTTCAAAAGAACATACACATGTTGAAGTAGGCCCCACGAAAACCAAAATTTTAGAAACCGCTGATGAGGCTCGTGCTGATTTAATTGTTTGCGGCAGCCACGGTCGACATGGGCTGTCTTTATTATTAGGGTCAACCGCAAATGCCATTTTACACGGCGCAAAATGCGATGTATTAACCGTGAGATTGCCAGAAGAAGCGTAGTGCATGGATTATAAAGACTACTATGCAGTGTTGGGCGTTGCGAGAACCGCAACGCCAGACGACATTAAAACGGCTTACCGTCGGTTGGCGCGTAAGTTCCATCCTGATGTGAGTAAAGAAGCCAACGCTGAAGAAAAATTCAAAAATCTGCAAGAAGCCTACGATGTGTTGAAAGACCCTGAAAAGCGTAAGGCTTATGATGAATTAGGATCGAATTGGAAAGCAGGGCAAGATTTTCGTCCGCCACCGGGGTGGCAGCAGCAAAGACAATCACAAGGGTTTTCAGCAGAAGATGCCGCGCAGTTTAGTGATTTCTTTTCTGAATTATTTGGTGGTGGCCGTGCGCGCGGACGTCGTTCTCATTTTGAAGGTGAAGACTTTGGCGGGTTTCAGCAGCGCGGGTCAGATCAGCATGCGAAAGTGTTGGTAACCTTAGAAGAAGCCTTTAAAGGCGGTTCTCGCACCTTGCAATTGCATGTGCCAACGGTAGATGCACAAGGTCAGGTGAGTTCAACCGTTAAAACCTTGAAGGTGACCATTCCAGCAGGCGCCACGCAAGGCCAGCAGCTACGATTAGCGGGGCAGGGCGCGCCGGGGTTGGGCGGTGCACCCGCCGGTGATTTATATTTAGAAATTGATATTCAACCGCATACGTTTTTTACCCTGCAAGGGAAGGATGTGTATTTAACCTTACCCGTCACGCCGTGGGAAGCGGCTTTGGGCGCGGAAATTAAAGTGCCAACCTTGGGTGGGTCTGTGGGGTTGAAGTTAGCGCCGGCGTCGCAGTCAGGGCAAAAATTACGTTTGCGTGGTCGCGGCATGCCAGGTAAACCCGATACCGGTGATCAATACGCGATTTTGCAAATTATGGCACCCACACCGCATAACGATGAACAGCGCTCGCTTTATCAGAAAATGGCTGAAACCATGCCGTATAATCCACGCGAACATTGGGTGGGCTGAACATGATTATTATTGCCGACTACACACAAGAGAAATATTATACCCTGGAAGAATTAAGTGAATTAACAGGGCTTTCAATCGATGCACTTCTCGAGCTCATCGCGCACGACATTATTCGCCAAGAACAAGAACGCTTCAATGCTGAACAACTCAAACGCCTCCAAATCGCCACCCGCCTGCAACGCGACCTCGAAATCAACCTAGCCGGCGTGGGCCTTGCCCTATCCCTCATGGAAGAAATCGACTCCCTGCGCGAGCGAATCACGTTACTCGATAAACATATATTAAAATAACCAACGCTTCGCTGTTAATTGGCTGAAAGCCAATAACATCTTAGCCTGGGGCAAAGGTTGCGCGTAGCGTAACCGACGCCCCAGGTAGGCGCAACCCACACTCGCCTTAAGCGCTGAAGGCCTGAGTGATCCCCACAAAATCGATCATAGCGATCTCTCCATTTGTGAATTTATTGAAATATCTAAGAGCAATTTTATAGCATAAGAAAATTGCTTCTTGGTAATTTTCATCCTTCTTTTCAATACCTCCTTCCCTAAATAAACGATTGAAATTGATCTTTTAAACTTAGCTGACTGAACTTGAAAATCTGAAGCAATCCCATCAGCATCTGCACTAACTCCAGCTATCCAGCATAAAAATGTGGCTATCGCCCCAATCAGTAGTAGTATTTTCATTCTTTCAGTTGAACGAGTGCGGCACTCATTTAGTCCAAACCCAAAACGAGTTGATTTTGTATCTCTAAAATTTTCTTCTATTCTCATTCTTTGACGGTAAATGTTCACAGTTTTTAACGCCAAATCGTCAGAACTTTCTAAAGTCGTTGCTAGCAACCAAGGCTCTTTATGCGATTTTGAATAACGCTCACACATATTTCCAGGTCTTAAATCTTCCCTTTTATTTTTTCTTCCCCGATTTTTACTTTTTCCTTTGTGTAAAATAAAATTTACAAAAATCTTTTTTCTTTTAGTTAAAGTGCCTCCCCCTAGAAAAGTGGGTATTGAAGTGGCTTTTTTATATAAACTACCACTTAATTGCCAATTTTTAGAAGAATCAAGAAATACACTATTTTTATTTCTTATACGGCCAACAAAATCCCAGCCTAATGTTACAACATTGCTAAACCAGGAAGCTCTAAATCCTGCATCTGTTACAATAATGGGCTTTGCAGAGCTGGGTAATATAGATTTTAAATTGTTTAGAAAGTTAGTATGCGTAACCTGATTATTTTCATTTTTCTTTGGATGGCATTCTTCATAGATAACAATAGAGCGCCCCGACATTGAAAGGCTTGCTCGTAATAAATATAAGTTTGTGACCGAGCTAATGCAGGACCAATCAATATGAATCCAAGGCGTTGATTTTTTATAAATGAGAAACTCAGTCAGTGCTTGATAAAAAAAGATACTTTCATTTTGTAAAGAGTCATTCCCTAATAATCGGTCTATTTTTTTTATGTTACTACGTTGTTTATTCTCTTTAGAGAAATTTCTGCCTAAAGTTGATAGATTTAATTTGTTTGTACGAATAAGAATTTCTGATGATTGAAATAAATTGTTCAATGTATAAGAATGAACGTTAAATGATTTCTTTTTAAAGATTTTATGTAATAATCCCTTTTGTTGCATGACCCGTTCCTTTATGTCGTAAGAAACAGCATTGGAACATGTGGGTCATGCAATTTCAATATTTTCTATCTTATCAAATAGTTGCTTATTTACTTTTTACCCATTTTCTGGGGATCACTCAGGCTGAAGGCGCGTGAGATATCTTGAAGCTTTTAAAAGCCTGTATACCCACAACACTCATTCGTGCTTTCCGCCGTTGTTATTTTTCTCGCTGACTTCGCGGTGCAAAAAACGCACTGCCCTCGCCGTTCGCTGAATCTGCCGTCGTGGCCGACTCGCTCCCGGCGAGCGACCACTCGGTGCGTTCCCGCGCACCGCCGGCAGATTCAGCTTCACGTCTCGGCGCTCGTCTTTATGCTCGGAAAATAACAACGGCTACAAGCACTTCTTCGCTTTGTGCTAATAAACTAGAAGCGGTAAAAACCCATTGTTTCGTTAAATTATGCGTCTATCCTTCGGAGGGGGCAAAGGGGCGCATTTTTTATAAAGCTTTATAATATAAAAAATATTAAAACGAGAATAACGCAGCGCCAAGTGCAAATGTGGTGCCAACGGGTTCAATGGCAAACATATCGCCGATGCTTAGGCTGTTGAGCACTCTTTGTTCTTCTCTTGAAAGATATCCGCCGCGGTCATAATGATGATATTTGGATCGGCGGTATTTTCTTTCTTCTGCTTCTCGTCTTTCGGCTGCTGCTTGTTGTTTTGCTTTGTCGCGCTGATCTTGAATTTTATTCTTTACGGGTTTAATGGATTTCCCGAAAAGGGTTAGCGCTGAAGTGCATTGAGAGAGTGGCACGATGTTGCGTTGTAACGCAGCAATCTTGTTTTTCTTATCTTTAATTCGGGAAGTTAATGCTTTTTTTGATTCGAATGAATAGGTGAGTGCTTTTCTAAAGCGAAGAAACGCAGAAATAATTTTATCACCGATAAGAGATCTTTTTTCAGCGGAAAGTTTTTTCTTGAGGTTGGCAAAAGCATTATTTAATTGTTTGATAGAATTCAAATCGGGTAATTCGTTTCTGACTAAGGCTTCACGAATTTCACGCATCGCACACATCGCTGAGTAAGGTTCATTATAGGTTATATCAATTTTATTTAAAAAATAATTAACTTGGTTATAGGCGCATAAGCCGACTCTCTTCTCATTCAAGTCTTTAATATAAAGCAGTATATTTTTTTTAAACGCTTTAAATGCGCGCGGGTCTAATTCATTGTTTTTGAACAAACGCTCCGGTGCTATTGGGTTTGAAAAATGCACGTTAGTGTGTTGTGAGTGGTTAATAGTGCAAGGCTGCGAACGTGTAATTGAATAGGCAATAATACTATCATTGTTAGGTTCGTTTTGTGTTGTGTCGTTATCATATTCAGCAACGCCGGTTTCAAGCATTAGCTCAATCAGTGCGGCATATTCTTTGCGTAATTTTTCTTGACTCGGCATATCTTACATACCTTTATAAATAATTTAGTAGGTTAGCATAATACCAGTATTATCTTAATATAATATTAAGAAACACCGAGCGCTTCATTGCTAAACTGCATTCAAACGAAGCGTAGGGCGTGATTAGCGGCGTGTTTTTCGCCGCGTAATCCGCCAACCCTAAACGCTTTTAAAATTTTAAAAAGCTTTAATCGATGGCGGATTACGCCAAATGTAAAAAACACATTTGTCTAATCACGCCCTTGTGTCTTAAATCCGTGATATAAATGCGTTGTTTTATTGTCG